>JACQAE010000144.1 GCA_016195095.1 Pseudomonadota bacterium
ACGCGGCGGCGAAAGAGTATCCCGCGCTCGCCGCTTTCATCGCCGAGTGCCGCGCCACCGGCACGTCGGAGGCCGCGATCGAGGCCGCGGAGAAGCGCGGTTTCGACACCGGCATCAAGGCCATCCACCCATTCGACCCGACCTGGACGTTGCCGGTCTATGTCGCCAATTTCATCCTCATGGAATACGGCACCGGCGCCATTTTCGGCTGCCCGGCGCACGACCAGCGCGACCTCGATTTCGCGCGCAAATACGGCCTGCCGGTAATCGAGGTGCTGCACCCACCGGGCGCCGCGGCACCGAACGCGCAAGAACTCGCCGCGTTCGGCGAGGCGTTCGCGCGCAATCCGCACGTCCTCGCGCGCACGCCGGGCGGCGAGCAACTCGAACTCTTTCACGTCACCAGCAGGGCCTTTGACGTTGGCGGCGACGACAGGTACGGCGTCGAGCATGCCGAGCGTATCGAGACGGGCGCGATCGAGGACTGCGCCCAGCGCCGTGCCTTGATCGACGCGCGCGGCGGCGCGGCGGCGCGCGAAGGCGCGTTTTTCTACGTGCGCCCGGTCGCCGGCGCGGCGGCGCCGCTCATGCGCATCAAGGAAGCGATCGACGCCGCGATCGGCGCGGCGCAGCAGCAGGGCGCGGGCCACCGCCAGATCAATTACCGCCTGCGCGACTGGGGCATCTCGCGCCAGCGCTATTGGGGCTGCCCAATCCCGGTGATCCACTGCGCGCAATGCGGCGTGGTGGCGGCGGCGGAAAAGGATTTGCCGGTCACGTTGCCCGACGATGTGGCGTTCGACAAGCCGGGCAATCCGCTTGAGCGCCATCCGACATGGAAAAACGTCGCCTGCCCGCAATGCGGCGCCGCGGCGCGGCGCGAGACCGACACCATGGACACGTTCGTCGATTCCTCGTGGTACTTCGCGCGCTTCACCGACCCGTGGACCGTGCGCGCGCCGACCGAGCGCGCCATGGTCGATCACTGGCTGCCGGTCGACCAGTATATTGGCGGCGTCGAGCACGCGATCCTGCACCTCCTGTATTCGCGCTTCTTCACCCGCGCCATGCGCGCCACCGGCCATGTCGGCATGGACGAGCCATTCGCCGGCCTGTTCACGCAAGGCATGGTCGTGCACGAGACCTTGCGCGCCGCCGACGGTGCCTGGCTCACTCCGGCCGAGGTGCGCATCGAAGGCTCAGGCGCGGCCAGGCGCGCGACGCGCATCGCCACCGGCGAGGCGGTGGAAGTCGGCCCAATCGAGAAAATGTCGAAGTCGAAGCGCAACACCGTCGATCCCGACGACATCATCGCGACCTATGGCGCCGACGTCGCGCGCTGGTTCATGCTTTCCGATTCGCCACCCGATCGCGACGTGGAATGGACCGAGCGCGGCGTGCAGGGCGCCTGGCGCTTCACGCAACGGCTGTGGCGGCTCATCGCCGAGGCGGCGACGATGACGCGCGGCCTCGCCACGACGCGTCCGGCCACGTTCGACGCGCCGGCGCTCTCGCTGCGCAAGGCCGCCCACGGCGCCCTCGCCAAGGTGACCGCCGACGTGGAAAAGCTGCATTTCAACGTTTGCGTGGCGCATATCTATGAGTTCGCCAATGCGTTGCAGGCCGGCCTTGCCGCCGCGAAAAGCGACCCCAACCCGGGCGATGACGTCATTTGGGCCGTCCATGAAGCCGCCGAAATCATGGTGCTCTTGTTTCACCCGATGATGCCGCATTTGGCCGAGGAATGCTGGAGCACGCTCGGCCACGCAACCCTGGTGGCCGCCGAGCCGTGGCCGCGCGTCGAACCCGGCCTCCTCATTGAGGACACGATTGTACTGCCGGTACAGGTCAATGGCCGCAAGCGCGCCGACGTCACGGTTGCGCGCGACGCGCCAAGCGCCGATATTGAGGCGGCGGCGCTGGCGCTCGACGCGGTCAGGCGCGCGCTGGACGGCAAGGCGCCGAAGAAGGTCATCGTCGTGCCGCGGAGGATCGTCAATGTGGTGGCGTGAAACTTCGGGCCGGCGCCGCGCGGCCGCGATCGCCGGCGTCATCGCCGCGGGACTCGCCAATGCCGGCTGCTTCCAGCCGGTTTATGGCGACCGCACGGTCACCGGCTCGAACATCCGCGATGCCATTGCCGGCGTCGATGTCGTGCCAGTGGCCACGACGTTGCCGGCCTTCGAGCAGCGCCTCGCCATCGAGTTGCGCGACAAGCTGTTGTTCGTAACCACCGGCGGTGGCGGCGCGTTACCGCCGACGCACCGATTGGTGATCAGGATTTCGACCAAGCGCGACCAGGTTATCGTTGATACCCGCACCGCGCGCTCCGAGCTGGAAAACTACGGCATCAACGCGACCTATCAGTTGATCGAGATTGGCCCCAACAAGACCGTCGTCAGCGGCTCGACCTTCGCGCGCGTGTCCTACGACGTGCCTGGCCAGGAGCAGCGCTTCGCGCGCCAGCGCGGTTTGCGCGACGCCGAAAACCGCGCCGTGGGCGTGCTCGTCGAGCATCTGCGCACGCGGCTCGCCTCCTATTTCGTCGCCAAGACGTGACGCGAAAGTGGTCGCGATCAAAGCGTCGGAGGCCGACCGGTTCGTCGCCAAGCCCGACACGGCGCATCCGATCGTGCTCGTGTTCGGTCCCGATTCCGGCTTGGTGGCCGAACGCGCGCAAATGCTGATCCGCGCCAGCGTCGAGGATCCCAACGACCCGTTCTCGCTTGCCCGCATCGACGCCGACGACCTCGCCGCCGTTCCCGAGCGGCTGGTCGAGGAAGCCCATACCGTGCCGCTGTTTGGCGGCCGGCGCGCGGTTTGGGTCAAGGCCAATGGCCGCAATATCCTCCCCGCGCTGGAGGCGCTGATCGCGGCGCCGCCGCAGTCCGATTGCCGCGTCGTCATCGAGGCCGGCGACCTGCGGCGCGGGACACCGCTGCGCAATGCGTGCGAACGCGCCAAGAACGTGGCGGCGATCGCCTGCTACGCCGACGGCGAGCGCGACCCGCCGGCGTCGGCATCGCCGCCGACGCGCGCGCGCTGTTGATGTCGCTTCTCGGCGGCGACCGCATGGCCTCGCGCGGCGAGATCGACAAACTCATCATCTATGCCGGCGACGCGCGCCAACTCGACATCGACGACATCCTCGCCGTCTGCGCCGACGCCTCCGCGACCGCCCTCGACGCCGTCGCCGACGCCGCGCTGTGCGGCAATACCGCCGCCGTCGATACGCTCTATGCGCGGGCGGCGGCCAATTTTCCCGGCGGCGTCATTCTCGGCGCCGGCCTGCGCCAGGCCATGGCGCTGCATCGCATGGCAATCGATATCGAGGCCGGCGCCCGGATGCAGACAGTCATCGACAACTTGCGGCCGCCGCTGCATTTCAAGCGCAAGCCCGCGATCGAGGCGGCGCTCAAATTGTGGACGGCGGCGCGGCTGATGCGCCTGGTGACGCGGGTCGCGGACGCGGTGCTCGAGACGCGGCGCCAGGCCATGCTCGGCGACGCCATCGCCCAGCGCACGTTGCTCGCGGTCGCGACCGCCGCGCGCGGGAAATCGTAACCCCGGCGCGCGCAAGCGAGCGAGCGGAAGCATTTTCCGGCGAGGCGGGAACCGGTTCGCCGCGGAAAATGCGGCAAAGCGACAAGGATATCGAGCGCTTTCCGATTCCATTGAAACAGGAAGCATTCTAGCGACATGAACGCCCATATCTGCACCGCCTGCGGCGCGCAGTACGCGCCGGCCGAGGCGCCGCCGCCCGCATGCATGATCTGCACGGAAGAGCGCCAATACGTGCCGCCGACGGGGCAGGGCTGGACGACGCTCGACAAGCTCGCGATCACCCACCTCAACGCCTACAGGGAATACGAGCCGGGCATTATCGGCATCGGCACGCAGCCGGCCTTCGCCATCGGCCAGCGCGCGCTGCTGGTGCGCGCGGGCGGCGGCAATGTCCTGTGGGACTGCATCGCGTACCTCGACAATGCGAGCGTCACGCTGATCAAGGCGCTTGGCGGCATCACCGCGATCGCCATCTCGCACCCGCATTTCTACACGTCCATGGTTGAATGGAGCCGCGCCTTCGGCGGCGTGCCGATCCACCTGCACGCTGCCGACCGACGCTGGGTGTCACGCCAGGACGCGGCGCTGCGTTACTGGGACGGCGAGACGCTGCAACTGGCGCCCGACGTGACGCTGGTCCGCTGCGGCGGACATTTTCCCGGCGGCAGCGTGCTGCACTGGGCGGGCGGCGCGGAGGGGCGCGGCGTGGTCTGCGCCGGCGACATCTTGACGATTACCACCGACCGCAAATTCTTCAGCTTCATGCGCAGCTACCCGAATTTCATCCCGCTCGGCGCGCAGGAGGTGCGGCGCATCGGCAAGGCGCTCGATCCCTTCGCCTTCGAGCGGGTCTACGGACATTATTTCGACCGCGTCATCGCCACCGACGCCAAGCGCATTCTCGCCACGTCCATCGAGCGCTACGTGGCCGCCATCGGCGGCGCCTATCTCGCCGACACATAGGCCGAGCGAGGCGGATTGGACCTAACGCCACTCGCGCACGTCGACGAAATGGCCGGCGATGGCGGCGGCGGCGGCCATGATCGGCGAGACCAGGTGGGTGCGCCCCTTGTAGCCCTGACGGCCCTCGAAATTGCGGTTCGACGTGGAAGCGCAGCGCTCGCCGGGGGCGAGCTTGTCGGGGTTCATCGCCAGGCACATCGAGCAGCCGGGCTCGCGCCACTCGAAGCCGGCGGCGAGAAAGATTTTGTGCAGGCCCTCCGCCTCGGCCTGTTCCTTGACGATGCCCGAGCCCGGCACGATCATCGCGTTGACGCTCGGCTTGACGTGCTTGCCTTGCACGATGTGCGCCACCGCGCGCAAATCCTCGATGCGCGAATTCGTGCACGAGCCGATGAACACGCGGTCGAGCGCGATATCGGTGATCTTCTCCCCGCCCTTGAGGCCCATATAGGCGAGCGCGCGTTGTGCCGCCTCGCGCTTGCCCGCCGCCACCTCCTCCGGCGTCGGCACGCGCCCGCCGATGGCTACGACCTGTTCGGGGCTCGTGCCCCATGTCACCAGCGGCGGCAGGCTCGCGGCATCGAGCCGCACCTCGCGGTCGAAATAGGCGCCGTCATCGGAACGCAGCGTTTCCCAATAGCGCCGCGCGGCGTCCCAGGCCGCGCCCTTGGGCGCCTTCGGCCGCCCCTTGAGATAGTCATAGGTCTTCGCGTCGGGCGCGATCATGCCGGCGCGCGCGCCGCCCTCGATCGACATGTTGCATACCGTCATGCGCCCCTCCATCGACAGCGCGGAGATGGCGGCGCCGGAATATTCGATCGCGCAGCCGGTGCCACCGGCGGTTCCGATCTCGCCGATGATGGCGAGGATGATGTCCTTGGCGGTGACGCCCGGCGGCAGCGCGCCGTCGACGATCACGCGCATGTTCTTGGATTTCGATTGGATGAGCGTCTGCGTCGCCAGCACGTGCTCGACCTCGGAGGTGCCGATGCCATAGGCGAGCGCGCCGAACGCGCCATGCGTCGCGGTATGGCTGTCGCCGCATACGATCGTCGTGCCCGGCAGCGTGAAGCCCTCCTCCGGGCCGATGACGTGCACGATCCCTTGGCGGCGGTCGAACTCGTTGAAATATTCGAGGCCGAAATCCTTGGCATTGCGCGCCAAGGCTGCGATCTGCGTGGCACTTTGCGGGTCCGGATTGGGCTTGGAGCGGTCGGTCGTGGGTATGTTGTGATCGACGACGCAGAGCGTCTTTTCCGGCGCGCGCACCTTGCGGCCGGCGGTGCGCAAGCCCTCGAAAGCCTGCGGCGAGGTCACCTCATGCACGAGATGGCGGTCGATATAGATGAGGCACGTCCCGTCCGGCTGCTGATCGACCAGATGGTCGGCCCAGATCTTGTCGTAAAGCGTGTGCGCTGGCGCCATAGCCGTCTTCCTGTTGCTTTATCGCGTTTGAATATCATGTTTAATCACTCAGGCGCGCGAGGAAAAGTAGTCTCCGCGCCGGTGACGCGGCACGTGGCGCCGGGCCGCGATTGACGCTTGGTTCGACACAGCAGCCGCTGCGACCGCAGGCGCGCGAGCCTGACCGCATTTGCAAAGGAAAAACCACGATGATCGCCGGCGCAATCAAGGCGGCGGAACAGATGTTCTCCGCGCCGTTCCGCGTGGTGCTGTTGAAGTCGATGGCGCTGGCGATCGCGCTCCTTGTGGTCGTCGGCATCGCGCTCGACCGCCTGCTGGTCTGGCTTGGCGGTGCCGGAAGCGCCTGGATCGAGGGAACGCTTGGCGGCGCCGCGCATCTGCCGGTCGTTGTCTTGGGCTGGATCATCGCCTTCGTGGTCGGGTTTGGGCTATTCGCCGGCGCGGTCTTTCTCATGCCCGCGGTAACGGCCCTTGTCGGCGGGTTTTTCGCCGACGAGATCGCCTTATTGGTCGAGCGCGATCACTACCCGCGCGACCCGCCCGGCCGGCCGGTCCCCTTCGCGCGCGCGGCGCTTGAGGGCGTGCGCACGGCGCTGCTGGCGCTTGGCGTCTACCTTTTCGCGGCGCCGTTCCTGCTCGTCGCCGGGCTGGGCCTTGTGATCTTTTTCCTCGCCAATGCCTATTTGCTCGGTCGCGAATATTTCGAGCTCGTTTCCATGCGCACGCTCGATCCGGCGTCGGCCAAGGCGCTGCGCCGCGCCAATCGCGGCGGCGTGTTCGCCGCCGGCATGATCGTCGCCGCTTTTGTGTCGATCCCGATCCTCAACCTGGCGACGCCGCTGTTCGCGACCGCGCTCATGGTGCATGTGCGCAAGCGCATCGCCGAGGAGGAGGCGCGGGCGCCAGCAAAGCGAATTTCGAGTGAAACGCGCTAGATACGCTTCTGCGGCCAGCCGCAAAGATCGTTGATACGGCAGCGCGCGCAGTCGGGCTTTTGCGCCTTGCACACGTAGCGGCCATGCAGGATCAGCCAATGATGCGCGTGCGGCTTGAAGCGCGCGGGAACGATGGATTCGAGCGTCAGTTCGACCTCCAGCGGCGTCTTGCCGGCGGCGAGCCCGGTACGGTTGCCGACACGGAAGACATGCGTGTCAACCGCGATGGTCGGCTCGCCAAAGGCGATATTGAGCACGACATTGGCGGTCTTGCGGCCGACACCGGGCAGCGCCTCGAGCGCCGCGCGCTCGCGCGGCACCGCGCCGGCGTGATCGGCGATGAGCCTCGCCGAGAGCGCGACCACGTTCTTGGCCTTGGTGCGAAAGAGGCCGATGCTCTTGATGAGGTCGCGCACGCGCTCCTCGCCAAGCGCGACCATCTTCGCCGGCGTATCGGCGAGGGCGAACAGGGCCGGCGTCGCCTTGTTGACGCCGGCGTCGGTCGCCTGCGCCGACAGCACCACCGCGACCAGGAGCGTGAACGCATTGACGGAGTGCAGTTCGCCGCGCGGATCGGCAAGGGCCTGCTGGAAGCGGCCAAAGGCCTGCGCGGCCTTGGCGGCGTTCCAGGGGCGGACCGACCCCGCCACGGCGGCGCGCGCGGCGGGTGGCTTTGTCGCCGGCGATTTTCGCGTGGTCTTGCGCCCCATGCATTCGATATAGTCGGCCGCCATGAGCGAAATCAATACGCCCGGCGTCGAGCCGGCGCTGTTTTCCGCCATCATCACCCCGCACCGCTCGCTCGGCGGCACGGGATTTGTCATTGTCATGTTGACCATCGGCGGCGTGAGCTTCCTCACCGGCCTCACCTTCGCCGCTATCGGCGCCTGGCCGGTGATCGGATTTCTCGGCCTCGACGTGGCGATCGTCTATTGGGCGTTCCGCGCCAATTACCGCTCCGCCCGCGCCTTCGAGGAGGTCGTCGTCACCGCCTCCGCGCTGACCGTGCGCCGCGTCAACCATCGCGGCAAATTGGCCGAGTGGACGCTCAACCCGCTATGGACGCGGCTCGACCGCGAAACCCATGGTGATTTCGGCGTCACCCGCCTGTTCCTGGTCACGCGCGGCAAGCGCCTGCCCATCGCCGCCTTCCTCTCGCCGGGCGAGAAGGAGGACTTCGCGGCCGCGCTTGCCGCCGCCATCGGCGAGGCCAAACGCGGGCCGACGCGATCGCAACCGTGAGCGGCGGAAATCGGGTGGCGGCAGGCCCCGGCGCGGCCTAGAATCGCCTCGATTATCCATGCGCGGCCATCGCCCTTTGCCAGTGCCACCCGGCGCGGCCGCGCAGAAAGCGCACCCAGAAAGCAATGGTCCCGACCATGACCCTGCAATACGCATCGCTACCGCGCCACGCACCGCCCAACCCCGGGCCGCTGGCGCGCGCCGCCGATGACTACGCCGTCGTGCAGCGTGCCATTGGCTATATTTCCCGCCACTGGCGCCGCCAGCCGGAGATCGACGCCATCGCCGCCGCCGCCGGCGTGACCGGCGACGAATTGCATCTCCTCTTCCGGCGCTGGGCCGCGATCACGCCCAAGGCCTTCCTGCAGGCGATCACGCTCGACCACGCGCGCCGGCTGCTGCGCGATCGCGCGAGCGTCCTCGACGCCGCGCATGAGGTCGGCCTGTCCGGGCCCGGAAGGCTGCACGACCTGTTCGTGACCCACGAGGCCATGTCGCCCGGCGAATGGAAGTCCGGCGGCGCCGGTCTCACGCTTTACCACGGCGCGCACCCTTCCCCGTTCGGCACGGCGCTGGTGATCGCGAGCGCGCGCGGGCTGTGCGGCCTGGCCTTCGCCGATGCCGGCGAGGAGGCCGCCGCGCTTGCCGACATGCGCCGCCGCTGGCCGCAGGCCAATTATATCGAGGACACCGCGCGCACCGCGCCGCTCACGCGCCGCGTCTTCGACCGCGCGCAGTGGCGCGCCGAGCAACCGCTGCGCATCGTGCTCATCGGCACCGACTGGGAGGTGCGGGTATGGGACGCGCTCTTGAAGATCCCCATGGGCAGCGTGACCACCTATTCCGATATCGCCGGCAAGGTGTGCACGCCCAAGGCGGCGCGCGCCGTCGGCGCCGCGGTCGGCAAGAACCCGATCTCGTTCGTGGTGCCCTGCCATCGCGTGCTCGGCAAGAGTGGCGACATCACCGGCTACCATTGGGGTCTCACGCGCAAGCGCGCGATGCTCGGCTGGGAAGCCGGCCAGGCGGCGCGCAAGCCGTGAAACGCGCACGCGCCGCGGTTCAGGCGACGAGCTTGTGCCGCGACGCCACGGTCGAATCGGCGTTGAGCCGGTAGACGATCGGCGCGCCGGTGGCGATCTCGCGCTGGACGATGTCGGCGGGCGAGAGGCGCTCCAGCACCATGACCAGCGCGCGCAGGGAATTGCCATGCGCGACCACCAGCGTGCGCTGCGCGCGCAGCACTTGCGGCAGGATGTGCGCCAAGTAATAGGGCAGCACGCGCGCCGCCGTGTCCCTGAGGCTTTCGCCGCCGGGCGGGGCCACGTCGTAGGAACGCCGCCACAAGAGCACCTGCTCGGCGCCCCATTTCTTGCGCGCGTCGTCCTTGTCGAGGCCCGACAGGTCGCCATAGTCGCGCTCGTTGAGCGCCTGGTCAGTGACGATCGGAAAATTCGCGAAGTGCATTTCCTCTAGCATCAGGTCGAGCGTGCGCCGCGCGCGCTTGAGCGCCGAGGTGAAGGCGATATCGAAGCTGATCTGGCGCTCCATGAGCTGACGCGCGGCGGCGCGCGCCTCCGCGACCCCCTGTTCCGTCAGGTCGACATCGCGCCAGCCGGTGAACAGGTTCTTGAGGTTCCATTCGCTCTGGCCGTGGCGCACGAGCACGAGAAGCCGGTCACTCATTCGCCGTTCCTGTCCCTTGCGCCGCCCGCCTTAGAAATCGCCGAGCCCAAGCACGTCCGCCATCGAATAGAGGCCGGGCTTGCGCCCTTTCGCCCACAGCGCCGCCTTGAGCGCGCCGCGCGCGAAAATCATGCGATCCTCGGCGCGGTGGACGAGCTCGACGCGCTCGGAGGGCCCGGCGAAGATGACGCTGTGCTCGCCCACGACGGTGCCGCCGCGCAGCGTCGCGAAACCAATATCGCCCACCTGGCGCGCGCCGGTATGCCCGTCGCGCGCGCACACCGCATGCGCGCCAAGGTCGATGCGGCGGCCGGCGGCCGCGGCGTGGCCGAGCATGAGCGCGGTGCCCGACGGCGCGTCGATCTTGCGGTTGTGGTGCATTTCGAGAATCTCAATGTCGAATTCCGCGTCGAGCGTCATCGCCACGCGCCTGGCGAGCGCGGCGAGCAGGTTGACGCCCATGCTCATATTGCCCGACTTGACGATCGCCGCGCGCGCGGCGGCGGCCGTGATCGTCGCCTCCTGCGCGGCGCTAAATCCAGTCGTGCCGATGACATGCACGAGCCCGCTCGCGGCGGCCGCCTCGGCGTAGGCCACGCTCGCCGCCGGCACGGTGAAATCGAGGATGCCGTCGGCTGACGACAAGAGCGGCGCGATGTCGGCGACCAGCGTGACGCCGTTGACGCCGAGGCCCGCCAGCGTGCCGCTGTCCTCGCCCAAGAGCGGCGAGCCCGCTGTCTCGACCGCGCCGGCAACGCGCGCGCCCGGCGTGAGCGCGATCGCCTTGACCAGCGTGCATCCCATGCGCCCGCCGGCGCCGACCACGATCAGCCGCATGTCGCTCATGCCCGCGCCTCCGGCAACTGGGCGCGGGTATAACGGGGCGGCGCGCGCGAGGGAAGCCGGGCGGCGCGCATGGCGGCGAACGCGCTCACGGCTGCACGCCGTCGTAGCCTTCGATGATGACGAGGTCGATCAAGGCCTTGCCCTGGCGCAGCGCCGCGGCGGCCTGGTATTCGGGCGAATGGTAGCAGGCGAGCGCGGCGGCGTAGCTGGGAAATTCCAGCACCACGCTGCGCGCGCGCATGGCTCCCTCGACGCGCTCGCTGGTGCCGCCGCGCACCAGAAACCGCCCGCCGAATTTGGCGAAGGCCGGCATGTCGGCGATGGTATAGGCCTTGTAGCCCTGCGGATCGGAGACATCGACATGCCCGATCCAGTAGCCCTTGCTGGCCATTGCGCGGTCCTTTCAGTTCGGCGCCGCCTTGGCGATTTCAGCGACGATGGATTGCGCGGCGGCGCGGGCGTCCGGGGCATCGAGGATCGGCCTGCCGACCACGAGATAATCGGCGCCGGCGGCAATCGCCTCGGCCGGCGTCATGGCGCGCTTCTGCTCGCCAATGTCGGCGCCGGCGGGGCGGATGCCGGGCGTGACCAGCGCCAGGCGCGGCCCGACGATGCGGCGCACCTGCGCCGCCTCCTTGCCGGAACACACGAGCCCGTCGACGCCGATATCGCGCGCCTGCGCGGCGCGCTCGTCGACCAGTTCGCCGACGGTGAAATCGTAGCCGGCGGCGGCAAGGTCGGCGTCGTCATAGGAGGTGAGCACGCTGACGGCGAGAATGCGCAGCCCCGAATCGCCGCGCCCGTCGACCGCCGCATGCATCGTCTGCGGATAGGCATGCACGGTGAGGAACGTCGCCCCGCTGCGCGCCACGCTTGCCACGCCCTTGGCGACGGTATTGCCGATGTCGTGCAGCTTGAGGTCGAGAAACACCTGCTTGTCCGCGTCCACGAGCCGACGCGTCAAGGAAAGCCCGCCGGCAAAGGCAAGCTGGTAGCCGATCTTGTAGACCGCGACGGCATCGCCGAGCCGCGCGACAAGATCCTCGGCCGCCGCCACCGACGGCAGGTCCAGGGCAACGATCAAGCGTTCGCGCGCGTCACGCTGCATCCCTCACCCCACCAGGCGCGCGGTTTCGATCAGCCGGCGCGCCAGCGATTTGAGCATGCCGGCCGCGCGCTCGTCCACCAACCGGTCGCGCTCGTCGAACGCGGTCGCGGCCTCGCGCACGGCGAGCTGTTCGGGCAGCACCAGCGCGCCGCAGCCGAGTTCCAGCACCTGGCGCAGCGCCATCAGCGAGCGCATCGCGCCATAGGCGCCGTTCGAGGCGCCGCCGATCGCGAACACGCGATCCTTGAACGCGGCATAGGTCGGCTCGCCGTCCTCGCGCACGCGCGAGACCCAGTCGAGCGTGTTCTTGAGCAATGGCGTGATCGAGGCGTTGTATTCGGGGCTGGCGATGAACACGCCGGCATGCAGCATGATCATGCGCTTGAGCTTGACTGCGTTGTCGGGTGGCCCGGACGCCGCTTCGAGGTCGCCGTCATAGAGCGGCATCGGGAAATCGATGAGCGAAATGCGCGTCACCTGCGCGCCGCCCAGGACGAGTTCCTTGGCCACCAGCGCCGCCAGCCGCGCGTTGTGGGAGCCGGTGCGGGTCGAGCCGCTGAACACCAGGATCTTGGGGTCGGGCATGGCACTGAATGTTGGACAAGCCGGTCGGGCGGACGCGACGGGCGCAAACGTCGCCGCGCGCGTGCGCCAGCGTGTCAGTCCTTACGGTAGACCCATACCCGCGCCGGCGGCAGGTTCATCCAAACCGGCTCGGAAGCAGCAGCGCGGATACCGGTCAGATTGCGCGGGATCGGCGACACCACGGCGTAGGTGAATTGAATAAATGGCGCCAACGGCGCCATCAAATGAAATGCATCCTCGATCAGCCGCAGGCGCATTTTCAGCGGTTTGGTCACCAGCGGCAGGCCCGACACCACGGCCGCGGCCGGGTCGCGCAACAGCGTGCCGAGGAGCCGCCCGAGCCGATAGGCATCGCCCTGAATGACGGTCGCCTGCGGATAGCGGTCGCGCAACAGGCGGCAGAAGATCGGGTTGAACTCGACGAGCACCAGCCGCGCCGGATCGATTCCCTTGGCCACCAGCGCTTCCGTGACCGGGCCCGTGCCCGCGCCGATGGCCAATGGCTTGCGCATCCAGGAACGGATGAAATGCACCTCGTCGTCGAGGCGAATCCCGTTCTTCTGCTCGAACAGGCGGATGCGCCGCTCGATATGCTTCTCGATGACTTGGAGGGTTTGCAGCGGCATTGTTTACGCGGGTGGGACCGATTGCGACATTTTGGCGCTCATACGGGTAGCCGCGATGCAAGCAACGGTCAAGCGCCGCCGGCGCCGCTCAGTCGCGGTTGCCAAAGAACTCCTTGACTTTGCCGAAGAACCCGGCCGATTCCGGGTGGGTGTCCTGCGACGACAGGCGCTCGAATTCGCCGAGCAATTCGCGCTGTTTCTTGGTCAATTTCTGCGGCGTCTCGACCACGACCTGCACATACATGTCGCCGACCTGGCGCGCGCGCAAGACCGGCATTCCCTTACCCTGCAGGCGGAACCGGCGCCCGGACTGGGTGCCCTCGGCGACCTTGACGCGGGTTTTTCCGCCATCGACGGTGGGGACTTCGAATTCACCGCCGAGCGCCGCCGTGACCATGGAAACGGGAACCCGGCAGTGCAGGTCGGCGCCGTCGCGCTGGAAGAAGGGATGCGCCTTGAGCGCGAGAAAAATGTAAAGGTCGCCGGCCGGGCCGCCGCGCACGCCGGCCTCGCCCTCGCCGGCGAGGCGAATGCGCGTGCCGTCCTCGACGCCGGCGGGAATGTTCACCGAGAGCGTGCGCTCGCGCGTGACACGCCCGGACCCCGAACAGCCCGGACACGGATTTTCGATGACCTGGCCACGGCCATGGCAGGTCGGGCAGGTGCGCTCGAGCGTGAAGAAGCCCTGCGCATGGCGCACCTTGCCATGCCCCTGGCAGGTCGAGCAGGTCTTCGGCTTGCTGCCGGCCGTGGCGCCGGCGCCGGAGCAGGCCTCGCAGGTCACCGAAGTCGGGATGCGCACCTGCGCGGTCTGGCCGCGGAAGGCGTCGTCGAGGCTGATCTCCATGTTGTAGCGCAGGTCGGCGCCGCGCTCGCGGCCGTCGCGCCGCCGCCGCCCACCGCCCATGCCGAAGAAATCGTCGAAAATGTCGGAGAATGACGCGGCGAAATCCGCGCCGAACCCATGCGCGCCGCCGCCCCCCTGTTCGAACGCGGCATGGCCGAAGCGGTCATAGGCGGCACGCTTGTCGCCGTCCTTGAGGATTTCGTAGGCCTCGTTGATTTCCTTGAACTGGTGCTCGGCCCCCTTGTCGCCGGGGTTGCGGTCGGGATGGCATTTCATCGCCAGCTTGCGAAAGGCCGCCTTGATGTCGGCCTCGCTGGCGCCGCGCGCCAACCCGAGTACCTCATAAAAGTCGCGCTTGGCCATGCTCCCGCCGTCCGCCTTCATGGCGCAATCAGCCGGCGATCGCCGGGTTAGAGCCTTGTCCCGCTTTGATGGAATCAAAGCCGGGCTCTAACTTTTTTTGCTTCGACGCGTTTTCTTTACGCGAACCGCTACCCACTTCGCTCGAAAACGCTCTAATCATCGCGAAAAGCGGCGTCAATACGGTGCGCAAAATATCGCGCCCCCGGGACCGATTCCCGAGGGCGGCGATATGATTCCGTGCCCGCATCACGCCGCTCGCGCGATGTCGTTCAGGCCGACTTCTTGTTCTTCTTGTCGTCGTCGACCTCGGTGAATTCCGCGTCGACCACGTCATCCTTGCGGCCGGCGGCGCCGGCATCGAGCCCGCCAGCGGCAGCCCCAGGCGTTTCCTGCGCCTGCTTGTACATCGCCTCGCCGAGCTTCATCGATGCCTGGGCAAGCGCGTTGGTCTTGGCCGAAATGACGGCGGCGTCGTCGCCCTTGACCGCTTCCTTGACGTCGGCGATGGCGGTCTCGATGGCGCGGCGCTCGTCCTCGCCGATCTTCGTGCCGTGCTCGGCGAGCGCCTTCTCCGTCGAATGCACCAGCGCCTCGGCGTGATTCTTGGCCTCGACCTCGGCGCGGCGCTTCTTGTCCGCGTCGGCATGGGCGGCGGCGTCCTTGACCATCTTATCGATGTCGGTCTCGCTCAGGCCGCCCGACGCCTGGATGCGGATCTGCTGTTCCTTGCCGGTTCCCTTGTCCTTGGCGTGCACGTTGACGATGCCGTTGGCGTCGATGTCGAAGGTGACCTCGATCTGCGGCACGCCGCGCGGCGCCGGCGGGATGCCGAGGAGATCGAACTGGCCGAGAATCTTGTTGTCGGCCGCCATTTCGCGCTCGCCCTGGAAGACGCGGATGGTCACCGCGTTCTGGCTGTCTTCGGCGGTCGAGAACACCTGGCTCTTCTTGGTCGGGATCGTGGTGTTGCGGTCGATGATGCGGGTGAACACGCCGCCCAGCGTCTCGATGCCCAGCGACAGCGGGG
>JACQAE010000152.1 GCA_016195095.1 Pseudomonadota bacterium
CTATCCCCGCCACCTGGGCGGTCACCTCCGACGGCGGCGCCACGACCGACGCGACCGCGGCAATTGCCGGCATGCTGCTGCCGTCCGGTGGCGCCAAGGGTTTCGGCTTGGCCTTTCTCATCGACTTGATGTGCGCGCTGTTGTCCGGCGGCGCGGGCGGCGCGCAGGTGGCGCCGCTTTATGGCGATCCGGCCATGCCCTATGACTGCTCGCATCTTTTCATCGCCATCGACGTCGCGCATTTCTGCGATCCGCAAGCCTTTCGCATCGCGGCGACGGCGGCCGCGGACCGCGTTGGCCAGGGCAAGCGCGCGCCCGGCGTGTCGGCGCTGCATGCGCCCGGCGAGCCCGAATGGCGCCGTCGGCAGGCCGCCGGCGAGCAGGTCGCGATCGACGGCGCGGTCGCCGCCATGCTGGTGCGCTATGCGCGGCAATTGCGCGTTTCCCCGGCCCCCCTGGAAGCGGATGACATTTCAGCCGACACGGAGCAAAGCGATGCCCAAACGTGAGATCACGACCGATGCGATCCGCAAGCCCATCGGGGTCTTTTCCCAGGCGACCGTGGTGGAAGCGCGCGGCCGCCTTGTGTTCATCTCGGGCACGGCAGCCTCGACGACGTGTGCCGGGTTGACGTCTATGTGCGCAACATGGAGCATTTCGACGCGATCCACGAAGTGCGCCGCCAGTATTTCACGCCGCCGCTGCCGGCCTCGACGCTGGTCGAGGTGACCAAGATGGTCTCCCCCGACTACCTCATCGAGATCAACGCCATTGCCGTCATCGCCGACTGAATCCGCAGCGCCGCGGTCGCCGGCGGAAATACGCGAAGGAGCCGCGATGACTGATCGCCATGGTCTCAAGGCCGCAGCCGCGCGCGGCGTCGCGCTCGGCGAGGTCGGCAACCGGATCGTTCTCGAGAACGACCTTGTGCGCGTGTGGGAGGTGCGCCTTGACCCCGGCCAGACCATCGATTTCCACATCCACTACCATCCCTATATCGTCGTTTCGCTGGGCGGTGGGGAAAACGAGGTCGAGACCATATTCGGCGACCGTTTCGCGACCAACGAACCGCTTGGCGCCACGGTGTTCATCGACGCCATGCGGCCTGTGCATCGCCTTACCAACCACGCCGACATTCCCTATGTCTCGCGCCTGATCGAACTCAAGCATGTCACCTGGGCCCCCGACGCGGCCGCGGACGGCGGCGCGCAATGAGCGACGGCGGGCGGCGGATCGGCGGCTGGGACGTGCATACCCATATCGTGCCGCCGGCGGTCGCGGCGCTCGCCGAGCGCGGCCGGTTCGGCATGCGCGCGCACGCCGATACGCTCAGCGTGTGCGGTCATGGCGTCCCGCTGCTGCCCATCTCGGTCGCCAGCCGCCTTGTCGAGCGCATTCATGCCGACGATCTCGACGGCGCCATCGTATCGGTGCCGCCACCGCTCTTCCGCCCCGACCTGGCTGCCGCCGATCGGCGCGAATACGCCGATCGCGTCAATGATGGGTTGCGCGAGGCCTGCGCGCCCCATGCCGGGCGGCTGCGCCCGCTCGCCTATCTGCCGGCGGAGGATCCCGAACTCGCCGCCGGCATCGCCACAGGCCTCGACGCTGGTTGGGCCGGCGTGGTGATGGGCACGCAACTGGCCAGCCTGTCCTACGCGTCGCGCGCGTTCGATCCCTTGTGGGAGACGCTTGGCCGCCTGCGGCTGCCATTGTTCATTCACCCGGGCGCCACCCCGGATGCGCGCCTTGAGCCCTTCTACATGAGCAACCTCATTGGCAATCCCTTCGAGACGACGCTCGCCGCCGCCAGCCTGATCATGGGCGGCGTGCATGGGCGGTTTCCCGATCTTGTCATCATCCTGGCGCATGGCGGCGGCTGCGCGGCCGCCCTTTGCGGCCGTTGGCAGCGCGGCCTGGCCACGCGCCGTGCGGTGGGCGCGGAGCAGGCATTGCTGCCCAACGAGGCGATGCGTCGCTTCTATGTCGATTGCCTTGTCCATTCGCGCGCCTATCTTGCCGCCATCATGGACGTCGTCGGCGAGGAGCGCGTCCTATTGGGCAGCGACTGGCCGTTTCCCATGGGCGCGCCCTCCGCCGAGCACGATCTCGGGCATCTTGACGGCGCGCTGCGGCGTAAGATTCGCCACACGAACGCGCAGCGCGCGTTCGGCGCGCGGCTTCTCTCCTAACGCCATCAACGAGGTCCAGCCATGCTTCCGCACGACGCGCCCAAGCTTGAGGAAATCCTCATTCAATCCGAGGCCATGCCGTGGCGCGCGAAATCGCTCAAGGGCATTCATGAAAAAATGCTCTGGCGCAACGAGGAGACCCGCGCGTCGATCGCGCTGATCAAGTTCGACAAGGGCGCGGGAATTCCGCAGCCGCATTCTCACGCGTCCAATCAGTTCATGTTCTGCCTCAAGGGACGCTACGAATATACCGCGACCAAGGTCGTGCTCACCGCCGGCGCGTTCTACTGCAATCCGAAAGGCAACGTGCATGGCCCGGCGGTGGCGCATGAGGAAACCGTTGTCGTCGAAATCTACGACGGCGAGCACTATGCGCAGCAGCCGTCCTGGTACACGGACGCACGCGATGCGCGCTGAACGGCGTGCAACGGATTTGACGTCGAGTTGGCGTCGGCGTTCGGTCAGGACCGCTTGACCGCGGCGCCAAGCCGGCCAAGCGCGGCGCGCAGGTCCGCGTCGGTTATACCCGGTAGGCCCTCCGCGATCCGCCGCGCCGCTTCCGGATCCACGGCGTCCGCGCGTGGCGCGCTGGCGCGGCGCGTCAGCGGCGCCTGGCGCAACGCGATGCGCCCAATCGCGGCAAAGCCGAAGAAGCGGTTGACCCGCTCGATGATGACCGCCGACTGATGCTGGATTTCGACGGCGACCGGGCCCTCGACGCGCAGCACCAAGGTCGCCGACTGCGCATCGTCGTCGTCCGCCTGGCGCGGCCAGTTGATGCGCAGCGGTTCTGCGTGCGCGGCGATGTCGGCCCCGACGATGTCGGCCCAGTGGGTGACGATGCGCATGGCGGCGAAGCCCTGGCGGGCGAACGCATCGGCAAGCGTGCTTTCCACCAGTTCGCCGAGCGGCCGCGCGGTCCGGCGGTTGGGCTTGTGCATGGCGATCGGCTCTGTCACATCGTTCGGCATGACCCTAGCAGGCGCAGGCAAGCTACGAAAGCCGGGAAGGCCGCGCCCAGCGCGCCTGCTCGCCTGGTATGAATCCAACCGCCGCGACCTGCCCTGGCGCGCGCCGCCCGGCGGCGCGGCCGATCCCTACCGCGTATGGCTGTCCGAGATCATGCTGCAGCAGACGACCGTGAACGCGGTCAAGCCGTATTACGTGCGCTTCCTCGACCGCTGGCCCGCGATCGAGGCGCTGGCCATGGCGCCGCGCGCGGAGGTGCTCGCGGCCTGGGCGGGGCTTGGCTATTACGCGCGCGCGTGCAACCTGCACGCCTGTGCGCGGGCCGTGGTCGCGCGCCATGGCGGCCGATTTCCCGCCGACGAGGCGGCATTGCGCGAACTGCCCGGCATCGGCGACTATACGGCGGCGGCGATCGCGGCCATCGCCTTCGCGCGCCGGGCGAGCCCGGTTGACGGCAATATCGAGCGCGTCATCGCCCGTTTGTTCGCGGTCGAAGAGAGTCTGCCGGCGGCGAAACCGTTGATTCGGCGCCTGGCGCGCGACCTGACGCCGGCGCGGCGCGCCGGCGACTTCGCGCAGGCGCTCATGGACCTGGGCGCGACCCTATGCACGCCGCGCCAACCAGATTGCGGGCGCTGTCCCTGGCGCGACGCCTGTCGCGCGCGCGCGCGCGGGGATGCCGCGACGTTCCCGCGCAAGGCGCGCAAGCGCGCGGGCCGTTTGCGCCGCGGCGCGGCCTTTGTCGTTCTGCGCGCCGACGGCCACGTGCTCCTGCGCACGCGGCCGGCGCGCGGCCTCTTCGGCGGAATGACCGAGGTGCCATCGAGCGCCTGGGCGGCGGATGTCGATGTGGAATCCGCGCTTGCCGCCGCGCCGCGGCTCGTGGCGGCGCGGCCGCGCTTCGCGCGCCTTGAGGGCGTCGTGCGCCACGTCTTCACGCATTTTGCGCTTGAGATCGTGGTCTACCGCGCCCGTGTCGCGCGCGGCAAGCGTGCGCGCAAGCCGGCGCGTTTCGTTGCCGCGCACCGCCTCGACGTCGAGGCGCTGCCGACGCTGATGCGGAAAATTCTCGCCCATGCCGGCGTGGCGGTGCTGCCGGGGGCGCGGCGCGGTGAAAATACAAAGCCCGAGGAATAGGCGCGGCGATGCCGCGCCGCGTCAGGCGCCCGCCTGCGCGCGAAATTGCGCGCGCAGCGCGTCGATCGCGGTGAGCCCGCCACCGGTCACGATGTGCCAAAAGGTCCAGCCGTTGCACGCGTCGATCCCCTGCGCGAGGGCGCCGATGCGATGGATGGAGCCGACCGCCGCGCCGAGCGATATGGCGCCGTCGGCGCGCACCAGCGCCTTGTGGCGGCGCTTGACGTCCACGAGTTCGTTGCCGGGCGCGATCATGCCGCGCTCGAGGAGGGCGGCGAAAGGCACGCGCGGCGCCGCGCGCGCGGTCATGAACGGCGCCAGCGTCGCAAGCGGCAGCGTTTCGACCGCCGCGATGCGTTTTTCGGCGGCCGCGACATAGGCCGCGTCGCGCTCGAGGCCGATGAAACGACGGCCGAGCCGCTTGGCGACCGCGCCGGTCGTGCCGGTGCCGCAGAACGGGTCGAGCACGAGATCGTCGGGGCGCGACGCGGCGAGAATGGCGCGCGCGAGCAGCGCCTGCGGCTTTTGCGTCGGGTGCAGTTTGCGCCCGTCCGTCCCCTTGAGGCGCTCCTCGCCGGTGCATAGCGGAATGGTCCAGTCGGAGCGCGCCTGCACGTCGTCATTGCCGGCCTTGAGCGCCTCGTAATTGAACGTATAGCCCTTGGCGGCGGGATCGCGCGCCGCCCAGATCAACGTCTCGTGGGCATTGGTGAAGCGGCGGCCGCGAAAATTGGGCATCGGATTGGTCTTGCGCCAGATAACGTCGTTGAGGATCCAGAAACCGAGATCCTGCAGGATCGCGCCGACGCGGAAAATATTGTGATAGGAGCCGATGACCCACAGCGTCGCCGCCGGCTTCATCACCCGGCGGCAAGCCATGAGCCAGGCGCGGGTGAAGTCATCATAGGCTGCAAAGCTCGCGAACTTGTCCCACGCGTCATCGACGGCATCGACGCGCGAATCGTCGGGACGCCGCAGGTCGCCCTGGAGCTGGAGATTATACGGGGGATCGGCAAAGACGAGATCGACGCAAGCGGCGGGCAGCTTCGCCATCTCCGCGACACAGTCGCCGGCGATGACTTGGCGCGGATGCGCGGATTGTTGAGTCAGACGGGGCGCCCGTGTGGGCGCCCCGCGACGCGAAACGGCCATGACTCAAAACTCTGAACTCAGGCAACGCGGTCGGCGACGCGGGACCTACAACCGACACGCCGCATCATGCCGGGGCAAGGTAAAAATCGGCTTAACCGCAACCAGTTGCCGCGCATGAATTCGACCATTGCGAATTGCGCCGCGCTAACCAATTTATAACCGGTCGTCGCGCACGCGCGCCGCGAGCGGCGTTTGCGCGGTATGGACGCGCCGCGCGCAAAGAGCGATGATCGCGACGGCCGCCGCAGGCGGCCAACGGAGCAAATCGATGCGCTGGGAAGATCTGCCGCAAAGCGACAATGTCGAGGATCGCCGCAGTGGCGGCGACGGTGGTGGCGGCGGCGGAGGAGGATTCGGCTTGCCGGGCGGGCGCGGCGGTCTCGGCGTCGGCACGATCGTCGTCCTTGGCATTGTCGGCTGGGCGCTCGGCATCGACCCGCGCTTGCTCATTGGCGGCGCTGAAATTCTTAGCGGCGGTTCGCAGGCCCGCTACGAGCAGCCGGTCAATCCGCCATCTGGCCGGCCGGCCGGCGCGCCGGGCGACGATATGGGCAAGTTCGTCGCGCGTGTCCTTGGCAGCACCGAAGTGCAGTGGAGCGAGATTTTCCGCAAGGCCGGGCAGCGCTATCAGGCGCCCAAGCTGGTGATGTATGCCGGCGGAACGCGTTCGGGCTGCGGCGTGGCGCAGAGCGCCATGGGTCCGTTCTACTGTCCGTCCGATCAGCGCGTCTATCTCGATACGGCGTTCTTCCGCGAGATCGAGACGCGCTTTCGCGGCTGCGATGTCGGCAGCCGCTCGTGCCAGTTCGTGCAGGCCTATATCATCGCCCACGAGGTCGGCCACCACGTGCAGAACCTGCTCGGCATTCTGACCAAGGCGCATCAGCTGCAGCAGACGGTGAGCAAGGCCGAAAGCAACCGCGTGCAGGTGCGCGTCGAGCTTCAGGCCGACTGCTTTGCCGGCGTGTGGGCCAACCGTTCCGACGAGCGCTGGAAACTGATCCAGCCCGGTGACGTGGAGGCGGCGATGCGCACGGCGGCGGCGATCGGCGACGACACGCTGCAGCGCCGCTCGCAGGGCCACGTGGTGCCGGACGCGTTCACCCATGGCAGCGCCGAGCAGCGCCAGCGTTGGTTCACGGTCGGGCTCAAGCAGGGCACGGTTGCCAGTTGCAACACTTTCGGCGCGACGCAGCTTTGAGGCGGGTGCGATGGCGGGCATCGACGAATCGCGAGCCTTCGTCGCCCTGCGCATCGCGGTACTGACGGTCTCCGACACGCGCGCGCTCGCCGACGACAAGTCGGGATCGATTCTGGCCGAGCGCATCGCGCAGGCCGGCCATGTCCTCGCCGATCGCGCGATCGTGCAAGACGATGTCGAGACGATCCGCGCCAAGGCGCGCCAATGGATCGCCGATTCCGGCGTCGATGTCGTGATTACGACCGGCGGCACCGGGTTCACCGGGCGCGACGTGACGCCGGAAGCGATCGAGCCGCTGTTCGAGAAGCGCATGGAGGGGTTCTCCACGCTTTTTCTCATGGTGAGCCACCAGAAGATCGGAACCTCGGCCATCCAGACGCGCGCCACCGCCGGCGTCGCCGGCGCCACCTATATATTCTGCCTGCCCGGATCGCCCGGCGCCTGCAAGGATGCCTGGGACGCCATCCTCGTGCACCAGCTCGACTATCGCTATCGCCCGTGCAATTTCGTCGAGATCATGCCGCGGCTTGACGAACATCTGCGCCGCGGTAAGGCAAAGGGAGGCGCAGCTTAGCGCATGGCTCGAACGGTATCTTTGATGTGGTCGCGGGGAGAGTGAAATCAGATACCGGGATTAGCGGTCAACGCCGCAGACCTATGGTGGCGAAATTTTCGATTAAATCGGAAAATCCTATCGTTTTTCGCGATCGGCAATGCGTTCGCTCAATACAATGAGCGACCGACGCAATCCATCGTCGTCGATTTTCGCAAATGCTTTGGCCATACGCACCGCATGGGGAGAAGAGAGCAACTCCACGGCAAGGCTCGCCGAGCTGAAAGCTGGCGTGCGCTCGCGACGCACCTCAAAAAACGTTTCTACCGAAACGTCCAAAACCTTGGCGATCTTCGACAGCCGGCTAGCGCCAATTCGATTGAGACCATTCTCGTATTTCTGCAATTGCGGGATCGAAACGCCGATGGCGTCTGCAAGCGCCGTCTGCGACATTTTCCTGGATTGCCGAACAAGGCGAACGCTACCGCCAACAAATAAATCGACCGGATCAACAGATTTTGGCATGGATAAATACGCTATTTATTTTGAAATTACTCGTGTACGAGCAGCACGAACTGACACAGCGCCGCCCAGCGAAAATCTATATCGATATGACAAAGTTAACGCAATAAATCCGGGTCAATCTGGCTAGCGTGAGCCGGTACCATCGCCTCGACAAGGTCGGTAACTGCTGGAGATGACAATGTAATAGCACCGTCTTTTCCTATTATGACACTTACCGTATGCGCATCGCATTGCAACATATCGAAAAAGGCAATCAATGTATTCTGCACATTGGGCGGCAACATAACGAACTGCCGCATTATTTCCGCCAACCCAGGCTCGCGGCTCCAATAGTAAACTTCCATAATTCGGGCAGGGTCTTCGCAGTAATCAAGAATATCGTGAATGACCTTGGTTAAATCAGTTTCTTGACCGTGGCTAATTTCCCGCTTCGAACGAGCCATTTTTATTACTCCAAATCTGCCATGGGGTCATTTGGTAGTTCGTTTCTTGCGATTCGAATTAACAGGACCAAGCGAGCCAACCGCAACTCTGCCCCAGCGACAATTGCGTAATCAAGCATCATCGCGAGTGCGGCGAGTGCCTCCCGTCTGGTCCCATCATCTGCGGTTGTGGGCATCCGAATCCCTTCGAACGTCTTTGGCAGCAGGAAATGGTCGGATTATTGAGTGGTGCGGTACTACCGTCAAGCTGCTTCCTGGCCACGTCGGCGGCGCCAAACGACAGGGAAGTCTGGGCCGCCTAACGGGTCGCCGTCATGTAAGCGGACGGTATGGTGTAGTTGTTTGGGCGCCCATGGCCGCGTCGTGAAGCGAATGTCATCGCCACAATAACGCAGCGAAGCGGCTCGCCTCACCTGATACCGGCTGTGGTTACCGCCTGCTCCATGAACGGTGCGGTAGTGATGCACGAGAATGTCACCGGGTTCGACGTCGAAGTGCACGATATCGTAGGCGTCGAGGTTGCCTTCAATATCCGGCAACGGTTCGCCACATGCACCCGGCAATGGCGTCTGAGCAATGAAGACATTCGGCTGATAGAGCGTACCGTCCCGGTGGGAGCCGCGCCAATATTGCATCGTGCCGGTTTCGAGTGTTGCCGGATCCGCCGGAATCCATAAGACGCAACATTTGTCACCATCGATTTCGAAATATGTTGCGTCTTGGTGAAATGCGGTCCGCTCCCTCGTGCCGGGCTCTTTGACAAAGATTTGATCGCCGAAGAAATTTATCTGGTCGGAGTCAAGGAGCGCGGCCGCGATTTCTACAGGCGCTCCATCCAAACTGAAATTGCGGAAGTCACCCGGATTTGCTGAAACTCCCGTATCGAGGAGGAAACTGCCATTGCGGGATTCGGTTTGATCGAGCAGTAACGGCTTTCCGCTCGATTTCACGTAATCCATCATGCCTGCGATGTCGTACTGCCCACCGCTAATTGATCGCAATTTATCGCCGTCGTCGGATTCGACGGCGCGCGTCATGAAACTCAGGTCATAGCCGGTAGGGCGTTCCGGTATCTTACCGACTGCCTCATCGATGCTGCGCCGAAGCGTATTGACCGCCGCGATCGGAAGAACGCCACGCAAAAGAACGACGCCGTTGGTCCTGTAGGCCGCCGCTTCGTCCTTTGTTATCGGTCGGGCAAGCTTGGTCATGACACATCTCCTTTTGGGCGGGCGCTCAACACTCAGTGTGTAAGTTCAAGGGATTGACGGCTGAGTTCGTCTGCGAACACGAGCTCACGATCGACATTCATTCCGCCATACTTTCTAATCGAGGCCACGACTTCGCGAGTGGCGGGCCAGCGGAACGCGATGCATTCGCCGCCACCCGGCGCGGTACGCCCGCCGCCATAGGGATGAGGGAGTCCAAGGGGGATGGTCTGCGGCACCATCTCGACGAAGCCGGGAAATGCGATCGTATCGACCACGCATTGGACGAAGGAAAGGTGATTGAGCAGACACCACTCGACCATTCCGCTAAGGAGCCGCGCCCGCGCAATGTGGTTGTCTTGCCGACGCCCCTTCAGTGGCAGGAACATGTATCGGGTGCATTCGAAGACGAGCGGGTCACGAGGTGACACGCCGTTCTCAATCAGGTGCGGGAAAAAGTCGGCAACCAGCGAGCAATACTGGGATGGGATCAGCCGAACCGAGCCTTGAATGACATCGTCGTCGGCCAAATCGAGGAGATAAATGGCGTCGTCGACATCGTATTGGTCAATTTCTTTGCCGTTGGTCGAAGGGAGCGGCCAACCCATCCCTTGGATGAAAACCTGATGCCGAAGGCGGAACATCTTTTCGAAATAGCCGCCCTGCTCCTGCCGCTGGCTTCCCTTCAAGATTTTCAACATGGCAATCCCCACCTGTTAAGCGGGGAGTTTGCGCAATCCACGTGGGGGCGAAAATCCTAAGAAACTAGGATGGACTTATGGAGTCTGGGAGCCTAAAGGGAAATTTCTCCAAATCGAATGGCTTGAACGACTGCGTAGGTGCGCCGAAGGGCATCAAGCTTGCGCTTCGCGTTTTCGACATGCTGCGTGACGGTAGTCGACGCGATCAGCAATATCTCCCCGATCTCATCATCTGTTTTGCCAACCGCCACCCATTGCATAATTTCGCGCTCGCGTGGCGTGAGCGGGATATGAACAACGTCGTCACGTTGATTCTGGACGAGCGCGCGCCGGAGTGCGTGGTGGCTGTAGATCGCGATCACTTCCAGAGCGGTGCGCGCGCGCGGCGATAAGTCGGGTCCCAGGCCGCAGGGGCAGAAGCACGAGACGAGCCCGGAGTTTGTCACGATCTGCAGCATCATGCCGTCGCGCGAACCCCATTCCCGCGCTTCGTCGATAATGTTGACCTCGCTTTTTTTTAGCTCGCGGGTCCGCCGAACATCGCTCCACGAATAGGGGTTCAGATTCTTGCGAAGTTCAGTGACGACTGGGTCTTTCAAAACGTAGTTCTGACTGGAATACCGCTCAATGTAGTCTTGCGGCCGATTGTTGAACCACATGCAATCCTTGAAAGATTGCCCCGCCTGCGGAATCGAAAAGCTTGTCAGATAATTGAATCCGAATTGCGCCAACTCTTTCAAAATGTGTTTGCAAATCTCGTCATAGGTCTTGAGTCTCTGAAGGCGCTCGACGAAATCCAGTGCCCGCTTCGAGTACTCATCACTCTCGAACGGCATCGGTTGCCCTTTCCGATGGTTCACAACCAACTATCACGATGGAGCGTCAAAGTATCAGGATACCTGGGTGTTGGAATTGTCAATTGTCGTCCAGCGTCCAAACGCTTACCAACGAATTTCTTCGCTAGTGAGCCAGATGCAGATTTAGCATTCGCTGGGTGGAGCGGCTATCATCCGATGAGGGTCGCAGACATTGCGAGGAAAACGGTATGCGTTCGCGTCTTTTGATTGCTTGCGCGTGGGCGTCGTTGAGCGCCGGGGCCACATTGGTGGGGCTGGTCGCGCCGGCTGATGCGCAAACCTGTGCCGACCAGGACAATGCCTGCCGCCAGCGCGGCCACACGGCGACCGAGTGCAAGGCTTCGACCGACCGGTGTTTGCGTACTGGGCGGTGGATTGGGCCGGCGGGAAACGAATTTCCCATCACCAAGCGCAAGTAGCGACGCAAGGCCGCTACTGGACGAAGTCACGGCGGACGGTGCCGTCAAACTCATAGCCGATATCAACAGATTTATCGGGCCGGCGAATTCGTTTTTGTTTTGTTCCAGGCGTTGGTCTATGTCTGGATCCATGGCGTTGCTGTCCTCAACCACGCGCCTCCCGCCGGCGCCCCAGGTCATCGTGCGCGATTCTGGCGCGCCGGCGGGTATTCTCGCCGCTGGCGTCGTGGCGGGCAGGCGGCGCGGCTGCGGCGCGCAGTCGAACGCCGTGGGCCGCTACGAGCCGTACGCGCGGGTCGCCCTTGACGATGGCTGGGAAGTCATCGAAGACCTGCCGGCGTTCAAGACCGTCGTCGGCATCGATTCCGCGCGCAAGGTCATCACCCGCAACGCGTCGCCGGACATTTCGTTCGACCGCTCGATCAATCCCTATCGTGGTTGCGAGCATGGTTGCGTCTACTGCTACGCGCGCCCGACGCACGCATATTTGGGGCTCTCGCCCGGTCTTGATTTTGAATCGCGGCTGTTTGTAAAGCCCGATGCGCCCGAACTTCTGGCGCGCGAACTCTGCGCGCCCGGTTACGTTGCGCGCACCATCGCCATTGGCACTAACACCGATCCCTATCAGCCGATCGAGCGCAAATACGCGCTCATGCGCCGCATTTTGGAGGTACTCGAACGCGCCGGCCATCCCGTCGGCATCGTAACCAAGTCGGCGCTGATCCTGCGCGACATCGACGTGCTCGCGCGCATGGCGGCGCGCAACCTGGTGAAGGTGGGGATTTCGCTGACCACGCTCGATTCCGGGCTGGCGCGGGTGATGGAGCCGCGCGCGCCGACGCCAAGCCGTCGCCTCGGCGCATTGCGCGCGCTGGCCGCGGCCGGCGTTCCAACCACGGTCATGGTTGCGCCGGTCATTCCGGCGATCAACGACGCGGAGATCGAGCGCGTTCTTGGCGCCGCCGCCGCAGCCGGGGCGGGAGGCGCCGGTTACGTGCTCTTGCGGCTGCCGCTCGAGGTACGCGACCTGTTCCACGAGTGGCTCGCGGCCAATTTCCCCGATCGCCGCCGGCATGTCATCGCGCTCCTGCGGCAGATGCGCGGGGGCCGCGATTACGACGCGCGCTTTGGGGAACGAATGACGGGCAGGGGACCCTATGCCTGGATGATGGGGCGGCGTTTCGAGACGGCGTGCGCGCGGCTTGGCCTCAATCGGCGCAAGGTTGCGCTCGCCACCGATCTTTTCGTCGCCCCGCGCCGGCGCCCGCAACAGCTTGATCTGTTTGGAGCTTGAGCATGATCGACGAAGCCGATTCCGACAAACCCGATTCCGACACACTCAAATTGGACAGACCGGTGTCCGCGCCGGCGCTGCGCGTCAATCTCGTCACCCTCGGCGTCGATGACTTGCCTGCCAGCACGCGCTTTTACGAGGCGCTGGGGCTGGCGCGCTCGCGCCGCTTCAGCAATGCGGACATTACGTTTTTTGTGGCCGGATCGGTCGTGCTGGGGTTGTATTCGTGGGCGCGTCTTGCCGAGGACGCCAATCTCGCGGAGGCGCCGCGTCCGCAAGCATTTCGCGGCGCAGCGCTGGCGTGGAACTGCGGCTCGTCGCTGGAGGTGGACGCCGCGATTGATCGCGCGGTGGGCGCCGGCGCGCGCCTGCTCAAGCCGGCCCAGAAAGTATTTTGGGGTGGATATTCGGGATATTTCGCCGACCTCGACGGCCACGCCTGGGAGGTCGCGCATAATCCTTTTTTTCCCCTTGATTCACAGGGTCGGATGACGCTGCCGGAATAAAGCACTTGCCGGCGGAGCGGGAACCGGTTCGCCGCCCGCGAACGCGACAGCAAAACGAAATGGAGCGCATTCGTGATACGAGCGAGCATGACAGCGACTTGGGGGTTGCCCGTTGCGTCGCCGCTGCGCACCATGGCGTATGAGTCGGGGGGGTTCCATTGCCAGGCCGCCGCGCACGCCCAGCTTCGCGCGCGAGCGCGCGGCGATGCGGCGTGGCTTCGTGCCGGTCGCCGGGTGCGACGAGGCGGGACGCGGACCGCTTGCCGGGCCGGTGGTTGCGGCGGCGGTCATTCTTGACCCCGGCCGCGTGCCAAGCGGCCTCGACGATTCCAAGAAACTTTCACCCGCGCGGCGCGAGGCTCTCTATGCCCGCATCTGCGCGAGCGCGCATGTCGCGATTGCATTGGCGCCGCCGGCGCGCATCGATCGCGACAATATCCGCGCGGCGTCGCTATGGGCGCTGGCGCGCGCGGTCGGTGCCTTGCCGGTCAGGCCGCGATTGGTCTTTGTCGATGGCCGCGATGCGATCGACGTGGAATGCGATTGCAGGGCGGTCGTGGGCGGCGACGGCCTGGTTGCCTCGATCGCCGCCGCGTCGATTGTCGCCAAGGTCGTTCGCGACCGGCTGATGGCGCGGGTCGGCGCGGAATATCCTGGCTACGGGTTCGAGCGCCACATGGGCTATGGCGTGCCAGAGCATTGCGCGGCGCTGGCGCGGCGCGGGGCGTGCGTGCACCATCGCCGCTCCTTCGCGCCGGTCGCCGCCGTCCTCCTTGCGCCCGGCGGGACGATGAATGCAGGCGAAGGCGGCCGCGCCATCCTGCCACCCGCGTAACCATTCGTCGGGCCTCGACGCAATAGGTTAGATACGGCGGCGGCTTGCCGCTATAGAATTCACCTGACAGGCGGTCGCCGCGCGGCCACCAGGGGGTCCACGCACGCCGGCCAGCCATGTTGCAAGTATCCATCATTATCGAGCTGATAAGATCGTGGCCGCGGGCGCTGTTCTGGCTTGCGACGCTCGGGCAGGCCACGATCTGGTTCCTCGTGCCGGCGCTGTTCTACGCCTCCCCGCCGGGCGACTTGCCCTATGCGCTGGCGATCGGCCATGAATATCAGCTCGGCACGCATCTCGGACCGCCGCTCGCCTATTGGCTTGCCGAAGCCATGTTCGTCCTCTTCGGCGGCAGCCTGGTCGGCGTCTATCTATTGGCGCAGATCTGTGTCGTCGTCACCTATTGGGCAATCTTCACGCTCGCGCGCGCGATCGTCGGGGTGCGGCACGCCGCGATCGCGCTCTTGCTCAATGTCGGCATTTATGCGTTTGGCCTCCCGTCGCCTGAATTCGGCCCGCCGATCGTGGCAATGCCGCTCACCGCGCTGGCGCTGCTGCATTTCTGGCGTGGTATCGGCGAGGAACGCCAGAAGGCGTGGTATGCGTTCGCGGTCGATATCGGGCTCTTGCTGCTCACGAGCTATGCCGGATTGATCCTCGTCGCGCTGATGGCGGGTTTCCTCGCCACCAGCACGCGCGGGCGGCGCGCGTTGGGTACGATCGAGCCGTGGATCGCCGGCGTCGTCGTTGTCGTCGTGCTGTTTCCCCATCTGATCTGGCTTGACGTCGGCGGCAACGCGGTTCTGGCCAGTGCCGACGTCGCGCGCGCGGCGCCGGCTTTGGCGTCTGGCCTCGTCAACGCGGGCTGGCTGGTCATGGTGCTCGTTGCGGGCCATGCCGGGCTGGCGCTCATTGTCCTGCTCGCCAGCGGGTGGCGGCTTGCCGCGCCACCGCCATCGCCGGCGATCGAGCGTCCCGCGCTCGACGCGCTCGCCCAGCGGTTCATCTATCTGTTCGCGCTGGCGCCGGGCGCGATCGCGACGCTCGTTGCCGCCTTGGCCGGGGAATCAGCGCCGGCGGGCGGCGTCGCACCGCATGTGGTGTTGTCGGGACTGGCGGTCGTGGTGTTTGCCGGCGAGCGGATCACGATGCATCGTCAACGCGCGGTCGGTATACTCTGGGCGCTGCTGGCGCTGACGCCGCCCGCGCTCGCGGTCATGGCCATTGTCGTCTTGCCCTGGGTTGTGGCGGTCGATCTCAACGTGGTTCAGCCGGCCGCGGCAATGGGCCGCTTTTTTGCCGAAAGCTTCGCGCGGCGCGCCGGGCAGCCGCTGACCGTGGTTGCCGGCGAGGCCCGCACCGCGGCGCTGGTGGCGATGGGCGCGCCGTCGCGGCCGAGCCTGTATCTGCAAGCCGATCCGCGGCGTTCGCCATGGGTGAGCGCCGCCGCGGTCCAAAAGCGCGGCGCCGTCGTCGTATGGATTGCCACCGACACGGCCGGCGCCGTGCCGCAAGCGATCAAGGCGAGCTTTCCCGATCTCGTGGCCGAGGTTCCGCGTTCCTTCGAGCGCCGCATCCAGGGCCGGCTGGCGCTCTTGCGCGTGGGTTGGGGCGTCATCCGCCCCGAAAATGCACCCGCGTTGCCGTTGCGCAGGTAGGTCGCGCCCGCGGTCGCGTCATGGTCACGCCGGGGCGATCCGCGCCGGGACCGTCAGCCGGCTGGACGAGCCGATTTAACAAGGGTCGATCGCGTCACCCACATCCGGCGTGCCGCCAAGCGTCGTCGGCGCGATCCACCAGTCGGCGTGCCGCGCGCGCAGCCGTGCCGCGCCCGCATGCGCGTCATCATTGGAACCGAATAATGCGAAGCATGTTGCTCCCGACCCGGACATGCGCGCCAATTGGCAACCCTCGAGCGCGCGCAGCGTTGTGAGCGCGTCCGCGATCACGGGCGCGACGCGCATGGCAGGCGCTTCGAGATCGTTGGCTTGCGCGGCGATCGCGGCGAGCCAGGCCGCGTGCGTGGGCGCCGCCGGGGGCGTGACCGGCACGCCTTGCGCGCCGCGCTCGCCCGCGCGCAGCCCGAGCGCGGCAAAGACGTCGCGCGTGGCGACCGCGACGCCCGGATTGACGAGCAGGGCAGGAAACGCGGGCGCATCAAGCGGCGCCTCGAGGATGTCGCCGATGCCGCGCATGATTCGGGTGCAGGGGTGAAGGCAAACGGGCACGTCGGCGCCGGTCGCGCGTGCCGCCGCGCCGAGCCGTGCGTCGTCCCGCGCCAGGGCGTTGACGCGCGCGAGCAGGCGCAGGGCCGCCGCGGCATCCGCCGATCCGCCGCCGAGGCCGGCGGCGACCGGCAGGCGCTTGGTGAGGATGAAATGGCCGGCGCGCAGCCCAGGAACGCGATCGGCGAGCGCCTGGGCGGCCTTGAGCACGAGGTTTTTTTCGCTCGGTCCCGCCAGTTGCGCGGTCGGGCCCTGCGTTGCAAGGCCGAGCGCGCGGCCGGGCGTGAGCGCAAGCGCGTCCGCGCAGCGCGCGAACATCACCAGGCTTTCAATATCGTGGTAGCCGTCCGCGCGCCGGCCGCGCACGTGCAGCGTCAGGTTGATCTTGGCGGGCGCATGCGCCGACAGGTTGGCGCGCACGATCGGCCGGGCTCAGCCGCCATCGCCCGGCTTCTTCGACTTGTCCGCGGCCGCCGCCGCGGAGGTCTCGTCGACAAGACCGTGTTGCAGCTTTTGGTCGATCTTGACGAGCTCGTCGGGCTCGGGCTTGAGGTCGCGCGCATGCGTCCACTGGAAACGCGCTTCCAGATTGCGCCCGACCTGCCAATAACCGTCGCCGAGATGGTCATTGATGGTCGGGTCTTCCGGGCGCAGCTCGACGGCACGTTCGAGATGCTTGACCGCTTCGTCGTAACTGCCGGTCCTGTAATAGGCCCAGCCGAGCGAATCGACGATGTAGCCGTCGTCGGGCCGCTGCTCGACGGCGCGCTTGATCATGCGCATGCCGTCTTCGAGATTGATGCCCTGATCGACCCACGAATAGCCGAGATAATTGAGCACGTGCGGCTGGTCGGGAAACAATTCGAGCGCCTTCTTGAGATCGAGTTCCGCCTCCTTCCAGTGTTTCGCGCGCTCATGGCAGATGCCGCGGAAGTAGAAGACGGACCAATTGGCGCGTTCTGGCTTGGCGATGTTGGCAATGGCCTTGCCGTAGGTCTGCGCGCATTGCGCGAATTCCTTGTGCGCGCGTTCGATGTTGCCGAGCGCGACGACCGCCTCGATTTCCGTTGGCTGTTCCGCGATAAGCTCGGCGAGGTATTTCTTGGCCTCCGCGGTGCGCTCCAGCGCCTCGAGATTGAGCGCCAACTGGATCACCGCGTTGCGCCGCAGCGGGGAGTTCGCCGCGACCCGCTCATAGGCCTTGATGGCCATGGTCGGATTCTTCATCGATTCGTAGAGGTCGCCAAGCGACAACAGGGCGAGCGGATGATTGGGCGCGAGATAAAGGGCGAGCTGGAGATAGGCGAGCCCGAGATCCTCGCCGCCACGTCGGCCCAGCGAGGCGCCGAGGCCGTATAGCGCCTCCGCCGCGCCAGCCTGCGCGGTCTTGGCGATGATGGGAATACGCTCCCCGCGCGCGAGCTTGGCGAGCGCGTCGGTGACGAGGGGGTGATTGGGCAGGACTTTGTTGAATGTCTCATAGACTTTCAGCGCCACCTCCTTGCCCTGATGGCGTGCAAGAAAGCTGCCGTAGGATTCGACCACCCGCAGCGCGTTCTGGTCGACCTTGTAGGCTTTCTCCAGCCGCTTGACGGCGTCCTTGGGTTTGCCGGCGGCGTCAAGGATCATGCCGGCATGCAGGTCCTTGAAGATGGCGTACCAGTCGGGGCCGGTGAGCCGGTCGATGAGTTCGACGGCTGCCTTGGAATCATTGGCGCCCTCAAGCGCCCAGGCCGACAACAACGTCGCCGTGAGATCGGTGATCGGTCCGCGAATCGATTGGGCGAATTGCGTGCGCGCGCTCTGATAGCGCTTCTGCTTGAGCGCGCGGACACCGAGCACCAGCCGTGCCGAGCGGTTGTTGCGGTCAAGCTCAACGAGGCGGTCGGCGAGCCTTATCGCCTCTTCGATATCGCCTTCCGCGAGAACCGAGAAAAAGGCCCGCTCCACCAATTCCGCGTTGCGCGGATCGTGGCGCAGGACGCTGCGGTAATAGGCGGCGGCGGCGGGGGCGTCGCGCAATTGGTTGGCATGGCGGGCGGCAAGATAGCTGCCCGATGCGGATACGCGCGCCAATTCCTGCGGCGTGGGCGTCTGCGCGGCAAGGCCGGGCGCCAGCGCGGAGCCGGAAATGACCAGCGCGACCGCGGCCAGGCGGCGAAAAAGATTCAGGACATTCACGGGCTATGTTTCTCCATAAGACGGCCGTGGCGGCAAGGCGCGGCCCGCCTCTTTGGCGGCAGAATGACCGTTTTGCCGCCGCGTCGCAACAACGGAACGGCAGGGCGGCCTTTGTCCGGCGCCACGGCGGCGGAATTATGTTGCCGAAGGGCCGCGCAAGTCGGCGCCAAATTCATGCAGTCCATCATGAATTCCGCCGCCCGGAGGGGCGTTCACGCGACTGCGGTGAGCGCCCCACCGGCGCGCCCGCCCGATCGCGGCGATCACATGTTGGGATAGTTGGGGCCGCCGCCGCCCTCCGGCGCGACCCAGGCGATGTTTTGATCCGGGTCCTTGATGTCGCAGGTCTTGCAGTGCACGCAGTTCTGCGCGTTGATCACGAAGCGCAGGGCGTCGCCTTCGCCGACCCATTCGTAGACGCCCGCCGGGCAGTAGCGCTGCGACGGCCCGGCGTAGACGTCGTGTTCGGAGCTGCGTTCGAGCACGATGTCGCCGACGTGCAGATGCACCGGCTGGTCTTCTTCATGGTTGGTGTTCGACAGGAATACCGATGAAAGGCGGTCGAACGTCAGGCGTCCATCGGGCTTTGGATAGGCGATCGGACGGCATTGCGCCGCCGGCTTGAGCGTCGCGAAATCGGGTGCGCCGTGGCGGAGGGTGCCAAACAGCGAAATGCCAAATGTATTGGCCCACATGTCGATCCCGCCGAGCGCGATGCCGAGTACCGCGCCGCATTTCGACCACAGCGGCTTGGCGTTCCTGACCTTCCACAGATCGCGCCCGATATCCGACCCGCGCCAGGCGTCCTCGTAATCCGCGATTTCGTCATGCGCGCGCCCGGCGGCGAGCGCGGCGGCGACATGCTCGGCCGCCAGCATGCCCGAGAGCATGGCGTTATGCGTGCCCTTGATGCGCGGCAGGTTCACCAGTCCCGCCGCGCAACCCACGAGCGCGCCGCCGGGAAAGCTCAAGCGGGGCACGGATTGGTAGCCGCCTTCGGTGATGGCGCGCGCGCCATAGGCGATGCGCTTGCCGCCTGCGAACGTATCGCGCACCAGGGGGTGCGTTTTGAAGCGCTGAAATTCGTCGAACGGCGACAGGTAGGGATTGCGATAATTGAGGTGAACGACAAAGCCGACGGCAACGAGGTTGTCGTCGAAATGATAAATGAACGACCCGCCCCCGGTTGCATTGTCGAGCGGCCAGCCGAAACTGTGCTGGACGAGGCCGGGCTGGTGGCGTTGCGGCGCGACCTGCCACAGTTCCTTCAATCCGATGCCGAATTTCGCCGGCTCGCGGCCCTGCGCGAGGCCGAAGCGGGCGATGATTCCCTTGCTGAGATGCCCGCGCGCGCCCTCGGCGAAGAGCGTGTACTTGGCGCGGATTTCGACGCCGCGGGTAAATGACGGCTTGGCGGCGCCGTCGCGCGCGACGCCCATGTCGCCGGTCGCCACGCCCACGACCTCGCCCTGCGGGCCGTGGAGGACTTCCGCCGCCGCAAATCCAGGAAAAATCTCAACGCCCAGCGCCTCGGCCTTCTGCGCCAGCCAGCGGCACAGATTGCCGAGCGAGCCAATGAAATTTCCGTGATTATTCATGAGCGGCGGCATCAGCATATTGGGCAATCGGATGGCCGCCGCAGCCCCGAGATAGTAGAAGCGGTCGGTCGTCACCGGCGTCGTCAACGGCGCGTCCAGGGTGCGCCAGTCGGGCAGCAGGCGGTCAAGACCAATGGGATCGATCACCGCGCCGGAGAGAATATGCGCGCCGACCTCGGAGCCCTTTTCGACCACGACGACGGAAATATCCGGCGAAAGCTGCTTGAGCCGGATGGCGCTCGCGAGGCCTGCGGGTCCCGCGCCAATGATCGCCACGTCGAATTCCATCGCCTCGCGCGCCGGCAGTGCGTGATCGTTCATGCGCTTTTCACCCGGGTTAGAGCCGTTGGCGGCGGTGCGGACGCCGGCTTGCCATCGGCATCGGCGCGCGCCCAACGCAATTTTTCCACAATTCGCGCGCGGAAAACGAGACGCGCTCGAACATCCGCGCAAAACACATGTGACAATTTCCGCCCGCGCACTCGCCTCGCCGGCGGCTTCACCCCATAGTGATGCAAACGCGACGCCGCCACGCAGTACGCTCGCCGAAACCCCTCAACGCTCGCCAAGGAGCCTAGCATGTCCGACATCACCCCGCTCGTTCCACGCCTTCCCGTCGCCGCATTGGCGGTGGCGCTCGCCGGCGGCGGCCGCTTTGACATTTCCGCCGAAAAACCGCAGCGCTTTACCCTTGTTGTCTTTTTCCGTGGGTTGCACTGCCCGATCTGCAGGACGCAATTGCGCGACCTTGAGGCGGCTCGCGCCGAACGCACGAAAGCCGACTGGGGCCTGTCGGCGCTGCGTGTTGGCTACGGGCTCGATCTGCGCACGGCGCGCGCGTGGGGTCTCTACGTCTCGAGCGGGCGCGGCAAGACGTCGGCGGGCGTCGAGGAGCCGGCGCTGTTCAGCGAGCCCGGCCTGTTTCTCGTGCGCCCCGACCGCACCTTGTACTTCGCCAGTGTTCAGTCAATGCCGTTCGCGCGCCCGCATTTGGCCGACATCCTTGGCGCGCTCGATTTCGTGATCGCCAAGGACTACCCGGCGCGCGGCGAGGTCGCGTCGCTCGCGCAAGCGGCGGAATAGCGGCATCGGCGGCGGAGACCGGCGTTGGCGCCGATCGAGCCTTGCGGTGATGAAGGCATGACAGGCGATCGCGTTCTGGCGGCCCATGACCTGCTCGCGTTCTACGCCGAGGCGGGCGTCGATACGTGCGTTGGCGAGATGCCCATCGATCGCCTGGCGCGGCGCGACGACGTTGCGCCGCCGTCGGTCGCGACGCCAGCCGGCGCCCGCCGGTCATCCGCGCCGATGTCGGCGCCGCAGGCTGCCGCCGCGGTCGCCACGTCGCCGCCGTCGCCGGAAACGGCAGTCATGGCCGCCCGCGCGGCCGCGCGAAGCGCCGGCACGCTCGATGAATTGCGCGCGATCCTGGAAGGCTTCGATGGCTGTCCGCTCAAGACCATGGCCTCGCGGCTCGTCTTCGCCGACGGCGATCCGCGCGCGCGCGTCATGTTCGTCGGCGAGGCGCCGGGGCGCGAGGAGGACCTTGCCGGCCTACCATTCGTCGGCCGTTCGGGCAAGCTTCTCGACCGCATCATGGCGGCGATCGGCCTTGATCGCGGCGGCGTTTATATCGCCAACATCGTACCCTGGCGTCCGCCCGGCAATCGCACCCCGACGCCGCAGGAAAGCCAGATCTGCCTTCCGTTCGTTCGCCGGCAGATCGAACTCGTCGATCCCGACATCCTCGTCTGTCTCGGCGGACCCGCGACGCAAACGCTGCTCGGCCTCGCCGATGGCATCATGAAAACGCGGGGACGTTGGTTCGACTTCGATACCGGCCGACGCGCGATCCGCGCCACGGCGACGCTGCATCCCGCCTATCTGCTGCGCAGCCCGATCGCAAAACGACTGGTGTGGCGGGATTTTCTCGCCATCCGCGCGGCGTTGACCGGGTGAGCGCCGCGCCGTTGCCGACGCAAGCGTTTGATCCGTTGCGATCAATCCGCGTCGGGACTTGGCAATGTGATCGAAAGCATTTTTCGGCGATGTGGGAACCGGTGCGCGGCAGAAAACGCGACAGAATTACAGAAAAATGGCGCGCATTACGATTCTCATGAACCGCGGAGCGCTCTAGTACGTTCGCGCGATGCAGAATTCGACCGCGTCTTCGAGCGCGCGTTTCATCGTCGAGG
>JACQAE010000169.1 GCA_016195095.1 Pseudomonadota bacterium
CCCCTCTCGTGAACACGCCCTATCGTGAACGTCACCACGACGTGAGACCTTATGATAGCGAACCTAGCAACATATCGGCGATCCTCGCAACGCGACGCGCCCGCTACCTTGGTATAGGTTCGCCGTTCGAAAATGGACCGTTATCCAGTGTCCGCTTACTGCCGAGTTGGCCGCATGCATGCGGCCGGCCCGCGCTTAGCAGGCAGTCCACTATTAAACGGCGCATCGACAGCGACGGCGCGCACGAATGCGCCGGCGGCTCTGCTCGTTCTTGCCGCGGGTTGACGCCGCCAAACGGCCGTCGCAATGACTGTTCGCGGGCAACATGCGGCGGCGCGATCGGCCGCGATGGAGGACATGATGGCGAAAGTGGCGTTTCTCGGGTTGGGCGTGATGGGCTACCCCATGGCGGGACATCTGCGGGTCAAGGGCGGCCACGAGGTCACGGTCTATAATCGTACCACCGCCAAGGCCGAAAAATGGGTCGAGCAACATGGCGGACGCCTCGCGCGCTCCCCAAAGGAGGCCGCGGTCGGCAATGACTTTGTGATGGCCTGCGTGGGAAATGACGACGACCTGCGCGATATCATGCTCGGCGCCGATGGCGCGTTCCAGGCAATGAAAAAGGGCGCAGCGGTAGTCGACCATACGACGGCGTCGGCTGCAATCGCGCGTGAACTTCATGCCGAAGCGATAAAGCGTGGCTTCGATTTCATTGATGCGCCGGTTTCGGGCGGGCAGGCCGGCGCCGAGAACGGCACGCTTACCGTTATGTGCGGCGGCGATGCCGCGCCATTCGCGCGCGCGCAAACCGTGATCGCGGCCTATGCCCGCGCCTGTACCCTGATTGGCTCGACCGGCAGCGGCCAACTCGCCAAGATGGTCAACCAGATATGCATTGCCGGCCTGGTTCAGGGCCTCGCGGAAGGATTGCATTTCGCCGCCAAAGCCGGTCTCGACATCGAAAAGCTGATCGCAACCATTTCGAAAGGCGCCGCCCAGTCCTGGCAAATGGAAAACCGCTATCGAACCATGGTTGCCGGGAAATTCGATTTTGGCTTCGCCGTCGACTGGATGCGCAAGGATCTCGGCATCTGCATCGCCGAGGCGCGCAATAACGGCGCGCACCTCCCGGTAACCGCGCTCGTCGATCAGTTTTATTCCGAGGTGCAAGCCATGGGCGGAAAACGCTGGGACACGTCAAGCCTTATTGCACGGCTCGAACGCGCCGGGCGGGCCGGCGGCTGATCGCGTTGCGCGCGTAGCGGGCGCTCGGCCGCGAATCGTGCGAAGCGGAAATCAGACACGATGATGCTTGCGCAAATCGTTCGGGCGAGGCGCCCGTTCGCGCCGAACAACTCAAACTCTATCGAACGATCGGCCCGGCGTCGCCCGGCGGGCGTTGGTTATTGCCTGGAAGGCGCAATACCGGACCCGGTCGCGTGATCACCTGTGGCTGCGTGCGATTGATAACCGCCGGCGGCCGATTGATCACGCGCGGGGGAATGTTTGTCGCGTTGGGCGCGACGCGCCCCGGCGCGACCACGGGCGGCGGCAAATTCGGCGGGCGCGTCACGATGGGCGCGCGGATTGGCGGCTGCGCGTCGCCGACCGGGGGCTTGCCGGTCACCGGCGGCAACGTCACGCGCGGCGGTGGGAGGTTGGTTGCAGGCGGGATGGTCGTAACCGGTGGAATGGTCGTGATCGGCGGTTTGCCTTGGCCCGGTACGCCCGCACCGGGTGGCCGTGTCGGCAGCGGATCGCGCGGCGGTAGCGTAACAACCGGGGGACGCGGCGGAACAACAACGTCTGGCGGCTGCCGCACCGGCCGCAGGGTTACGATCGGTGGTTCGCGCAGCGGCGGCGGACGGTCGATGACTGGCGGCGGCAGCCCCGGCGGCCCCGGTGGCAAGATGGTCAAATTTGGACCGGGCGGCGGCCGATCGGTTCGCCGCTCCAACGGAGGCACGACGAGCGGCTGCGCGGGAGTCGGCGTGCATTGGCAGGCCTGGCCAGGTCCCGGCAGGCTGGCAACGCGATTGAATGCGCCCGACGCTTCCGCGAGCAGCGAACGCGCCCGCGGCCGTTCCATGTTCCGGCGCGCGACCTGCGCATAGGCGCTGTCAGCATGTTGGGCGAGGAACGTGGCGTAAGCCGAGACCGTGTCAACTGAAACGGCGATATACCACGCAACCATTTCCTGCCGTTTGCCGAGCAGCGAGCGCACGCGCGAGACCTGCGGAGCATTTGGGTAACGCGTGATGAAAGCCTCGTAAGCCTCCACCGTATCTTCGCGAATGACGATCCGGTAGGCCTCGCGCTCGGTCACGGTAATCAACTCGCGTCGCCAAACCTCGACTGTCTTGGCATCTGGACGCGCGCCCGCAATCATTGGTTTGCGCGTCTCGCCGTCCGATCCCTTGATCTCGCCCGGCGCGTCGCCGGCGCCAGTGAAAAATACGACGTCATGGGTGAGCGACGAGCTTTCCCACGGAGTCTGGCGGCCATCGGTGGCCTCATTGACGGCAATTCGAATGCGCTTGAGCGCCTGTTCGATGGGCAGACCCGACTGCCGCGCGACCCGCAGAAATGCCGTCGTATAGGGGCTGTCGTTGCCCGGGCCATCCTCGGCCTCCGCGCCGGGCGACGTCGAATAGGACACGAGCGTGCCGTTTGGCGCATCCACGATGGCAAGCCCCTTGCCGCCCGTCTTGTTGATCGCGGAAAACGGATTGTTGCGGCAAGCGTCAAGGATAACGACCCGCGCCTTGCTCGGCACCGTTGACAGCGCATTCATCAGGTCGGCAAGGCGTAGCGTCTGCAGCGGCACATCGGCTTCGCGCTCGACGCGCGCATCGACGGGAACAAGAAAATTTTCCCCTTCGACTTGTAAGCCGTGTCCGGCAAAAAACACGACCACAGTCGTGTCCGCGCCCTTGTTCGCCACCTTGCGCGTGAATTCGCTGATCACGCGGCGCATTTCAGTCTGGGTGAGGTCGGGCGCGGCTTCCACTTCGAAGCCGGCCGCTGTCAACAACTCGGCCATCGCCTTCGCGTCGTTGCCGGGATTGCGCAGGGCCGGCACCGATTGGTAGGCGGAATTTCCGATGACCAGTGCCAGGCGGTTTTCGGCGGCCGCTGCGGGTAACGCGAATACGGTCGTCAACGCGGCGAGAACGAGGACGCGTATCCGGTACATTTCGCAAGCCTCCCCAAAGTGACGACGCCGCGACGGCGATCATATCGCCGCCGCCAGCGCGTGAACACCGTCGTTAGCGGCGGAATGCGCCACCACCGCCGAACCGACCGCCGCCGTTACCGCCGCCGCCATTGCCGCCGCCGGCGACGTTTTGGCGGATCTGCGGCTGCGCCAGTTCGCGAATCTGCGGCTGCGGGCGGAATTGCTGTTGTCGCTCGATGGTCGGCCGATAAATGACCTGTCGCTCGATTGCTTGCTGGCGAATTTGCGGCCGCTCAACGTCCCGGTCGCTGATTTTCACGCGGTTATCGAGTTGCGTATTCGCCGCCTGCGGACCCTTGTCGAGCGTCTGGACCACGCGCCCGTTCGGCAGGCGAATGCCACCATTGCGCGGTCCTTGCTCTTGCACGCCCGCTTTGCCGGCGTCGCCCAAGCCGATATTGCCGGTTTTAGCGTTATTGCCGCCCTTATTGGCGCCGGCGTTGCCGTTGTCGCCGCTCGTATTGGCGTTTGACGTACCCTTGTTCTTGTTGACGTCGGCGGTCTGGATGGCGCCATTACCGCGGCCTTGGTCGTTTCCGGCGCGGTTGTTGTTCTTGTTCCTGTCGTTGTTCTTGTCGTTGTTCTTGTCGTTGTTCTTGTCGTTGTTCTTGTTCTGCCGGTCGCCAGAGCGGCCGTCGTTGATCGGCTTATTGGTCGAGTCGCCAGAACGACCCTTGCCATTGTTGTCAAGGCTGTTCGGGAACCCCGGCGACTTGAAGATCGGGCGATGCTGGTCGGCGCGCTCGCGGCGTGGCGTGATCTGGCCGAGGCGGGTGAACACCGGATCAAGCGAGGCAACGCGCGGACGTTCGCGCAATTGGCGCGCGTTGAAGGCATAGTCGCTATTGCCGTGCTTGCCGATGAATTGTTCGTAAGCCTGCGCAGTATTGGCAAGCGTCGCATTGCGCCATGCGATCGATTCCAGGCGACGCGACAAGAGCCCGCGAATGCGCTCGGCGAGCGGACTTGACCCGTGCGCACGCACGAACTCCTCGTAATATTCGATCGAGTCCTGCGCGATCACCGCCTCGTAGGCCTCATAGACCGGGCGCGTCGCGATTTCACTTAACGCGATCACCTTGATGGCCGTTGCGGTCTCAAGCTTGGCAAGCACGAGCGGGCGGTCGGTGCCGGGGACCGTATTGGCGAAGAATTCGAAATTGGCATTGAGCGAGGAGCTTTCCCAAGGCGTCTGCTTGCCATCTGTGGCCTCGTGCACCGTCAGCCGAACGCGCTTGAACAGCTCCTCGATCGGCAATCCCGGCTCGCGGATCGTGCGCAGGAGGGCGACGGTGTAGGGGCTGTGCTTGCCCTTGCCATCAAGCGCCTCGGAGCCGGGCGCGGTCGCATACGCGATCAGCGATCCGTTCGGCGCGTCAACGATCGACATGCCGTTCGCGGTTTTCTTTTCCAGGGCGGTGAAAGGATTGTTGCGGCAGGCGTCGACGATCACGATGCGCATGCGCGTCGGCAGTTTTTCGAGTGCTTTCATCATTTCGGCAAGGCGCATCGTGCTCTTGCCAATGTCGCCCGCATCCTTGAGCGTGGCGTCGATGGGAACGATAAAGTTCTCGCCATCCACCTGTATTCCGTGACCGGCATAATAGACCAAGGCCACCGTGTCGGCCCCCTTGTCGGCAACCTGCTTGGAAAAGACCTCGATGGCCTGACGCAGATCGGCGAAGGTCAGGTCGGTTGCGGTGACCGTGTCAAAGCCAGCTTCGCGCAGGAGCTTGGCCATTTCGGTTGCGTCATTGAGCGGGTTGCGCAGCGGCGCTACCGTTTGATAGGCGGCGTTACCGATCACCAGCGCGACGCGGTTTTCCGCGAAAGCACCGGTCGACCCGAGCCAGATGCTCGCGGCGGTCATCAATGTGGTGTAAAGGGTCCCCTTGCGCATGGCATGCCTCCTCGACTGCGATCTGACTGATTTGTCGCGTTCGGAGGCAATCGCGTTCGATCCAGAATCGAACAAATAACCAGTTGATAACAATAGAATATTTTAGTTCGAGACCAACTGGAGTCATACCGCAGGATAATCGCGCCACAACCCACGGTGGACGGATCATTGTCTTGACACCCATGCACGGCCGGCCAAATCGCCCGACATCCGCACGCCGCATCGCGGACGAAACCGCCTGGCCGGGTCGTGCGGCCAGGCGGCGTCAACGAGCCGCGATTTTTTATCGACCGTGATTCATGGGACCGCCGCGGACCGGCCCCTGGTGCGCCGGAGGCCCGTCGCGGCGACCACCGCCGAAACCGCCGCCGATTGCACTGCCGATGCCGATCGCAATGCCGGCGGCAGCGGCCGCGTCGTTATTTCCGCGCTGCGGGCCGACCGGTACGGCGCGGCCGGTCTCAATGTCGGAGTCTGACGGACCGCGGCCTCGCCGCGGCGGCGGTGCCTTGGCGCGACGCTCGCGCTTTGGTTTGGCCTTCGGCTCCGGCTTTGCCGGCGTACAACTGCACCCGGCGGCCGGCGTAACCGCCGCCAGCGCGCCGAGGTTGGCAACTGGTGGCGGCGTAATCGAACGTGCCTGCGCACGCTCAATCAAGCGCTGCGCGGTTGCGGCAAGATCGCTTGTCGGATAGCTCGCCAGGAACGCCTGGAAGGACGCCACCGTATTGACCGTCACCGCCACATACCATGCCACCATTTCCTTGCGGCGCTCGGCGATGCCGCGCACACGCGGCCCCAATGGCGGCGTGCCATAGACGGCAAGGAACGCCTCATAGGCCTCGATCGAATCTTCGCGCACGACAAAATCGTAAGCCTCCTGTGGCTTCAGCTTGACCAGTTCACGACGCCAGGCCGCGACCGGCTTGGTCTCCACCCTGCCCGTCTTCTTGGCCGTCGATCCCGCCGCGCCCGCTGGCCCGGAGAAAAAGAAAAAATCGCTGGTCAGCGACGAACTTTCCCACGGCGTTTGCCGGCCGGTCGTCGCATCATGCACGGACAATCGCACGCGCTTGAACGCCTGCTCGATCGGCACGCCGGGCTCGCGCGCGACGCTCAATAGGGCCGACGTGAATGGCGAGTTGTTTCCCGTCCCATCTTCGGCCTCGGACCCCGGCGAGGTCGAGTAAGCGACAATCGAGCCCGTCGGCGCGTCGACGATCGCCAGACCGCGCCCCGTCACCTTGTTGATTTCGGAGAACGGGTTGTTGCGGCAGGCGTCGAGAAGCACGATGCGCGTCTTGCTGGGGACCGCCGCCAAGGCGTTCATCACGTCGGCGAGCCGCACCGCCTGCATCGGCACGTCGGCCTCGCGTTTGATCTGTGCGTCGACTGGAACAAGATAATTGTCGCCGTCCACTTGCAGGCCGTGGCCGGCATAAAAAACCAGCGCCACGGTGTCAGGTCCGTTGCTCGCGACCTTGGCGGCAAAATCGCTGATTGCCTGACGCATGTTTGACTGATCGAGATCAGCCGCCAGTCCGACTTCAAATCCAGCAGTCGTCAGAAATTCCGCGACGGCCCGCGCGTCATTGGCGGGATTTGGCAAGGCCGTGACCGCCTGGTAGGCGGAGTTGCCAATCACCAGCGCGAGCCGCGTTTCCGCGCGCGCTTCTTCGGCCGGCGACAATAGATTCCACGCAAGAAATGCCGTCACGGCGACAACAAGTTTTTTCATGGCATGGCCTCCCTGATCATTGCCGCCATCATGCCACCAATCGGCGCATGACGCCATTGTGCAAACGCGCCGCAAGGCGTGGGAGCCGCTCGAAATCACCAATTTCCGGTCGCTTGCGGCACGCGCGCGTCACGCTGTCGCGCTTGGACGCGCCGCCAATTCGGAATGCCAGCGGCGGATATGGCCAAATTCGCGCGCCAGTTCAAGCTTCGCCGCCTTGAGAAAGTCAACCGCGATCATGCCGGTGATGTCGGCGACGGAATATGCATCGCCCGCGGCAAATGCGCGGCTTTCCAATTCGCGGTCGAGGAAGGCAAGAAATTCCATGACGCGCGGCTTATTCACCTCGGCCCAGGCCGGAAGCTGCGGGACTTCCATTTCCTTCATCGCCGGGTGCAGGTGGCGGAAAACATGCGCGATCGGCAGCATCAGGTTGAGCTCGAGCCGCCGGTTCCACATCTCGACCATGGCCGCCTCGCGCCCGCCGCGCCCGAACATCGCAGGCTCGGGCTTGACGCTCTCGAAGTAGCGGCAGATGGCGATCGATTCCGTAATCACCGTCCCATCGTCAAGCACGAGTGCCGGCACGCGCTGCAACGGGTTGATCGCCGCATAATCCGCCGACTTGTGCTCAAGCGCGCCAAGATCGATGATTTGCGTCGGGACACTGATCCCCTTTTCGGCAAGAAAAACACGCACCCGCCGCGGATTGGGCGCGCGGCCCCCGTCATAAAGTTTCATATGCAGCTCCAGTCCCCCGCAAGCCGACGCCTTGCCGCCAGGTCGGCATTTGGCAAACACGATGTCCGGTTACGCACATGACCGAGCTCACCTCAGTTTACAAAAATTCGCGTCAAGTAATTCGGCGCCGGTCGCCGAACCGGTTCCAAGCACGTTCGCATTGGCCAATCCTCACGCATTTTGCCGCAACGCCGCGTCCGCGTCGCGATCTATTCATGCGTGGCTTGCCAAACGCAGGCGCATATCAATTCGAGCGGCGCAACGCGCGGCAGACCTTAATCACACGCGCGCACGCCAATTGTCGGAATTGATGCGAAATCCCCACAATGGGCGAGCCGGGACTTCACGCGTCGGCCGCCGATCTGGTTCAGCCTTGTTGCGAGGCTAAGATCCGGCGTTGTTTCGGGTCGCCCCCTACCCATGCGACCCGGTTGTGCGCATCGGCGGCCCGCGCCAGGTCCGTACACGGCATGGGTTCCCCATCCCAGGCCGGCATAGCGGATCAAAGGTTGCGGCCAGCGGCGTATACGCGTCGAACGCTTCCCGTTAACCACTACTTTTAGTCACGCTTTAAGTCTCGTTTTAAGGAATTGGCGTCAAATTCGGCACAACGCGCCGAGCGTGGCGCGACATCTGTAACAAGCGTTGGCGTCCGCGCAGTCATGTCCGTTCTCACGAGCCAGCCGCTCGAAATCGTTTCTCCGACCGCCAAGGCGGCGGCCCGCCGGCGCCGGGCGGCGTTTCAACGCGTGCGCGAAATGCGCGATCGCCTGACCTCCACCAGCGGAACGCGTCCGGCATTCGATTACGAACTCCTACGTCTCTTTGCCGACAACCGGCAGTCAGGCTCATTGGTGATCGTATTACTGGTCCTATCGGTCGGATTCCTGTCCGGCCTGTGGACCGATCCCATCGCATCGGGAGTTTGGACGATCGCGACGCTCGTCATCCATGTTGGCGCCGTCCTCTCGTGCCGGCGTTTTCTGGCCATTCCGGCGGCCAATATCCAAATCCGGCGCTGGCGTATTCGATTTATCGCCCAGGATCTTTTTTTCGGATTGGCCTGGATGCTGCAACTCATTCGTCCGCTCAGTCTCGAAGACAGTTTGGGCGCATTCAACCTTTTCGTCATGCTGCTGTTCGTCGGCATTTCAAGCATGCTCGCCGCCAGCGTTCCGGTCGCGCTGTTGGCGGCGACGACGCCAATGGCGGTCGCCATCGCGGTTCGCTTCACGCTCGAGGCGAGCGTGCACGGCGCCGTGCTGGCTTTGATGGCCGTCGCCGCGCAATGCTATTTCGTTTTGCTCGCCTACCGCCTTTATTCGACGACGCTCGCGACGTTGGAGGCGCGCGCGGAAAAGGACGCCCTGATTGGCGAACTGGAGCAGGCCAAAGCCAAGTCCGATGAGGCGCGCGGGCGCGCCGAGGCGGCAAATATCGCGAAATCGAGGTTTCTTGCGCAGATGAGCCACGAATTGCGCACGCCGCTTAACGCCATTCTCGGGTTCTCCGAGGTCATGAAAAACGAGATATTCGGCGCGCACACTGTCGCCGTCTACAAGGAATACTCCGCCGACATTCATAATTCCGGCGTGCATCTTCTCAACCTGATCAACGAGATCCTCGATCTCTCGCGCATCGAGGCGGGTCGCTACGAACTCAACGAGGAGGCCTTGTCGCTGCCGCAGATCGCGGAGGACTGCCACCATCTCCTCAAGTTACGCGCCACCAGCCGCGGGCTGGTGATTCGCGAGCTATTCGAGCCCGATTTGCCGCGGTTGTGGGCGGACGAGCGCGCAATCCGCCAGATTTGCCTCAACCTGCTGTCCAACGCGATCAAGTTCACGCCGCAGGGTGGTGAAATCCGCATTAAAGTCGGCTGGACCGCCTCCGGCGGACAATACCTCAGCGTCGTCGACACCGGACCTGGCATTCCCGAGGAAGAAATTCCGATTGTCCTGTCATCCTTCGGCCAGGGTTCCAACGCCATCAAATCCGCCGAACGGGGCGCCGGGCTCGGGCTGCCGATCGCCAAGAGCTTGATCAACCTGCATGGCGGGACGTTTTCGCTCAAATCGAAGCTGCGCGAGGGCACGGAAGTCATTGCCACCTTTCCGCCGCAGCGGGTCATGACGGCGCTGGCGCCACTCCACGAGGATTCCCCACCGGTGCAGCCCGCTCCCGGTTCCGGCGTGACGCCGGTCGAGAACGCTGTCGCGGGCAGCGCGCTGCGCACGCGCGCTCCGATCGACATCTGATCACAAGACGCTTGCCCCAGATACGCGCAAGCGAAGGTGTGCGCCGGTTCCACGGGAGCGCGAATTGCGCTAGATCACGATGCTGCGCAAGCACCGCCTGGCGGTTTTTTGCAACATGTTCTTGGAACAATAGTCCCTAACCTTCGGCCGAAATGGCGTCGAACGAACCATGCCGATCCTCTCGCCGTGCCGAAAGACCTGTGTGCTCGACCCAGCCTCGCGGCTGTGCGAAGGCTGTGGTCGCAGCGCAACCGAAATCGAGTCCTGGACGCGCTACGACGATGCCGAACGCGCCCGCGTGATGGCAGACCTGCCGCGCCGCCTGGCGACGCTGGCCGCGGGCGCGCCGGCGCGGAATCGGGCGTGAGGGAGATCAGTTTGCGCCGCCTTCTGCTGCTGTCGCTCGTCGGACTTATGCTTGCCATGCTTGTTTTCGCAGCGCGCGAAGAAGGCGCCGGCGCCAGCTTGTTGTCGGCTGATGATCTTGGCTCGCTCATATACAAGGTCGCGCTTGTTGTCCTCGTCGGGGCAGGCGTCCTGGCGTTGTTTCGCGACCGCTTCACGCAGGCTTTGGAGGCCACGCTGCTTTGGGTGGTGATTGGGCTCTTGCTTGCGCTTGGCTATACGTACCGTTTCGAGTTGCGCGATGTTGGCGAGCGCGTGCTCGCGGAAATCATGCCCGGCCGGGCCGCCACCCGTGGCCGGGCGGTGGAGATCGCGCGCAGCGGCAGCGGCGAATTCCAGGTCTCCGCGCAAATCAACGGCGCGCGCCTGCCCATGGTGCTCGACACCGGTGCAAGCGCCGTTGCTCTGACCAGCCAGGCCGCCAAGGCCGCCGGGCTGCCCATCGAGTTGGTCAAGTACACGGTGAGCATCGATACCGCCAATGGGCAAACCCATGCCGCGGCCGTCACCCTCGACCGCATCACCGTCGGCGGTATTGTCGAGCGCTCGGTGCCGGCGCTGATTGCGCAACCGGGTCAATTGCGCAAGAGCCTCCTTGGCATGAGCTTTCTCAATCGGCTGCAGGGCTGGGAGGTGCGCGGCGACAAGCTGTTGCTACGCGGCTATCCATAACAGCGCGTCAGGCAGCTTTTTCCGTGGTAGCCAGCCAGATGCCGGCGAACACCGCGACCAGCCCGACGATCAGGTTCATGGTGATCGGCTCATCGACCAGCTGGGCCGCAAGCAATGCCGCCACGATTGGATTAACGGTCATGGTGTTAGCCACGCGAGTCGGCGATGCGCGCTGCAATGCGAGCACCCACAAAATGAACGCCAGCGCGCCGCCGCCGATGCCGAGATAGATCGCGGCAATCCACTGCGGCGTGGTGAAACTGGCCAGAACCGCGGCGCGGCCGGTCAATAGACCCGCGGCAATCAATGCCGCCGCGCCAGCGCCCATACCGACCGATAAAAATCCAAGGGCGCTCGAGCGTACAATGAATGGGCGCGACCAGACATTGTAGAACGCCATGCAAAATACCGCCCCCGTCATGATCAATTCGCCACGCCAGGCTCCCGCTGGCGCGGAGGACAGGCCTGTCGCCAGCGCGGCCAGAACACCCAGGATCGCGATAGCGACGCCGGCCGACTTGCGCGCGGTCAGCGGCTCGATACCAAGGACCGCGCCAACCAGCATGGTTTGCAGCGGCAAGGTCGAGAGCGCGAGGCTGGCGCGCGCGGCGGTCGTATAGCTGACGGCGATGTTGTAAAGAATAAAGAACAGGCCAAAGAAACAAAACCCCAAAGCGGCAACGCCCGGCCAATCGCTGCGCGCCGGCCAGCGCACGCGCATCAGCAGCGCGACCGGGAACACACAGAGAAAGCCGATCCCCCATCGCAGGATAGCGAGCGTCAGCGGATCGGCATTGCCGACTAAATAGCGTGTCACGGCGGCAGCGGACCCGCCAAGCCCGCTCGACACAATCGCGATCAGGACCCCGAGCCCCTCACCCATCAACATCTCCCGTCGCGCGAAGCGCACGCACCCATACCCGCCATCGCTGATGTCCGGTCTAAATCAGCGTGACGATGAAACGTAACGACACCAGCATCAGGAAAATCGCGAAGCCGATTTCGAGCTGGCGGCGCGGAAGCCAGTGCGCCAATCGCACGCCATACGTCGTCATATAGCTCGACACCGGCGCCATCAGCGCAAAGCCGATCAGTGACACGAAGCCGATCGACAGCGGTGGCAACTCGGCCATATGTGTCCAGCCCGCGATCATGTAGCCGAGCGTGCCGGCAAAGGTTATCGGCACGCCGACGCCGGCCGAAGTCGCGACCGCCTGCTGCATCGGCCGGCCATATAGCGTCACCACCGCATTCGACAGCGCGCCGCCGCTGACGCCAACCAGCGACGCGAACAGCCCGGTCATGAATCCGAAAAACCGCAGCAGGCTGCGGCCGGGCAACTCCTTACCCAGCAACCAGCGGTCGCCGCCGGCGAGCATGCGAAGACCGACGAACCCGGCAAACATTACGAAGGCGATCTTGAACACCGCCGATGGCGCATAGGCCGCCGCCGTCGAGCCAATCGCAACGCCGAACAACGACGGCACTGCCCAGATCCGCACCATGTCAAGGAGCACCGCGCCTCTGGCCTTATGCGCAAGGTAGGAGCGCACCGTCGTCGGTAGGATGATGGCGAGCGAAGTTCCGATGCACATCTGCATCCGCAGTTGTTCCGGTACGTCGAGCACGCGAAATACTTCGTATAGCACCGGCACGATGACCGCGCCGCCGCCGATGCCGAACAGGCCCGCAAGAATTCCGACGATAACACCGCCAGCGACAATCAAGAATGCAAGCCAGGCGACCTCGCTTAGCGGCACTCCCAGCACGGCGATGCTCCAGGGGATGACGGTCGGAAAAAACTAGACGGCGATGTGCGCCAGTTCCGTGTCCCTGTCCAGCACCATGGCAAGCGCATCGGTGAGAACGCCGGCGTCCGCGCCTGGCTTAACCGCCTGCGTCGCCAGATGACGGCGGAACGCACGCGCACCCGCAACGGCGCGGAAAAGTCCAAGCATGTGGCGGGTGATCGCATGCAGCTTTACGCCGCGTGCCAGTTCGCGCGCGATGTATGGAACGAGGGCTAGGGCTGCATCTTTTTCTGAACTGAAGGCAGCTTGCTCGCCGAACAGCTGTGGATCGACCGCAAGCAGACGCCATGGCTGTTGATAGGCGGCGCGGCCCAGCATCACGCCATCAACTTTCGTGAGATGAACCTGCGCCTGCTCAAGATCGGCGATGCCGCCATTGATGACGATCGGGAAATCCGCATGCGCCGCCTTGAGGCGATGTACCAGCGCATGGTCGAGCGGCGGCACGTCGCGGTTTTCGCGCGGCGACAACCCTTTCAGCCACGCCTTGCGCGCATGCACGATCAATACATCGGTACCGGCGGCCTTCATAGCGTCAGCAAATGCGAACAGCGCCCGCTCCGGGTCCTGGTTATCGACGCCGATGCGGCACTTCACGGTCACGGGAATTCGCGTGGCGGCTTTCATCGCGGCGATGCAATCGCCGACGACGCCCGGCTCTTGCATCAGGCAGGCGCCGAAGCGACCCTCCTGCACCCGGTCGGACGGACAGCCGACGTTGAGATTGACCTCGTCATATCCGAAATCCGCCGCTATCCGCGCGCATTCGGCAAGCGCGCGCGGATCGCTGCCGCCGAGTTGCAAAGCTAGCGGCCGTTCGCGCGCGTCATAGGCCAGAAGGCGGGCGCGGTCGCCGCGCAGCACCGCGGCGCTGGTGATCA
>JACQAE010000032.1 GCA_016195095.1 Pseudomonadota bacterium
GCGCGAGCGCCATCGCCAGGAGGCACCATGTCACGACAAGGGCGATCAGACCAAAGGTTCCGATCAGTTTACGCAGGCGTGGCTGCATCGCACGTCGTTTCCTTCGTTGTCGCAAGCTGACGGAACAAGATGTCTCACCATCACGGGAACGGCATCGAACCGGCGTATCGGCGCGCCGTCGCAGCGGCGCCAATGCCGTAACCGAGCGGCGGTGCCGCGCGAGCCGCGCAGCGAATGTGGCGGCTCGCGAACAATTGAAGTGCCCCAACGTCAATTCATACTGGCATGTTGCGGGCGGGAACGCCTCCTTGCGGTTCATTATTTTCAACTCGCCAATTTTCCTGCGGCAGTTAACGGTTTGTGGAGACCCTGGCGCCACACTATCGGGTTACGGTGATGGTCGCCAATACTCGGCGACCAGGTGGGCCGATGGCGGAAATCACATGGCGCCAGCGCCAAAAGTAGTGAACACGCGCACTCGCCGGCTCAATCGCGCCGGCACGCTGATCGTTTTCTTGCTGATGGCCGGCTTGGTCGGGCTTGCCGCGGTTTTTGGCTATCAAAAAATCTGGTTGCCGGCGACTGCCGCAAAAAAGCCCGACGCGTTCACGGCGACGCGTACCGGCGAGATCCTGATCAGTTCGCCCGACGGCACCGACTGCCGCAAGGTTCGCTTCAACAATCAGACGGGACAGATGTTCAGCGACGGCGAGATTTCCTGCGATACGGTCTCGGCGGAATTCTCGAAACCGCCAAGCGGCGCGTCGCGAATGGAGCATATTCGCGACGCATTTTCCAAGAAATGACGGCGACGACGGGCGGCTTTGTTCGACGAAATCGCGCAATTGCTTCCAACCGGAATCATCCGAACCGGCCAGCAATGGGGTGCGCAAGCTAAAGGCTAGAACCGTTCCGGCATTGATGGAATCAAAACCGGGGCTCTCACTTTTTGTTTTGACGCGTTTTTTTTACGCGAACCGGTACCCACTTCGCCCGAAAGCGCTCTAATAGACGACGACCGCGCGGATTGACGTGCCTTCGTGCATGAGGTCGAAGCCGCGATTGATTTCGGTGAGCGGCAATGTGTGCGTGATCATCGGATCGATTTCGATCCGGCCATCCATATACCAATCGACGATCTTGGGCACATCCGTGCGTCCGCGCGCGCCGCCAAAGGCGGTGCCGCGCCACACGCGGCCGGTGACGAGTTGGAATGGGCGCGTGCGGATTTCGGCGCCGGCGGGCGCGACGCCGATGATGATGCTCTCGCCCCAGCCGCGATGACAGCATTCCAGCGCCACGCGCATGAGATCGACATTTCCGACACATTCGAATGTGTAGTCGGCGCCCCCGCCCGTCAGATCGACGAGGTACTTCACGAGGTCCGCCCCAACTTCCTTGGGGTTGACGAAATGCGTCATGCCAAACCGCTCGCCCCAGCTTTTCTTGTCCGGGTTGGTATCGACGCCAATGATCATATTTGCGCCGACGAGACGCAGGCCCTGAATGACGTTGAGCCCGATGCCGCCAAGCCCGAACACGATGCCATTGGCGCCGGGTCCGGCTTTCGCCGTATTGATCACCGCGCCGATGCCCGTGGTCACGCCGCATCCGATGTAGCAGACCTTGTCGAAGGGCGCGTCCTCGCGAATTTTCGCGACCGCGATTTCGGGAAGCACCGTGAAATTCGAGAATGTCGAGCAGCCCATATAATGATGGACTTTCTGGCCGCCGAGCGAAAATCGCGCGGTGCCATCGGGCATCAGTCCTTGACCCTGGGTGGCGCGGATCGCGGTGCATAGGTTGGTCTTGCGCGACAGGCACGATTTGCACTGGCGGCATTCCGGCGTGTAAAGCGGTATGACATGGTCGCCCCGCTTTACCGAAGTGACGCCGGCGCCGATATCGACGACCACACCGGCGCCCTCATGGCCCAGGATGGCTGGGAACACGCCTTCGGGATCGGCGCCGGAACGGGTGAATTCGTCGGTATGGCAGATTCCGCTCGCCTTGATTTCCACCAGGACCTCGCCCGCGCGCGGACCTTCGACGTTCACCGTCGTGACCTCGAGCGGCTTGCCCGCCGCAATCGCCACCGCCGCCCGTGATTGCATGCCTGGCCTCCTGGAAATCATGCGTGAGCACGTAATCAACCGCGCCGCCATTGCCGCCCCTGGCGGGTGGCGACGCGACGCGTCGATTGGCGCGACCCTATCCATATGGACTTCGGCCCGCAATGGCGTGGCCGCGGACGATCTTGGAGCTGTGCCGTCGGCGTGTTAGGGCGATCCTGCGCGCGCGCACCGGAGCTGGAGCGCTTGCCGATTCCATCGAATCGGAAAGCGCTCGATCTTCTTTCGCTCTGTCGCATTTTCCGCCGCGAACCAGTTCGCACTTCGCCGGAATATGCGCGAAGTCGTGTTTGCGTGACGCGTTGTCGGGCGTTGCAGCGGGGTTGGCGATGAACATAAGGACCAGCGATACTGGCGACCAGGTGGGTGTCTGGCACGTGCTTGAACCGATGTTGCGCGCGGGCGATACCTACCCGCTGCCCTGCGACATGACGCGCGAGGACGCGCTCGCCTATTGGTTCGCGCAGGAGCATCGGGTGTACGTCGCGGAACGCGAGGGCGGCATTGTCGGCACCTATTATTTGCGCGCCAACCGGCATGGCGGCGGCGCGCACGTGGCCAATTGCGGTTATGTGACGGCGACTGCGGCGCGACGGCAGGGCGTCGCGCGCGCGATGTGCGAGCACTCGCTGGACATTGCGCGCGGCCTTGGGTTCACTGCCATGCAATTCAATTTTGTCGTAAGCACCAACGTGCGGGCTGTTCGGCTGTGGCAATCGCTTGGCTTTTCGATCGTGGGTCGGCTGCCCGATGCGTTTTTGCATCCCGGACAGGGTTTCGTCGACGCGTTTGTCATGTATCGTAGGCTCTAGCCACATGGTCGCAAGATGTGGATCGCGGTCTGCGCAAGAGACCTTGGGCAAAACGTTAACATTGGCGCGCGGTTGCAACGGCAGGAACCACTTTTGCCGATGGCCGGCCAGGCCAATAGCGCTCGTAGCTCAGCTGGATAGAGCACCAGACTTCGAATCTGGGGGTCGGGAGTTCGAATCTCTCCGAGCGCGCCAATCTTGCGGCCGGCGACAGGGAGGACGTCATGCGCCACGGGCCACGTATAGGGATCGCGCTTGCACTTCTGGCGGTGCTCTGTCTGACGGTGCCGCGCGCCCCGGCGCAGGAAGGCGCCGCCAGCATGATCCTGGTCAACGGCAAGGTCGTGACCCTCGATTCGAAATCCACGATCGCCGACGCGCTTGCAGTGCGTGGCGACGCGATCGTCGCGGTCGGTGGAAACGAGGCGGTCCGCCAACTCGCCGGCCCGCATACGCGCGTCGTTGACCTCGCCGGGCGCATGGTGATCCCGGGCCTTATCGACTCGCATATCCACGCCATTCGCTCGGGGCTGACGTTCGGCGTCGAGACCGACTGGTCCGACGTCACCTCGATCGCCGAGGGACTGCAGCGCATCGCCGCGTCCGCGCGCCGCCGGCCGGGCGCCTGGATCATCGTTCCCGGCGGCTGGCACGAGGGCCAGCTGGCCGAGCGCCGTGGCCCAACGCCCGCCGAACTCGCGCAGGCGGCGCCGGACAACCCGGTCTACGTGCAGCACCTTTATGACTATGCGGTGATCAATGCGCGCGGCATGGCCATGCTCGGCCTCGATGGCGACGCCAAGGTTCCCCCCAACGGCAAGCTGGATCTCGATGCTGACAATAGGCCGAGCGGAATCGTGCGCGGCGATTTGCCGACGTTTTCGCGCTTGTTCGCGCGCGTGGCCGCAGTCGATTTCGCCGGCCAGGTGGCCGGCACGCGCGCGTTCTTCAACCAGCTCGCCAGCGTCGGAATCACGGGCGTGATCGACGCCGCCGGCGGCGGCATGTTTGCGCGCCATTATTACCCGCTGTTCCAGGTCTGGCGTGACGGCAACTTGCCGATACGTGTCGCCTATTTCCTCAATAGCCAGAATTCCGGGCAGGAAGCGAAGGAACTCAAGGACTTTTTCCAGCTCATGCCAGCTCAATTCGGCGACGATCGCCTCAAGGTGCTCGGCGTGGGCGAAGTGGTGGTCTGGGGCATGCATGATGGGCCGGCAGGACGGGTAAAAGCGTTCACGCCAAAGCCGGGCGCGGCCGACGCGCTGCGCGAAATCGCGGCCTGGGCTGCGGAGCGGCGCATCGCAATCCAGATTCATGCCTCGACCGACAGTGCGGCAGGACAAATTCTCGATATTTTCGAGGCCGTGAACGCCAAAACTCCCATCGGCGCGTTGCGCTGGTCGATCGCCCATGTCGAGAATGCCAGCAAGGAGACGCTGGCGCGCATGCAGCGGTTGGGCATGATTTGGGCGGTGCAAGATCGGCTCTATTTCGAGGGCGACGTCTGGCCGCGGCGCATGGGAAACGATGCCGCGCGTACCGCGCCACCGATCGCCGATGGATTGGCCGCGGGACTTGTTGTCGCCGGGGGGACCGACGGACCGCGCTCGGCGCCTTACAATCCCTTTGTCACCTTGGAATGGCTGGTCAGCGGGCGCAGCGTGACCGGCTCGTCCTATCGCAGCAAGGAGCAATCGCCCTCGCGCGAGCAGGCGCTGCGTATCCACACCGTCAATTCCGCCTACATGGCGTTTGATGAGGGCCGGCGCGGCACGCTCGAGGCCGGGAAGTGGGCCGATCTCGTCGTGTTGTCGGACGACTATTTCTCGGTGCCGCAGGAGCGGATTTCCAAGCTCAAGGCCTTGCTGACGCTGGTTGGCGGCCAAGTCCGCCATGCCGCGGCTCCGTTTTCAAGCCTAGCGGCGGCCGCGGCGCGGTGACGCGATTGGGCTGAGTTGGCGCGCATTCGCGGCGCCGGTTGCGAAACCGCGCACGCCCTTGCGCGCATCTACGCATAGGGCGATTTCGGAAGGGCGCGGTTGCCCGCGATTTCTTCAAGGCGCGGCTCGGCGACATTCTTGGCGCGTTGAATATTCCACCGGCAAGCCTGTTTTATGTGATCTATGGCGTCGGCATCGTGATTTTTGCCAACGGCGCGGACGGCGCGACTTGGCGCACCGCGCCGGCCGAATCCGCGCGTTGCGGCGCGGGGCAATGACCCGCGCCGCCTTTCGAGCCTTGGAGGCCGCTCAGCCCTTGGGTCATCGAAATTGCGTCCCGTCGTCATCGGGTAGACCAGGATCAACTTGATCTTCTTGTCCGGCCCGATGACAAAGACGTTGCGCACGGTCTGGTTGTCGGCGGCCGTGCGGCCCTCCGAGCTGCCGCTCGTGCTGGCCGGCAGCATTCCATAGGATTTGGAGATACGCAGGTCAGTATCGCCGATCATCGGGTAGTTGGGGGCAAATCCCTGCGTTTCCTCGATGTCGGCGGCCCACTTGGCGTGATTGTCGACGGGGTCCACCGAAAGACCGATGATCTTCACGCCGCGGCGGTCGAATTCCGGCTTGATCCGCGCCATGTAGCCGAGCTCGGTCGTGCAAACCGGCGTGAAGTCTTTTGGGTGCGAGAACAGCACCACCCATTGATCCCCGATCCAGTCATGAAACCGGATGCGCCCCTGCGTCGTCTGCGCGTCGAAATCCGGCGCGATATCGTTGATCTGCAGCGTCATGCAAGACTCCATGGATGTTTGATTTTGTTGAGGCACGGTTGTTGGCCGTCACATGAATATGTGGTGGGATCGCGCCATAATATGGAGAAATGGCGTCCGCGGCCAACAACTTTTTTGCACCGCAATTCACGTTCCCGCAAACTGGCGCGGTATGGAAAATTGGCCTATGCGCAACCAGCGAATGCCGCGATCTGACTCATGCGGTGCAACCGGCCACGGCTGCGGCGTCCATGTTGCCATCGTTGCCGGGCGCCGTGCGGCCATCGCCGTCAGCTGATCGCGGAATTCCCGCGCCGTCGCCGCATCGACGTTGACAATTTTGACCACGAGCCGCTAAGCCAGCGCGCTGGGGCATTTTCAGGCGACGTGGACAACGCTTCGCCGTCGGAAAGCGTGGCAAGGCAGGGAAGGCTGGGGCACGTCCCCGGTACGATAAGCCGGACGCTTTCCGGCGACGCGGATCGCGAGAATGTTCACACGCATATTGATCGCCAATCGCGGCGAGATCGCCTGCCGCATCATGCGCACGGCGCGGCGCATGGGAATTGCAACCGTTGCCGTCTATTCGGAAGCGGACAAGGATGCGCTGCACGTGCGCATGGCCGATGACGCGGTGCCGATTGGCCCGGCGCCGGCGGCGGAAAGCTATTTGGCGATCGAAAAGATCGTCGCCGCCTGCATGGCGACCAAGGCGGACGCGGTGCATCCGGGCTACGGCTTTCTCTCCGAGCGCGAGGGGTTCGCGTTGGCGCTGGCCAAGGCGGGAATCGTATTCATCGGTCCCAATGCGCGCGCCATTGCCGCCATGGGCGACAAGATCGAGTCCAAGAAGGCCGCCGCCCGCGCCAAGGTTTCGACCGTTCCCGGTCATCCGGGCGAAATCCGCGACGAAAAACATGCGTTGAAGATCGCCGAAGGTATCGGATATCCGGTCATGATCAAGGCGTCGGCCGGCGGCGGCGGCAAGGGCATGCGCATCGCTCGCTCAAGCGGCGAGGTCGCCGAAGGGTTTGCGCGCGCGCGTTCGGAGGCGCGCTCGTCGTTTGGCGACGATCGCATCCTGATCGAGAAATTCATCGTTAACCCGCGCCACGTCGAAATCCAGGTGCTGGGCGACAAACACGGCAATGTCATCCATCTCGGCGAACGCGAATGTTCGATCCAGCGGCGCAACCAGAAGGTCGTCGAGGAAGCGCCGTCGCCGCTTCTTGACGCGCCAACGCGGCGCAAAATGGGAGAACAGGCGGTGGCATTGGCCAAGGCGGTTGGCTATGACAGCGCCGGCACCGTCGAGTTCGTCGCCGCGCAGGATCGCAGCTTCTATTTTCTGGAAATGAATACGCGCCTGCAGGTCGAGCACCCAGTGACCGAACTCGTGACCGGCATCGATCTCGTCGAGCAGATGATACGCGTCGCCGCGGGCGAGCGGCTCGCGATTCGCCAGGCCGACGTCACACTGTCTGGCTGGGCAATCGAGAGCCGAATTTATGCCGAGGATCCGACGCGCGGTTTCCTGCCGTCAACAGGCCGCCTGGTGCGCTATCGCCCGCCCGCCGCGGCGACGATCGACGCGGTGACGGTGCGCAACGACGCCGGCGTCTATGAAGGCGGTGAAATCTCCATCTACTATGATCCCATGATCGCCAAGCTCATTACCCATGCGCCGACGCGCAAGCAGGCGATCGCGGCGCAGGCGCGCGCGCTCGACGAATTCACCATTAACGGCATTCGCCACAATATCGCGTTTCTCGCCGCCCTCATGCAGCACAAGCGCTGGATCAAGGGCGCGTTGTCGACCGGGTTCATCGCAGAGGAGTATCCCGACGGATTTACCGTGCCGGCCGCCGCCGGGCGCACCGCGCTTATCCTCGCCGCGGCAGCCGCGGCCATCGATTACGTACTGGGCGAACGCAAGCGGCGCATCAGTGGGCAGATGCCGGGACGGGCGGTGTGCCGTGAACGACGACGCACGGTGTGGCTCGGCGGCACGGAGATCGCGCTCGACGTCGAACGAAAAGGCGACGCCATTGCCGTGCGTTTCCTCGACGAAGGCGGCGCGCCGGGGCGCGCCCGCCTGCTGCGCTCACCGTGGAAACCGGACGAGCCCGTATGGATCGGTACGCTCGACAAGGAGCGCGTCGCGGTGCAGGTGCGCGCCGTCGCCAATGGATTTCTGCTCGCCCATCGCGGTGTCGAGACGCGCGCCTACGTCTATACGCGGAGCGAGGCGCAGGTGGCGCGGCTGATGCCCGTGAAGGCAGCCGCCGACACCGCCAAGGCGCTCCTTTGTCCGATGCCCGGCCTGGTCGTTTCGATCGCGGTGTCGGCGGGTGCGGAGGTTAAGGTCGGCGAGACGCTGGCGGTGATCGAGGCGATGAAGATGGAAAACGTGCTGCGCGCCGAGCGCGACGGGACGGTCAAAGCCGTGCATGCCAAACCCGGCGACAGTCTGGCGGCCGATGGGCTCATCCTCGAATTTGTCTGACGACCCCGATTTGGTGCGGTGGTCGCGCTTCATGCAGCAGGGGCCTGGCGGCGCAAGGGCGCTTGGCGCAATCCGTCGCGCGCTTCGGCGTGATTTTGCGACTGCCCCGTTCCCGCCGACGCTTGCAATGCGCTACGATCGCGGAAATAATTTGCCCGTAAACGCCAGATGATTTTGTATTTCGCCTACGGTTCAAACATGAGCCGCGCATTGATGCGCCAGCGGTGCAAGAGCGCGCATGCACTGTCTCCAGCGCTGCTTGAGAATTGGCGATTCATGATTTCGACCGATCGTTACGCGACGGTCGTTCCGGCGCCTGGCCATGTCGTGCACGGCATTCTGTGGCTGCTCACGCCGCGCGACATTGCCGCCATCGATGCCTATGAGGGCCTCGCCGGCGGGCTTTATCGGCAGGCGCGGCTGTGTTTGCGCGTGGGCTCGCGGCGCAGGAGCGCGATCGCCTATGTCGGACGCTCACGCCAGCGCGGCGTGGCGCATCCCGGCTATGTGGAGCTCGTCGTCACCGCCGCGCGCGAGTGGCGGTTTCCCGTCGGCTATCTGGCGGCGCTGGAGCGCTGGAAGACCTCGCGCCTTTCGCCGCGCCGCGCCGCGGAAAGCGGGGAAATCGCATGAGCGGGCCGATGCTTCGCCGCATCATCGTGCGCGGGCGCGTGCAGGGGGTCGGCTATCGCGCCTACGTCGCTCACGCCGCGCACCGATGGCATATTGAAGGATGGGTTCGCAATTGCCGCGACGGAACCGTCGAGGCCGTCCTTTGCGGCAGTCCGCAGGATGTCACCGGCGTCATCGCCGCCTGTCGAGCGGGGCCGGCCGGGGCAAGGGTAGACGCTATCTACGAGCACGACGCCGCCGAGGGCTCGCTGTCGTTAAGGCGTGCAGGAGAGGCGTTCTCGGCGTTGGCAACGACCTGAGCGCCCCAGTCGCGCAAAAGTGACCTTTGCAGCTTGCCCGAGCCGGTACGCGGCAACGATGGCGCAAACGCTATCGCGCGTGGATACTTGTATGGCGCGATTGCCGCCTTGACATGCGCCTGCAACTCGGCAGCCAGCGCGGATGTTACCGCGACATTCGCCGCCGGCACCACCACGGCCTTCACGATCTGTCCGCGCGCGGCGTCGGGAATACCGACAACGCCACATTCGGCAACCGCCGGATGCGTCAGGAGCGCGTCCTCGACCTCCGTCGCCCCGACATTGTGCCCGGAGGTAACAATCAAGTCATCGGTGCGGGAATGAAACCAAAAAAAGTCGTCCGCATCCAGAACGCCCGCGTCGCCGGTCAGGTTCCATCCATCGCGGACATAGTCTCTCTGGCGTGCATCGTCGAGATAGCGGCAGCCGACCGGGCCTTTCACCGCGAGGCGCCCGGCGCTTCCCGCCGGCAGCGGCTGGCCGTGATCGCCGAGAATGCAGATGCGATAGCCGGCGAGCGCCTTGCCGGCCGATCCTGGCCGCGCCTCACTGGCGGACGCGGACATGAAGGCGTGCAGCATTTCCGTCGTGCCGAAACATTCGATCGGTTCGTTGCCCGTGGCGTCGCGCCAGGCCGCGCGTGTCGCCGGCGCCAGATGCTCGCCGGACGCGACCGCGATGCGCAGCGAGGAAAGATCATACCCAGCGGCAAGCGGCGCCATGCGTGCGTACATCGTCGGTGCGGTAAAGCAGATCGTCGCGCGATGCCGGGCAATCGCGGCAAGGAGTTCCTGCGCGCCATAGCGCGCGTGCAGCACGGTGGCGGCGCCGGCGCGCAATGGAAACAACAGCAGCCCACCCAGTCCGAAGGTAAACGCGAATGGCGGCGTTCCAATAAAAATATCGGCGCTGGTCGGCGCCAGAATTTGCCGCGAGAACCCGTCACAAATTGCCAGCACGTCGCGATGAAAATGCATCGTTCCTTTCGCCGCGCCAGTGGTACCGGATGTAAAGGCGATCAGCGCAACGTCGTCGCTTGCGGTCGGCACGGCGGCAAAACTTGGCGCCTTGCCGGCCATTCGCGCTTCCAGCCCATCGGTCGCGAGCGAATGGTAGCCGACTACGTGGCGCAGATTCGGAGCGACCGCCTGCATGCGCGCGACCTCGCCGAGCAGCGCCTCCTCACACAGCGCGTGGCTGACTCGCGCCTTGCCGATTGCCGCGCCAAGTTCGCCCGCGCGCAACAGCGGCATGGTAGTGACGGCGACGCCGCCCGCCTTCATCACCGCGAGCCAACAGGCCGCCAAAACGGCGCTGTTGGCGCCATGCAGGAGGACGCGGTTGCCGGTGACGAGCCCGAAATCCTCGACCAGCACGCGCGCGATACGGTTGGCGGCGGCGTGCAACGCGGCGTAGCTCGTGCACCCGCCGTCCCACAGGACGGCCGGCGCATCGCCATGGCCACGCTCGATGGCGGAATCGATCAGCGCCGCGGCGCAATTAAGCACCGGCGGCGCGGCGAATTGCGGCATTTCAAACAGGAGTTCGGGCCATTGATGCCGCGGCGGCAGCATATCGCGCGCGAACGTATCGATATGGGCGCTCACGTGCATTGCCGGGCGTCAGGTTGATGGTGGATCCCATGACGGCGGCACCAGGCGGCGCTTGCCGTCATGCGAGAGCTGTACGCCCGGCGCCTTGCGGTCAATCCGGTCCCAGAGCTGGCAGGTCACCTGCTTGTGCTTCTGGTCGAGCCCCTCGCAGTAATTGGTGTACTCGCAGCGGCGCACGCTATCGCCAAGTCCCAGTGCGATCTTGCGCGTCCAATCCGGGTCGGCGAGGCTCTGGCGCGCGGCGCCGATAATATCGGCAGCGCCATCGCGCAACAGCGCCTCCGCCATATCGAAATTGTGAATCCCGCCGGTGCATACGACCGGCGTCGCGCAGCCGGCGGCGCGCAGCGCCAAGCGAATGGCGCGCGTCGGCATGGCGTTGCGGCCGAACGGGCCCTGTTCGTCGGAAATATACTGCGGCATGCACTCGTAGCCGCTACGCCCGGTATAGGGATAGGCGGCGGTTCCGATCGCCGGCTGGCGGGCGTCGTCGAACTTTCCGCCACGCGAGGTGGAAAGGAAATCCATGCCCGCGCGCGCGAAGGCAACGGCAAAATATTCGCTGTCCGCGAGCGTGCTGCCGCCGGCGATGCATTCCTCGGCGAGAAACCGGCAGCCAACGACGAAATCATTGCCGAGCGCGGCGCGCACGGCGCCGTAAACCTCCAGCGGCAGGCGCGCGCGTCGTTCGCGCGGACCGCCATAGCCGTCGTCGCGGTCGTTCGTGGCGGAAAGAAAAGACGCCATCGTATAGGCATGGGCGAAATGCAGCTCGACCCCGTCGAGACCGGCGGCGCGGGCGCGCTGGGCGGCGCCGGCGAACAGATCGGGCAGCACCGCCGGCAGCGCGCGGATGTGATCGAGGTGCATGTCGGTGACGCGCTCGCGCGCGCCAATGCGTAAATCCTCGCATTCGCGTGGGCTGAGAATGCCGTCCAGCGCGTCGTCGGGCAGGCCCGCCAGCCGTTCGCGCACGACGCGCTCGGGCGCGTCCGCCAGGTCAAGCGCGCGGCGATGGCGGTCGGTGACCTGCAGAAACCGCGCAAAGTACGTGTCCGGGGCCGGGCGCCGGCGAATGCTGAGGAAATCGATCAATTGGACGAACAGGCGGGTTTTGCCATCGCTGGCGCGGCGCACGATGTCGGCAAGCTGGCGCAGACCGGGGATGAACCGGTCGTGGCCGATGCGCAGGAGCGGGCCGCTGGGAATGTCTCGGATGCCGGTCGCCTCGATCACGATGGCGCCCGGCTGCCCCCTGGCAAAACGCTCATACCACGCCAGCACGTCCTCGGTGACGAGTCCGTCGTCGCTCGCCCGCCACGGAACCATGGCGGGCACCCAGGTTCGCTGTCGGAGGGTGAGTGGACCAACCCGCACGCGGCTGAACAGGCGTGCGGCCGCGGCCTCCTCGCGACTGGGCGCGTGGCCTGCCTGTGCCTGCCAGCGGATGCGCGCGTCTGGTTTCCACATTGGCCTAGCGTGTCCGGCGTCTCCGGCGTCCCATCGCCGGCGATTAAAGCACGATTGCGAAATTTTTCCGAATATCCCGCGATTGGTTGCTTGGCGAGACGCGGCGCCGATTGGTGGCGGAGTTGCGACCTCAATCGGCGGCGTCATCGCCGGTTGGGCCAAAAAGACGCTCGAATTCCCGCCGCAGCGCCACGTCGACATCGGCCATGGTCACGCACTGGCCAAGGTCGGCAAGGCTGGTGATGCCATAGCGGCGGTCGGCCACGCCGCAGGGAACGATGCCGGCAAAATGCGACAGGTCCGGATCGACGTTCATGGCGAGCCCATGCATGGTGACCCATCGTTTCACACGCACGCCGATGGCCGCGATCTTGTCCTCGCAGCCGGAACCCTTGTCGGGCCGGCGCACCCAGACGCCGATGCGCTCGGCGCGGCGCTCGCCGTGAATGTCGAACCGGCCGAGCGTGCGAATCACCAGTTCCTCGAGCGTTGCCACATAGCGGCGTATGTCGGGTCCGCGCACGCGCAGGTCGAGCATCGCGTAGACAACCCGTTGTCCAGGGCCGTGATAGGTCAATTCGCCGCCGCGTCCGCTGGTATGAACCGGAAACCGCGCCGCGAGCAGATCGGTCATGCGCGCGCTGGTGCCGGCGGTATAGATTGGTGGGTGTTCGAGGAGCCAGACGCGTTCGCGTTCACCGCGTTCCGCGATTGCCGAGGCGTGCTCCTCCATCCGCGCCAGCGCATAGGGGTAGGGCGTGAGCGCGGGCGCGACACGCCACGCGACCGGCCCGGCGGCGGGCGCCGCGGCTGATTCAAATATGCGTTCGCCGCGCGTGTTAACCACTCGGTAACCATCCTATGTTCAGGTCGGCCGGACCCGCGCCGGCTGTGCCAGCCAGCGCCCGATGATGGATTAGCGCCGTGGCCACAATAGAGAAAGTCTCGATCGATATCACGGTCGTGCTCGGTTACACCTTGATGCCAGTCCACCAGGTGCTTCGCCTCGGTCGTGGGGCGGTCATCGAACTTGAGGCCTCCGAAAACGACGAAGTGAGCATCCTTGCCAACAACCTGCCGGTGGCGCGCGGAACCGTCGTCGTCAGCGGCAATAAGATCGCCGTAGAGGTCAAGGAGATGACCGGTCGCGGCGCGGGCCGCGAATAGGGCCAAGGGCATGGCCCGCGATGCCGCCAGGCGGTCCGCCGGCCTGGCAGCGGTGCAAAGCCTTGTTCGGCAAGACCCAATTTGTTACATGGACCGCCGTCAGGCCGTTGGCTCAGGAGTCGGCGGCTGTCCCCAGCGGTCGTGGCGGAAGTGGTAGACGCACTAGCTTGAGGTGCTAGCGGGGCAACCCGTGGAGGTTCGAGTCCTCTCGACCGCACCAAACTTTACCAATTGGGGAATAAAGCAGCGCGGCGGACGGTCGATGGACCAATAGATTTGAGCGTCTTTGTCGCACACCCGCATCGCACTCCCGCGCGTGGTCAATGTGGGCGGAACTGGAAAATTGCCCATGGATGACCTCAAACGGCTGTGCGAGAGGGGCGGATTGCCAGATTCCCGCCCGCCGACGCGGTTACGGCGCGAAACATGAACACGCTCGCCAAGCTGGTCGAAATCGCCTCCGGCCTTTGAAGCGCTCGATCCGAATATGCGTCATGGCGCCATGCCTCGGGGTCAGGCGGCGCGAGCGTGGATATGTCATCGCTCTGCCGATGTTGCTAGACTTGCCCGCGACCGAGGCTCGTCCCAGCGGCGTTGAGGATCCGGCGGCATGCGATCGGGCACGTTTCAATGGATTGGGCTTTGCGCCTGCCTCCTGGCGGGGTGCACGCCAGATGACCCGGCGTCCTACGAACCGACCTACGCCAGAAATTCGGCCTTTACCACGGCCGGCGCGGAGTACCTCTTCGCCGTGCATCCGTTGCACAATCCCAAGCGGCTATTCGAGGTCTACCAGCCGCTCGTCGATTTGATCAACGAGGCGGCCGCGCCGGCGTTTCGCCTCAAGCTTGAGACCTCGCGCGACTATGCGGCGTTCGAGCGCAAGCTCGCGGCGCGGAAGTTTCACGTCGCCGTGCCTAATCCCTACCAAACATTGGCAAGCGAGGCGCGCGGATACCGCATCGTCGGCAAGATGGGCAACGACCAGCGCTTTCGCGGCATCATCATCGTCCGCCGCGATTCCGAATTGCAGCATGTCGCCGATCTCAAGGGAGTGCCGATCAGCTTTCCGGCGCCGACGGCGCTGGCGGCGACCATGATGCCACGCATGTATCTCCACCAGCATGGGCTCGGCGCCGGCGATATCAATGCCCGCTATGTCGGATCCCAGGAGTCCGCGATCATGAATGTCCTGCTCGGTAAAACGTCGGCGGCCGGCACCTGGCCGCCGCCTTGGGAGGCGCTGCTGCGGCGCCGGCCGGAACTGGCCGAGCGATTGGTGATCAGATGGGAGACAAAGCCCCTGATCAATAACGGCCTGGTCGTGCGCGCCGATATGCCCGAGGCACATGTGCGCGTGCTCGAGACCGTGGTTTTCCAGCTGCACGACCACGCGCGCGGCCGTGCCATTCTCGAAGCGATGGAGATCGGCCGCTTCGACGCCGCCGACACGCGCACGTTCGAGCCGGTCCGCCGGTTCATGCGCGAATACGAGACGGCTTTTGGACGCATGCAATGACGCTCGCGCGTCTGCGCCAATTCCTTCCCCAGGCGAGCATCAGGCGCAAGCTGGTGCTCGGTGTCGCGTTCGTGCATCTGCTGCTGATGACGATCTTCGTGGTCGATCTTGTGCAGCGCCAACGCGATTTTCTATGGGATGAGTTGACGCGACGGACGTTGCACCATGCGCATGTGCTTGCCGTCAGCTCATCGCCCTGGGTGTTGTCCGACGATCTCGTGGGCATGGAAGAGGTCGTCGAGGGTAGCGCGAGCGGGAGCGGCGTGCGCCATGCCATGATTGTCGATCCGAACGGCCGTATTCTTGCACATACCGATCGCAACAGGATCGGGCAGTATCTTGCCGACGCGATGAGCCTTGAGGCACTCGCCGGCGCGCGCACGGCGCGGGTTTATCAGCAAAGCGAGACCGCCATTCACGCCCTCTCGCCGATACTCGCGGCCGATAAGCTGATCGGCTGGTCGATCCTCACGGTCGACAAGGGCGCCACGCTTGCCCACCTCGCCTACGTGACAAAAACCGGTCTCTTTTACACGCTGGCGGCGATCGCGATCGGCACGATTTTCGCGATGCTGCTCTCGCGCTCGATCCTGCGCCAGCTGCGCCACCTCCTGCGCGGCGTCGACAACCTGAGCAAGGACGTGCTCGATGCGCCGGTGAAAATCGTGTCCCGCGACGAAGTCGGACGCGTTGCCGAGGCTTTCAACCGTGCCTTGGCTTCGTTGGCTGACGGTCGTCGGCGGCTGACCGCCGAGGTTGGCGAGCGGCGCCGCGCCGAGGAAGCGCTGCGGATGCTGTCGCGGCGTCAGGCCGGCGCCATCGAGGAGGAGCGCAAACGAATTGCGCGTGATCTGCACGATGAGTTGGGGCAGGCACTTTCCGGCATGCAGTTCCGGCTCCGATCCATGCAAAGCCAGACGGCGAATGTCGGCGGCGGGGTCGGCGATACTTGCGCCAGGCTCGCGGTCGAGGTCGAACGGATGGGCGCGTCGATTCACCGCATCGCCAATGCATTGCGACCCGCCACCCTCGATCATCTTGGCCTGCTGCCGGCGATCCAGGCCTTCGTCGCCGGCCAGTTGCCCCTGATCAACGACCGCATGTCGATCGCGGTCGATGCGGCGGGATTCAGACGCAGGCTCCCCGCCGATGTCGAGATGATCGCCTATCGGATCGTGCAGGAGGGGCTGACCAACGTGATCAAACATGCCGAGGCCACGCATGCCGACATATTGCTGACCGTCAATCATCCGAGCCTCATTGTCACCATCCGCGATAATGGCGTGGGCATTGCCGCGCCCGCTGAGCGCTTCGATGGGCGCGGCGCCGATCATGGCAATGGCCTGCTCGGCATGGAGGAGCGCGCCGCCGCGATCGGCGGCAAGGTCGAGGTCAAGCCGCGCCAGGGTGGCGGCACCATATTGCGTGCCGAACTCCCCTATGCCGCGGGGGAAGCGGTTCATGCCTAGGATCGGCGTGCTGATCGCCGACGATCACTCTTTCGTGCGCGAGGGCGCGCGCCAACTCATCGACGCGCAGCCTGACCTCGTGGTCGTCGCCGAAGTTGAAAACGGTGGCGATGTCATTCAGATGGCGCGTGAGCGGCGTCCGGACGTCATCGTCCTCGACATTTCCATGCCGGATATCAACGGCCTGGATCTGATCGTGCTCTTGCGGCGCGTGTCGCCCTTGAGCCGGGTGGTGGTGCTGTCATTTCATCAAGAACCGATGATGGTGCGGCGCGCGCTGAGCAGCGGGGCCAGGGGATACGTGGTGAAGACCGCGCCGGTCGCCGAATTGCTTGACGCGATCCGCGCCGTCAGCGCCGGGCAATCCTATCTCAGTTCGCACGTCGATAGCGCAAGCGTGGATGGCTGGGACCAGAAAGCCGGTGACGAACAGTCGCAGCCCTACGACCTTCTGACGGAGCGCGAGCAGCAGGTCTTTCGGCTGGTCGTGCAGGGCAGGACCAGCCAGCAGGTCGGCGATCTGCTCTGCATCAGTTCGCGCACGGTGGAGAAGCATCGCGCCGCCGTGCTGCACAAGCTTGGCGTCAAGGATACCGTGGGGCTGATACGATGCGCCGTTAAGCTCGGCGTTCTTCTCGCCGACGAGTGAGCGCGCGCGATCGATTGTGCGTTGCGATTGGGTAGCGCTACCCATTGTTCGCGCGCGCCGCCGACCTAGTCTCCTTGGCAATAAGTGCATGCATGCTAGGCGCGATCGCATCGAGCGCTCCGCCGGCACGACAATGCCTTATGATCTGGGAGGATATGATGCGCATGATGTGTCGCGCGGCCGCGCGTGCGGTCCTGATGCTTGGCCTGTTGAGCCTGCCGGCGGCGGCGGCGGACCCGGTGACGATCGTCGTTGGCTACCAGCCCTACGACACGATTTCATATTCCGCCGCGGTGATCAGGGCCAAGGAACTGTGGAAAAAGCATCTGCCGGCCGGCAGCAAGGTGGAATTCGAGGCGGCCTTGCAGGGATCGATCATCGTCAACGCGATGGTCGCCGATAAGCAGCAAATTGGCTATCTCGGCGACATGCCGGCCGTGGTCTCCACCACAAAGATCAGACAGGCGCCGATCAAGCTGGTCGCCAATACGGGCTTTTCCGCGGGCCAGCGCTGCAACGTGGTGATGGTGCGCGCCGACGCGCCCCAGTTCAAGAACGCCCAAGAGGTCGTGAAGTGGCTCGACGGCAAGGTCGTCGCGACGCCAAAAGGTAGCTGCGCCGACCGGTTCCTGCGCCAGATTATCGAAAAGACCGGGATCAAGCCCTCCGAGGTGCTCAACCAGTCGATCGAGGTCATCACCACGAATTTCCGTGTCAAGAAGATCGACGCGGCCGTTCTGTGGGAACCTTCGGTTTCGCGCATCGGGGACTTCGTGGGCGAGGGTATCGCGCGCGAGGTCGCCACCGGCAACAGCTTCGGCATTCCCGATGCCGGCTTCGTTGCCATGCGCGCCGATTTCACCGCGAAAAATCCCGCGCTCGCCAAGGCTTGGCTCAAAACAGAGCTCGAAGCGCAGCAGTTCATTCTCGATCCCAAGAACTGGGAAGAGGTCGGCAAAATTGTCAAAGGCCAGACCGAAGGCATCAACCCGAAAATGGCGTGGTTCTCGCTATTCGGGCGCGTCCCCGACGATCGCGGCGGCAGCGCCATCCGCGATACCAAGCCGTTCGTGTTCTCCGCTGACATCAAGGCGCACTTGGACAGCACCTACACGTTTCTCCACCAGGCCAAGGTTATCGATGTCGATAAGGCGCCCGCCGGAGCCATCGACGACTCGATTGCCCAGGCCGTCCTGAAGGACGCCGGGGTCAAGTCGCCCTTGGGCGAGATCAAGGCCCGTGCGCAGGCCGGACAACCGGCGGGAAGCTTGGCGTACCGCGTTGCGCGGGCGCTCAAGAGCCCGGTTCCGTATCTCGGCGTGGCAGGCCTCCTTGCGTTCGTGCTCTGCTGGTACCTCACAACCGAGTACTTCAAGCTGCCGCGGTTTGAAAAGCTGCCTGGTCCTGTTGAGGTGTGGACCGAATTCACATCGCGCGATCCGGTCTTTGGAACCTCCATCTACACTCCGGAATATTACAAGCACATCGCTTGGAGTTCGCTGCGCATCCTGATCGCGTTCGCCCTGTCTACGGTCCTTGGCGTGCCGCTCGGTCTGTTCATGGGCTGGAAGCGCGTTTTCAAGGACTATACGTTCCCGATCATCGAAGTCCTGCGCCCGATTCCGGTTCTCGCCTGGGTTCCGCTCGCCATTCTGATGATGCCTGGACGCGAGGCACCGATTATCTTTCTGGCATTTCTCGCGGCCTTCTTTGCCACCACGCTCAATGCGATGCTCGGCGTCGAATCGATCGATGAAAGTTATTTTCGTGCCGCCCGCTGCCTCGGTTCCAAACCTTGGCACATCTTCAAACGCGTCGTCGTTCCAGGCGCTTTGCCCGACATCTTCACGGGGCTGCAGATCGGCATGGGCGTCGCTTGGTTTTCGCTGGTCGCGGCGGAGATGGTTTCGGGCGAGCATGGCCTGGGCTTTCTGATCTGGGATTCCTACGTTCTGTCGCAGTACCCTGTCATTGTCATTGCCATGGGGACGCTGGGGCTTGTCGGCTATGCCTATAGCGCCGCCATCCGCGCCGTCGGCCGAGCGCATCGTGGTGTTCCAGAACGGCGCGTTGTTTCCCTGGTACACGGTGCTCGAGAACATTACCTACGGTCCCGAGGTCCAGGGACGATTGACCCGCAAGGCGGCCTCCGCGCGGGCGCGCGAGGTGCTGGCGGAGCTTGGCCTGGCGGAGATCGCAGACCGCTACCCCGGCGAGCTCTCCTCCGGCATGAAACGCCGCGTCGAGATTGCCCGCGCGCTCATCAACGACCCGAAAGTGCTGCTCCTGGACGAGCCGTTTCGCGCCATGGATTCGCTGACCAAGGGCGTCGTGCAGGAATTCCTGCTGCGCGCGCTCGACAGGGTGCGCAAGACGGTCCTTTTCATCACCCACGACCTTGAGGAAGCACTTTTCCTCGGCGAGCGCGTTGTCATCATGACAACGCGGCCGGCGCGCGTGAAAAAGACCATCATGGTCGACTTCCCGCGGCCACGGACCTACCGGGTTCGCTCGTCGGCGCGTTATCTGGAGCTCAAGCGGCAGGTGTTCGACGCAGTCCATGAGGAGGCACGCAAGGCGTTCGACGCAGGTGAGCGCGAGTTGGCCTGAAGTCGCGCGACACGAACGGAACGAAACACATGAATCTCACGAAGCTGCGCAAGGCGATCTTCAGCAAAACCGTGCTGCGCGGGATCATGTCGGTCGCGGGCCTTATCGCGTTCTGGGAGGTTGGGCGGCGATTGCAGCTGCCTGGGCTTGCCGCGGTGCCGGCGCCGAGCGAGGTGTACGACGTCATTGCCGGCAGCATTGCCGAGGCGAAGTTCTGGGAGCATTGGCGCGCCAGCTTCACGCGCGTCGTATCGGGGTTCATCGCGGCGCAGATTGTGGGGATTCCGCTTGGGCTGATGATGGCCATGAACCGGCTGTTCCACGCCACCACGTTTCCGTTACTCGAGATCATGCGACCAATTCCGCCGCTCGCGTGGGTGCCGGCCTCGATCATGTTCTGGCCGACGACGGAGTCCTCGATCGCCTTCGTCATCTTCCTCGGCGCCTTTTTCACCGTCGTCATCAACGTCATCGGCAGCGCCCGCAATATCGACATACGCTACCTGCGCGCCGCCC
>JACQAE010000033.1 GCA_016195095.1 Pseudomonadota bacterium
CCAATGACATAATGGGCGTCAGCGGCGGGCGAGTTTTTCAAGACACGCCCCCAGAACTCCGCGTCGTCGGGGCGTGAGGGAATTGGTCGAAATTGGACCGTGTTCGCGATGCACGCCGGACCGCCGACCGAATGTATGACAATCGCGGCGATGGCGCCCGGATCACGGTCGCGACCAATGTCTCGAGCCGCCACCTCAAGGCATTGCGTCACCTGCGTCGAAAACAACACCGCCGCCGTTAATCGGATGAACATGCCCATTCCTGAAAAAAAACCGGTCCTCGTAACGCCGCCGCACGGAATCGACGCACGCAAGTAATGCCTCGGCCGCGTCGCCACCATGTTATCGCGTCCCGGTCTTGGGGAACGCAATTCCTTGACGCCAATGTCCATTGTGCCAACCGAGCCTCCATAGGGTCGGGCTGGCTGCGCCATACATCGGCGCGACAAAGCATGATGCTAAAAGGCGCGATGCGGTTTTTGAGACGACATCATGCCCGCAACGATGAGAACCGATCAGTTTCATGATTTCGTGCCGCCTGGCATGACGGGGGGACAATCGCCGGAGGCTGCGAAAATCGATTTATGCAAAACCCGGTTCCCTCCCTTCGCGATCTTGCTTTATGGTCTGGGCCGCGGGGAACCAGGAACGATGCAGAGCTGGATTGAATTCTACAATTCCGCGCATTCCATCTATGTCAACGCGCGCCACAAGGACGCGCATTACCGCGACGTCGCCCACGCGATCACAGCCCTGGTCCCGAATGCGCGAGCGCGCGTCCTCGATTTCGGCTGCGGCGAGGCGCTGCATGCTGACCTCGTCGCCGCGGCTGCGGCGCAAGTGCTGCTGTGCGACGCGGCGCCCAACGTGCGCGCCGCAATCGCCGCGCGTTTTGGCGCCGATGCGCGCATTCGCGTGCTCTCCCCGCGCGAGGTGGAATGCCTGCCGGACGGCGCGCTCGACCTCATCGTCGCCAACTCGTTCGTCCAATACCTCACCACGGTCGAGCTTGACGCGCACCTCGTCCTGTGGCGCCGCCTGCTGGCGCCAACGGGAAGGCTTGTTGTCGCCGATGTCATCCCGCCGGAGGTCGGCACCTTGAGCGACGTCCGCGCGCTCCTGCGCTACGCCGCGCGCGGCGGCTTCCTTGTCGCCGCGTGCCTCGGGCTGGCGCGCACGGCGCTATCGCCTTACCGGCGCCTGCGCGCAACGCTGACCATCGCCAAATATCGCGAGGTCGAATTCTTGCGTGCGTTGCGGCGGGCGGGGCTGGCGGGCGAGCGTCTTGCCCATAACCTCGAGCATAACCCCGCCCGCATGACCTTCAGCGCGCGCCCTTCCACCGCGCGTTGAGCCGCCGCAACGCGCCGATAGCGTCGACATTAGGGTTAACCAGGCATTGTTGACGCGCCGCGGTGGCGGCCCCGCCGGTGCGTTGTAGAACGTCGGCAGGGCCCGGTGGCGGAGTGGCGACGCAGAGGTCGGCACGGCCTCTTACCTTGGTTCGATTCCAAGCCGGGTCTCTTCGTGCGCCGCGCGATGGCGCTGCTCCCGGGAGGGGGCCGCATCGGCCTCCCCTTCCCTCGCCGCCATTTCTGTTCTAAACACCGCGCGCGGGGACGCGGGCGTCATCACGCGGCGCTCTCGTATCCCCTATCCGGAGTTCGCTTTATCCTGCCGCGCCTCTTGAGCGAACTTCGCAATAGCAACGGACACGAGAAAACAAAGATTCTCATGTGGTTTTGATTGCGAAATTCTCTTGGTGAACCAGCGGCGAAGATCAAGGAGAACTTCGCGACCACCACGCGAATTCAGCAGAATCGGAATTCGGCTTATCGCGGGCGCGCCCGTCGTATATCGGTTGCGCGCGAGATGTCGGCAAGCGCGATCGCCAAGAATTGAGTCCGCTTCGCGGGGCGCATCCAAGCCTGCATGATTGCGTGGACCTGGATTGCGTGGGCCGTCGCGGCGACCGCGCGGAAACCCCGATAGGCCGGAGCCTCGCTTTTCCGGCGGAGCGCGCAACGCGGCAGTATCCGAAACGAGCGGCCATGCCAAAACGAACGGACATTTCCTCGATCCTGATCATCGGAGCCGGGCCGATCGTCATCGGCCAGGCATGCGAATTCGACTATTCTGGCACCCAGGCCTGCAAGGCCCTCAGGCAAGAGGGCTACCGCATCATCCTGGTCAACTCCAATCCGGCGACGATCATGACCGACCCCGATCTCGCCGACGCGACCTATATCGAGCCGATCACGCCGGAGATCGTCGCCAAGATCATCGAAAAGGAGCGCCCGGACGCGCTGTTGCCGACGATGGGCGGGCAGACCGCGCTCAACACGGCGCTCTCGCTCAATCGCATGGGCGTCCTGGAAAAATACGGCGTCACCATGATCGGCGCCAACGCCGAGGCAATCGACAAGGCGGAGGATCGCGAGCAATTCCGCGAAGCCATGCGGCGGATCGGGCTCGAAACGCCGAAATCCTCGCTTGCCAACGCCTCCGAACTCAAGAGGGCCGACCGCGCGCTCCATGCGGCGGAAATCGCCCGCATCAAGGCGGGAGGCGACGGCGAGGAGGAGAAGCGGCGCGCGCTTGAGCGCTTCGAGGGAACCTGGGCCGCCGGCGAGGCCGACCGCAAGCGGCTCCAGGTGGCAAAGGGCCTCGCCGAGGCGCTTGAGGCGCTCGAAAGCATCGGATTGCCGGCGATCATCCGCCCATCCTTCACGCTCGCCGGGACCGGCGGCGGCATCGCCTATAACCAGGCGGAGTTCATCGAGATCGTCGAGCGCGGGCTCGACGCCTCTCCGACCACCGAGGTGCTCATCGAGGAATCAGTGCTTGGCTGGAAGGAATTCGAAATGGAGGTCGTGCGCGACAAGCACGACAATTGCATCATTGTCTGCTCGATCGAGAACTTCGATCCGATGGGCGTGCATACCGGCGATTCGATCACGGTCGCCCCCGCGCTCACGCTCACCGACAAGGAATACCAGATCATGCGCGACGCATCGATTGCGGTGTTGCGCGAGATCGGCGTCGAGACCGGCGGCTCCAACGTGCAGTTCGCGGTCAATCCCGCCGACGGACGGCTGGTGATCATCGAAATGAATCCGCGCGTGTCGCGCTCCTCCGCGCTCGCCTCAAAGGCAACCGGATTTCCCATCGCCAAGGTCGCGGCCAGGCTCGCCGTCGGTTACACGCTCGACGAGATCGCCAACGACATCACCGGCGGCGCGACGCCCGCCTCCTTCGAGCCGACCATCGACTACGTCGTGACCAAGATCCCGCGCTTTGCCTTCGAAAAGTTTCCCGGCGCCGATCCGGTGCTCACCACGTCGATGAAATCCGTCGGCGAGGCGATGGCGATCGGGCGCACGTTCCAGGAAAGCCTGCAAAAGGCGCTGCGATCCTTGGAAACCGGGTTGACCGGGCTCGACGAGATCGACATTGACGGCATTGGCCATGGCGACGACGTTAACGCCATCCGCGCCGCGCTCGGCAGGCCGACGCCCGACCGTCCGCTCAACGTCGCCCAGGCCATGCGGCTCGGCTTCTCCGACGAACAGATCCACGCGATCTGCCGCATCGATCCTTGGTTCCTGGCGCAAATCCGCGGCATCGTGGAGACCGAAGGCGAAATCCGCGCCAAGGGCATCCCGCGCTCGCCGGCCAATTTCCGCCGCCTCAAGGCGATGGGATTTTCCGACGCGCGCCTCGCCGCTCTCGTCGGTTCAAGCGAGGCCGACATCGCGGCGGCGCGCCGCGCGCTCGGCGTGCGCCCGGTGTTCAAGCGCATCGACACCTGCGCCGCCGAATTCGCCTCGCCGACCGCTTACATGTATTCGACCTACGAGCCGGCATTCGCCGGCGCGCCGCAGGACGAGGCGGACGTGTCGGACGCGCGCAAGGTCGTCATCCTGGGCGGCGGGCCCAACCGCATCGGGCAGGGCATCGAATTCGACTATTGCTGCTGCCATGCCGCCTTCGCGCTGCGCGACGCCGGCTACGAAACGATCATGGTCAACTGCAACCCGGAGACGGTATCGACCGACTACGACACTTCCGACCGGCTTTATTTTGAGCCGCTGACCGCCGAGGATGTGCTGGAGATCATCGACACAGAACGCGGCAAGGGCACGCTGCATGGCGTCATCGTCCAGTTCGGCGGGCAGACGCCGCTCAAACTCGCGCACGCCTTGCAGGACGCGGCGGTGCCGATCCTCGGCACGTCGCCGGAATCGATCGACCTCGCCGAGGATCGCGACCAGTTCAAGCGGCTCCTCGACAAGCTCGCGCTCAAGCAGCCGCGCAATGGCATCGCCTATTCCGTCGAACAGGCCCGCCTCGTATCCGCCGAGCTTGGCTATCCGCTGGTGGTGCGGCCATCCTACGTGCTCGGCG
>JACQAE010000175.1 GCA_016195095.1 Pseudomonadota bacterium
GCATGATAGGCGACCGCCTGGGCATGATTACCCGCCGACATCGCGATCACCCCGCGCGCGCGATCGACCGCGGATAATGCGGATAGCTTGACCATCGCGCCGCGGTCCTTGAACGAGTTGGTGACCTGGAGGTTTTCGTATTTCACCCGCACGTCGGCGCCGGTGAGCGCCGAAAGTTTCGGCGCCGGCAGCAATGGCGTGCGCACCACCGCGCCGGCGATGACGCGGCGGGCGGCTTCAATGTCGGCCAGGGTAACGCACACGCTCAATCTCCCTCCAACCAGGTCGTGCCACACGGGCAGCGGTGGCTCGGCGTGACATTCGGCACCGGCGAGGCGGCAATAGAACCAGAGCCCGCGCGCACGCGCACGCAAAATACGCATGTCGAGCGCATGTGGCCGGGCGCCGGCGCGCCCGTGATCCCTGCCGTAACGCAATCGCCACAGCGTCGCCGGCTGCGGCATTCGCGCATGCCGGCGCGAGCCCCCTTGCGCATTTGGCGGAATTTGGCCATCTCCTTGAGGCAGAGTATGGACGGAGGCCTGCCATGGTCGAAGGCGAGCCAAGACGCGTCGGCGTGAGCATCGAACTCAAGCCGCACGCCTACGATCCGGCCGCCAACCCGGAACTTTTCGAGGGCGTGCTGGCGCGCCGCGTCGTCGCATTCGGCGTCGATCTCTTAATCATCGCGGTTCCGATTCTGTTTCTGGCGCTGTTCATTTTCATGTTCGGCCTCGTGACGCTGGGGCTGGGGTGGTGGCTGCTATGGCCGCTCTTCGTGCCGGCGGTGGTGATCTGGATTCTCAGCTATTATGGAATGACGCTGGGCGGCCCGGCTTCGGCGACCGTCGGCATGCGGGCGATGGAACTGGAAATGCGCACATGGTACGGCGCGCCCTGCTATTTCGTGCTCGGCGCCGTGCATACCGTTGGGTTCTGGATGACGGTGTCGGTCCTCTCGCCGCTGATCCTCGTGGTCGCGTTTTTCAACGACCGCCGGCGCCTACTGCACGACATCCTGCTGGGTACCGTGGTCGTCAACAACGCCACCCGCGCGGCGTCGCTCGCAAATCCGCCGGCCATGTAAACAATTGTATTGGCCGCCGATCGCGGACGGGCCAAATAAACCGGAGGACGGCCGCAAAATGTCCTTTGACGCCGACCGTGTGGCGCGGAATCCTCTGTCATCACCGGAACGCCGGCATTCGGCCAGGGCCCCGCATCGTGACGCAGCATCCACGTGACGCGCCGCAATTCTATCTGACCGCCCCCTCGCCCTGCCCGTATCTGACGGGACGCGAGGAGCGCAAGGTCTTTACCCATCTCGTCGGCGACCGCGCCGCCGAGCTCAACGACCTGCTCACGCATGGCGGCTTTCGCCGCAGCCAGTCGATCGCCTATCGGCCGGCCTGCGAAGCGTGCCGCTCCTGCATATCGGTGCGCGTCATCGTCGATTCCTTCGACCCGTCGCGCAGCATGCGCCGCGTGGCCGAGGAGAACGCCGATATTGTCGGCGAGATGCGCGTCGCCGTGCCGACGTCGGAGCAATATTCGGTGTTTCGCGCCTATCTCGACGCCCGCCATCGCGACGGCGGCATGGCCGACATGACGGTCCTCGACTATTCGATGATGGTGGAGGACAGCCATGTCGAAACCCGCATCGTCGAGTACCGCCGGCGCGACGTCGACACCGGCGTGACCGGGCGCAGCCGCGGCGAACTGATCGCGGTCGCGCTCACCGACGTGCTCAGCGACGGGCTGTCGATGGTCTACTCGTTCTTCGAGCCGCAGGCGCAAGACCGGTCGCTCGGAACCTTCATCATCCTCGACCATATCGCGCGTGCGCGGCGCATGGGTCTAGCCTATGTCTATCTTGGCTATTGGGTCGAGGGTTCGCGCAAGATGGACTACAAGGCGCGCTTTCGCCCGCAGGAACGGTTGACCGCGGCGGGCTGGACTCTCGTCGGGCGGGCGGCGACCGCGGAATTCAATGACGCCCCGCCAGCGATCGGAATTAAGGCGCGCCCGCGCTGACGCCCGCGCACCAAGTTTACGGGCGACGCGCACGCAAGATTCGGCCAACCCGACGGCCGCACGTCAGCGCGCGGCAACGAAATCGTACAGCAGCTTGATATTGAGCACGATGATGATCGCCGCGACCAGCGTGGCAACGATGGTCAGCCAACGCGGCGCCATCAGCACGCCAAGCTTGCGGCGATCGGCCGTGAACATGACCAGTGGCACAACCGCAAACGGCAATTGCAGGCTAAGAACGACCTGGCTGAGAATGAGCAGCTGCGCGGTGCCCTTCTCGCCATACCAAACGGTGACGATCGCTGCCGGAACGATCGCGATCGCCCGCGTGATCAATCGCCGCGCCCAGCCGGGCAGCCGGATATCGAGAAATCCCTCCATCACGATCTGACCGGCGAGCGTTGCCGTCACCGTGGAATTAAGGCCGCAACACAGTAGCGCGATGCCAAACAGCGTCGGCGCGATCGCCGACCCGAGCAACGGCGCGAGAAACGCGTGCGCCTGGTCAAGCTCGGCGACGTCGGTCTTGCCCGCCTGGTTGAATGTCGCCGCCGCGAGGATGAGGATGGCCGCGTTGATGGTCAGGGCAAACATCAGCGCGATGGTCGAATCGAGCGTGGCCAGCGTGATCGCCTCGCGCCGGTCCTCGATGCTGGTGCCGAAGCGGCGCGTCTGCACGACGCCGGAATGCAGGTAGAGATTATGCGGCATCACCGTCGCGCCAAGGATGCCGAGCGCGAGATAAAGCATGTCGGGATTGGTGACCACCTGGGTGGTGGGGGCGAAGCCGCGAATCACCGCGTTCCAGTCCGGATTGGCCATGGCGATTTGGATGGCGAAGCAGACGGTGATGATTCCGAGCAGCGCCACCACGAACGCCTCGATCCAGCGAAAGCCGAGGTTCTGCATCCACAGGATGAGGAACACGTCAAGCGCGGTCAGAACGACGCCGATTTCGAGCGGCACACCGAACAGAAGGTTGAGCCCGATGGCCGTCCCGATGACCTCCGCTAAATCGGTCGCGCAAATGGCGATCTCCGCCATGGCCCATAGCGGCCAGGAAACGACGCGCGGGAAAGCGTCGCGGCAGGCCTGCGCCAGATCGCGACCGGCGGCGATGCCGAGCCGCGCGCAGAGCGCCTGCAGGATGATCGCCATGATGTTGGACAAGAGCGCGACGGTCAGGAGCGCGTAGCCGAACTTCGATCCTCCGGCGAGCGAGGTGGCCAAGTTTCCCGGGTCCATATAGCCGACCGCCACGAGGTAACCGGGGCCAAGGAACGCCGTCAGCTTGCGCCAGATCGGTCCCGTCGGACGTGTGCGGATGCTGCCGAATACTTCCGAGAGCGACGAAGAACCCCCGGACCTGCGCCAGCCGCCATTGTCCTGCGCCCGGTTGGTTGTCGCCTCGATCGCCATGCTCGCCATTTGCCCGCAGGAAAAACCCTGCCGCCACGCTAGCTTTGTTGCGAATGGTTTGCAATTGCAAAATTGCGCCCCAAATGCATTCAACACGGCCCCGCCACGCCGCAGCGCCGTTCGCCGCGTCTAAAGTCAGAGCCGCGCTCGATTTTCCCAATATTTATCGCATCTTGCGATCGGCTGGCTCCGCGCGCGCGGCAAACTTTGTCAAACCGCTGAACCGGCCGCCGCCGTCGACCAACCCAGTATTGTGGGAGCGGCTGCCGTTCGCGGCGCAGGTCACCCCAACGCCGCGTTAACGCGCCCGCGCCAAGCGCGGCGGCCACAGACACAAAGGTTTAATTCGATTGTGATCCACTTGTGCCGCAGAAAGGTTAGCAAAGGACTGGCCGTCATGTCTTTTCTCAAGCGCTTGATCCTGCATTACTGCGTTTACCGCCGCTATCCGCTGGCCCCGATGCCGGCATTGCGCAACGCTTGGCGAATCGCGCGCGCCTAGGCCATTCAGCGGTCCACGCGGTCCGGGACGGGCGTTTCCGCGCGCAGCATGCGGCGCAGCACGTCGTTTTTCTTGAGCACGTGATGGCGCAGCGCGCCAAGAATATGAACCAGGACGACCGCAGCCAGCAGGTACGCCAGTACCAAATGCGATTCTTCGAGCAGTTTGCGCGTCGGACGCGTCACGTCTGCCACCAGGACCGGCCATTGCAGGCCGAACAGGTCTTTGCTCTTGGGGACACGCGAGGTGGTCGCCACGATCCATCCGGTTATCGATACGGCAAACATCAGGATGTAGAGGCCGGCGTGGCCGAGCTGCGCCGCCACGCGCTCCCAGCGCCGTGTACCCGGCGGCAATTGCGGCACCGGATTGATCCAACGCCACAGCATGCGCAGGACGACGAGCGCAAAAAGATCGTAACCGAGTGCGGCGTGCCAAGCGTAATTGGCCAAGCGTTCCGGCCGCGCCAGCATATGCGTCATCCACCAGCCATGCGCGAGCAGCACGAGAATCGCGGCGGCGGCAATCCAATGCGTCGCGATCGAAGGCCAGCCCCAGCCATCCGGCGTATTGCGCAACATGCGTTTCCCCCTACATTCAAATCGATAACGCAAATCGACTTCGTCGACATGAGGCGATGAAGCCGACGGATGTCCGTCAATTCTTGCCCTCGTTGGCGCGAATTGATGCGGGCGGTGCAAACAGATTGCTGCGCGGAAAGCCCTTGGGGGCGATGCGCCCGGCATCGGCGCGGTTGCCACGCCAGTCGGCGAGTTCCCTTGCGCCGAGCGAAAAGCCGCGTCCGGCGGCGTCGACCCAGGTCAGGCCCTCGCGAGCGGCAAACGTCTTGACGTCGGACAGGCCACCATCCTTGTAGCGTTGCAGCCGCACCCCGCTACCGCGCGTCATTTCCGGCAATTGTTCGCGCGGGAAGACGATGAGCTTGCGGTTTTCTCCGATGCTCGCGATCATGTCACCCTCGACCACGGCCAGCGCGCGCGCGGCGTCGGGCGGCTTGACGTTGAGCACCTGCTTGCCCTTGCGCGTATTGGCCACGCACTCGTCCTCCATGACCACGAACCCACGCCCGGCCTGGCTCGCAAGCAGGAAGCGGCGGGCGCCCTAGAACGCGAAAACGGCGACGAGATCCGCATCCTGCTCGATATCGATGAACAGGCGCAGCGGCTCGCCATGCCCGCGCCCGCCCGGCAGCTTGCCGGCGTCGAGCGTATAGAACCGACCATTGGTCGCAAACAACAGGCATTTCGCCGTCGACTCGGTGGCGAAGGCGAATTTAAGCGCGTCGTCGGCCTTGAAAGCGATTGAGGAGAAGTCGGCAACGTGGCCGCGCAGCGCGCGGATCCAGCCCTTCTGCGAGACGACGACGGTAACCGGCTCGCGCACCGCCATGGCCTCCTCGATCGCCGCCTCGTCGTGCTCGGGCGCCTGCGCGAAATCGCTGCGCCGCCGGCCGAGCGGCGTCTTTGGACCGAAGGTCGCGCGCACTGAGCGAATTTCCGCGGCGACCTTCTGCCACTGCTCCTTCGGCGACTTGACGATCTTGCGCAATTGCTCGCGTTCAGCCTTGAGCGCGCGATCCTCGGAGCGGATCTCTATCTCCTCCAGCTTGCGCAGGTTGCGCAGGCGCATGTTGAGGATCGCGTCCGCCTGCACATCGGATATCTTGAAAGTCTTGACCAACACCGGCCGCGGCTCATCCTCCTTGCGGATGATGGCGATGACCTTGTCGAGGTTGAGGTAGGCGACGAGAAAGCCGCCAAGCACTTCAAGGCGGTGCTCGATCTGGTCGAGGCGGAAATTGGCGCGGCGCAGGAGCACGTCGCGGCGGTGGTCGAGCCATTCGCGCAGCGCCTCGGCTAGGCCCACGACCCTGGGGATGCGGCCCTTGAGCAACACGTTCATGTTGAGCGGGATTCGGCTTTCAAGCTCGGTGAGTTTGAACAGCGATTCCATCAGCAGTTCCGGATCGACCGTGCGCGCGCGCGGCTCGATGACGAGGCGCACGTCCTCCGCCGATTCGTCGCGCACATCCGCGACCAGCGGCAATTTCTTCTCGTTGAGCAATTCCGCGATCTTCTCGACCAGGCGACCCTTCTGCACCAGCCAGGGAATTTGCGTGATCACGACCTGATAAAGCCCGCGCCCTGTCTCCTCCTTGCCCCAACGCGCGCGCACACGGAACGAGCCGCGCCCGCTCGCATAGGCCTGCGCGATCGCCTCGCGCGTTTCGACGATCAGCCCTCCGGTCGGAAAATCGGGGCCGGGAACGAATTTGAGCAGCGTCTTGCTGCGCGCGCCCGGATTGTCGATGAGGTGGAGCGCCGCGTCGCACAGTTCGGCGGCGTTATGCGGCGGTATGGCCGTCGCCATGCCGACGGCGATGCCCTGCGCGCCATTGGCGAGCAGGTTGGGAAACGCGCCCGGCAGCACCATCGGTTCGCTCTCGCTGCCGTCATAGGTGGCACGGAAATCGACCGCGTTCTCGTCGATGCCATCGATGATGAGGCGCGCGACCTCGGTGAGCCGCGCATCCGTGTAACGCATCGCGGCGGGATTATCGCCGTCGATATTGCCGAAATTGCCCTGTCCATCGACCAGTGGGTAGCGCTGGGCGAAATCCTGCGCCAGGCGCACGAGCGCGTCATAGACCGCCTGATCGCTATGCGGGTGGAACTTACCGATGACGTCGCCGACCACGCGCGCGCATTTCTTAAACGTCGCCCCGGGGTCGAGGCGCAATTGACGCATCGCGTAGAGCAGGCGGCGATGCACCGGCTTGAGACCATCGCGCGCGTCCGGCAGCGCGCGATGCATGATCGTGGAAAGTGCATAGGCGAGATAGCGCTCCTCGAGCGCGCTGCGCAGCGCGATTTCCTGTACGTCGCCGTGGTCGGGTGGAATCAGTTGCTTTCCCATGATCGATGGGTACTGCGACTGTGTCGCATGAACAAGCGATGAACACTGCGGCCACGGGAAGTTCTTATTGCGCGTGATACGATATAATTGGAATGGGTGGATTCTTTCGTCGATCCAGCGGCGCTGGATCATGATGTCGAGACAATCAGGGAGAAACCGATGCGACGATTCTTACTCACGCTTGCCGCGATCGCGGCACTGATGGCGGTTGGACCGCTCAACGCTCAGCGTGCCGACGCCATGCCGCTGCCCACGCCGTCCGGCCTTCTCGCCGCCATCGAGGGCGTCGACCTGGCGCAGGACGTGGCCTATGTGTGCCGTCGCGTGTGGCGTTGCAACCATTACGGCTGCGGCTGGCGGCAGTCCTGCTATTGGCGCCCAAACCGGCATTATCGGCCCCACCGGTATCGGCACCACCAGCCGCGTTATCGTCATCACCGCCGGCATTACTGATGACGACGATGTCGCCCGCATGAAACACCGCGCGCCGCCAGCCCAGCCGGCGGCGCGCATTTATTTGCTGATTGCGACGCGGTTGCCAATCGCGGGTGGCGCCGCGCGGTAGAGTTCCAGGCGGCGCGTCAGATCGGCGGCGCGCGGCCGTCGGCGACGGCGCGCGAGGCCTGCAATAAATGCCCGGCGTCGGGGGGAATGCGCTCGATCAATTCGAGCGCCACGTCGATGCCGATCTGGTGCGCGCGGCAATAGACGGTCTGCGTCGAATCGGCGGAATTATTTTCATAGATCTTGTTCGCCGGCGCGCCGCCGCCGCAGACGCCGTAATAGGCGCACTCGTCCTCGCACTTGCGCACGCCGGCGCGAATGTCGGCATAGAGCCGGCTGTCCTCGACGCGCTTGGCGATGGTGTCGAAATCGTCCTCGAGAACATTGCCAAAGCTGAATGAACCATAGGTCGGATGGTCCATTCCAAGAAGTTCCGGCGAGAAGGTCGAGAGGTTACCGTCACAGTCGATGGAAACGATGTCGAGCGGCGCCGATTGCTGATTGCCGATCACATGGCCAAAACCGTGAATGGCGCGCAGGCAGGATTCAAATTCGCGCACAACCATCGAATTCTTCTTTTGCATCGCGCGCTCGTAGAAGCGGCGCAGGAACGCGCGGTAAAGCTCGGCAAACTGTGTGCCGTCGACGACCGCGGAACTGGTATTGATGCCTTCCTTCTCCTCGATATTGAAGCAGACATTCTCGATCCCGGCCGCCTCGTAGTAATCGAACATGCGGTCGGGGTGGCGCACCGAATCGATGGTCAAAACGCTGATGACATAAAACGGAATATCGCTTTTCTTGAGCAGCTCGAGCCCGCGCTCGGCCGCTGCGAATGAACCCGCACCGTTGCGGTATTTGCGGTTGAGGTCGTGGAATTCGGCCGGTCCGTCGATGCTCAAGCCAACATTGACCCGCCATTTTCGGATCAGGTCGCACCAGTCTTGCGAGAGCAGCGTTCCGTTGGTCTGAAAGGAATGCCCAACCTCGATGCGCGGTCCCGCCAGCTTGGCGATCAGCGCGAACATTTCCTCGTAATAGGAAGCCGGCAATACCATCGGCTCGCCGGCGTGCCAGACGATTCCAATGCTCTCCTCGATCGAGGGATATTGCAATACGCGCTCGAAAATGCGCGCCGCCGTCTCCAGCGACATGCGCTTCTTGTTGGAGCGCTGCGGCAGGTAGCAGTACGAACAGTTGATGTTACAGAATGGCGTAGGTTGAATTACGAGCAGCCCAGTTCGCCAACTTCGCCGCCCGAATTCAACCTCGCCGTTCATGTCAATGCATAACTGGTGCTGTTCGGCAGTCGCGGATCAATAACCGTAGCCGCCACGGTAGTTGCGCCAGTTGTTCCAATTGCGCCAGTTGTGCCAGGGGCGATAATAGTTGCTCCAGTACTGGACGGTTTTTTCCGAGCCGGCCTTGGCCGCCGGATCGGTGACATCCATCAAGCCGCCGATGGTCTTCTGCGCGGCTTGAATGCGCTGCTGCAGGGATAGGCCGCCGGATTCCGTCGCGGGCGTCGACGCGGACGCCGTCCCGGCACCAAGCAATACCGTAGCAAAGACAGCAAATAGATTGCGAAACATGTTCTTGCTCCTCGATGGCCACATCCACCGCCGCGATTTTATCAGCGCCTGCGGCGAACTGGCAAGGGAGCACAGAGATCAGCGGGCGCAAAAGACGCCAAACGCTTGCCTCCCCGCAAAAGCGCATGATTGCCGCGAATTAAAGGCGGAAGTCGCGCATTATCGCGGTTTTGGCTGCGCGCGCGCCGCGATTAGGGCCAAGTTTTTTGCGATGCACCCTTGGCAAGCGCGCGCGCCTGCCAGTCAGCGCATTAACGATAGGCGCACATTGCCAAGCGCTGGCCAAGCGGCCTATCCTGAAATGCGCAGTTAAACGCTAGGGGAAGTTCGTCGGCGCGCCACTTCGGCTTTCCCCTGTTGCACCCATCCCATTCGCCATGGAGGTCGCCATGATAAAGTCGCTTCTTGCCGGCACGGCCGCACTGGCCATCGCCGGCTCGACGCTCGCCTTCGCGCAGTCCCCTGACGGTCAATATTCCGGCGCCAACGCGCAGCCGCCATACGCAGATCCCCCCTCCGACGGCAACGCGCCAATGCAGGCGGCGCAGGGTCCAGCCATCGGCGATGGCGGCAACGGGCCGGGTGCCGAACAAACGCAGGGCGCTCCACCCCCCGGCTACAATGATTACGCGCAATACCAGCCGCCGGGAAATTATAGCGGGAATCAGCAGCAATATAGCGGCCCGCAACACTATGATGACCCACAACACCAAGGCGACCCGCAACAATACGGCGGTCAGCAACAATACAGCGGCCCGCAGCAATACAGCTGCCCGCAGCAATACAGCGGCCCGCAGCAATACCGCGGCCCGCAGCAATACAGCGGCCCGCAGCAATACAGCGGCCCGCAACAAGGCGGCGCCAGC
>JACQAE010000159.1 GCA_016195095.1 Pseudomonadota bacterium
CATCCTCCGGATCGAACGCGGCCTCGTCCGCGTCGCCGACGCGCAGGGCGCGCCGCCCTCGCTCCCCTTCTGGGTGGCGGAGGCGCCCTCGCGCACGCGCGAGCTCTCGGAGCTCGTCGGACTCGTGCGCGAGCAGGGCGACGCGGACTGGCTCGTGCGCGAGTGCGGCGTCTCGCCCGAGGTCGCGCGCGAGATCGCGCTCTACCTCGCGGAGGGCCGCCGCGCGCTCGGCACCGTCCCGACGCAGGCGCGCCTCGTCCTCGAACGCTTCTTCGACGAGAGCGGCGGCGCCCAGCTCGTCCTCCATTCCCTCTACGGCGGCCGGATCAACCGCGCTCTCGGCCTCGCGCTGCGCAAGCGTTTCTGCCGCCGCTTCGGCTTCGAGCTGCAGGCCGCGGCGAACGAGGACGCGATCGTGCTCTCGCTGACGCCCGAGCACTCGTTCCCGCTCGAGGAAGTGTTCGACTACCTGCGCGCGGAGAGCGTCGAGGACCTGCTCGTGCAGGCGGTGCTCGTCACGCCGACCTTCGCCGCGCGCTGGCGCTGGAACGCAGGGCGCTCGCTGCTCCTCGAGCGCTTCCGCGACGGCCGGCCGGTCGCGCCGCAGATCCAGAGGATGCGCGCCGACGACCTGCTCGCGGCCTGCTTCCCGGCGGCCGCGGCTTGCGGCGAGACGCTTCCGCCCGGCGATCTCGAGATCTCGGACCACCCGATGGTGCGGCAGACCATCGAAGATTGCCTGCACGAAGCGATGGACGTCGACGGACTCGTCGAAGTTCTGCGCGGACTGCGCGACGGCAGCGATTTCGATTATGAAATGCAGATGGCGGGAATGAACGCGACGATGGCGCCTGAGGTGCAAACGTTATTTCTGCCGGCGTCGCCGCAGGTGCGTCCGATCACGGCGACGCTGGTGCGCCAGATCGCCGCAATGGGCGGTGACGTGTCGCAATTCGTGCCCGTGGCCGTCAATGCCCGCCTCAAGGCCAGGTTCGCCGCGCCCGCCCGATAGATCGCAAGGAGTTGCCATGATCCGCTTGTTCGCCGTATTTGCCGTGCTTGTTTGCGTGTCGCCAGCGCTCGCCCAGCGGCCGCCGGCCGGTGCCGACCCGCAGAATACGCTCCTCATCGATACCGCGCATGGGCGCATCGTCGTCAAGTTGCGCAACGATCTCGCACCCAAGCATGCCGAGCGCATCAAGACGCTGGCGCGCGAAAAATTCTACGACAACGTCCCCTTTCACCGGGTCATTCCCGGCTTCATGGCGCAAACCGGCGACGGTCAGAATGGCAATGGGACGGGGGGTTCGAAATACCCCAATTTGCCGGCGGAATTCTCGCCAACGCCCTTCAAGCGCGGCGTCGTCGGCATGGCGCGTCGCGGGGATTCCATCCATTCCGCCAATAGCCAGTTTTTCATCATGCTGGACGAAACCGCCAGCCTCAACGGCCAGTATACGGTGATCGGCGAGGTCGCGTCCGGCATGGACGTCGTTGACAAGATCAAGAAGGGCTCGGCGGCGGGCAATGGCTCCGTCACCGATCCCGACCGGATGTTGCGCGTTTTGGTGGCGGCCGACGCCCGCTGACCGATTCCCAGCCGCCCATCGCCGACTTTGCCAAAGCAGGGGAAACCTTATGGCCGCTTCCGCAGAAACGCTTGTGCTTGAGACCACCAAAGGCCGAATCGTGCTGGAGATGCGGCCCGATCTCGCGCCGAATCACGTGGCACGCATCAAGGAGCTGGTGCGCGAGGGATTCTATGACAACGTCGTATTTCATCGCGTGATCGACGGGTTCATGGCGCAGACCGGGTGCCCGCAAGGAACCGGTACCGGCGGCTCGGGGCGCAAGCTCAACGCCGAATTTTCCGGCGAAAAGCACGTACGCGGCACCGTGTCGATGGCGCGGGCGCAAAATCCCGATTCCGGCGATAGCCAATTCTTCATCTGCTTTGATCGCGCGCCCTGGCTCGACGGCCAATATACGGTCTGGGCCAGCGTGACCGAGGGCATGGATAATGTCGATAAGATCAAGCGCGGGGAACCGGTCGCCGATCCCGATCAGATCATTTCGGCGCGGATGGCGGCCGACGCTAAATAGTCACTGGCGTGGCGCCGCATGCGGGCTGGCGTCGTGATCGCGCACCGCGCCGGCTTTCGCGACGATCGGCAAACACGATAATTGACGCCCGCACATCGCGCGCGATCTATTGGGCGCATGCGCACCGACCTGTTTGACTTCGAGCTTCCACTACAGCGGATCGCCCTGCGGCCAGCCGCGCCGCGTGACGCGGCGCGGCTGATGGTGGTACGGCCGGGCGGCGAGCCGCTTGTCGCGCATTGCCACATGGCAGATTTTCCTGGCCTGTTGCGCACCGGCGACGTGCTCGTCGTCAACGACACCAAGGTCATCGCGGCGGCGCTGAACGGGCGTCGAATTGGGCGCGGCGAGGAGGCGCGGGTTGCGGTCAACCTGATCCGGCGCCGCGACGCGTCGCGCTGGGAGGCCTTGGCGCGGCCGGCGAAAAAGCTGCGCGTGGGCGACGTCATCCGCTTCGGCCGGGAGGGCCGCGTGTGCCTCCTCGAGGAGCTTGACGCCAGCGTCGAGGCCAGGGGCCAGCGCGGCGCGATCACCCTGAATTTCTCCTATCACGGGGCGGTGCTCGATCAGGCCATCGCCGATCATGGAAATATGCCGCTGCCGCCCTATATCACGACGCGCCGAGGGGCGGACGTGCGCGACCGCGGCGACTACCAGACCGTGTTCGCGCGCGCGGAAGGGGCAGTGGCGGCGCCGACCGCCGGCTTGCATTTTACGCACAGCCTCCTGGCCGCGCTCGACGCGCGCGGTATCGGCCTGCAAAGGCTCACGCTGCATGTCGGCGCAGGCACGTTCCTGCCGGTGACGGCTTGCGACACCGATACGCACGAGATGCATTCGGAATGGGGGGCGATCGAGGAGGAGGGCGCCGCCGCGCTTAACGCCGCACGCGCGCGCGGCGGGCGCATCGTCGCCATCGGCACCACGTCCTTGCGCCTGCTCGAAAGCGCCGCCGACGCGACGGGGCGAATTCACCCCTTTCGCGGCGAAACGTCGATTTTCATCACGCCCGGCTACCGTTTCCGCGCGGCCGATCTTCTGCTCACGAATTTTCACTTGCCGCGCTCGACGCTGTTCATGCTGGTGGCGGCGTTCAGCGGGCTTGCGACAATGCGAGAAGCCTACGCGCAGGCGATCGCCGCCGGATACCGCTTCTACTCCTATGGCGACGCTTGCCTCCTGCATCCCGCCCAGGTATGTGCCGATGGCTAATCACGTGTCGTTTCGCCTCATTCGCGGCGGTCTGGCGGCACGGCTTGGCGATCTTTCGACCCCGCATGGCACCGTCGCGACGCCGGCGTTCATGCCGGTCGGGACGCAGGCCGCGATGAAGGGCGTGCATTGGCCGGACGTGCGCGCGTCGGGCGCGGAGATCGTTCTCGCCAATACCTACCACCTCATGTTGCGCCCCGGCGCCGAGTCCATCGCGGCGCTCGGCGGCCTGCACCGATTCATGCATTGGGACCTTCCGATTTTGACCGATTCCGGTGGTTTCCAGGTGATGTCGCTTTCCGCGCTGCGCCAGGTCGAGGAGACGGGCGTCACCTTTCGCTCGCATGTCGACGGCGCGATCGTCGCCTTGACGCCGGAGCGCGCCATCGAAATTCAACACATGCTCGGCTCGGATATCGCCATGCAGCTTGACGAATGCCTCAAGCTGCCCGCGGCCGATGCCGAGATCGAGCGGGCGATGCAATTGTCGCTGCGTTGGGCGGTGCGCTGCAAGCGGGCCTGGGATGGACTTGCGCCACGCGGCGCGCTGTTCGGCATCGTGCAGGGCGGTGACGATGCGCGCCTGCGCCAGGCCAGCGCGCAAGGCCTCGTTGACATCGGCTTCGACGGCTACGCCGTTGGCGGGCTTGCGGTGGGCGAGCCGCAGGCGGTGATGCTGGCGACACTCGCCGAAACGACGCCGGCGCTGCCGGCCGAGCAGCCGCGTTACCTCATGGGAGTCGGGACGCCGGACGACATCCTTGGCGCGGTCGCGCGTGGCATCGACATGTTCGACTGCGTCTTGCCGACGCGCAACGGTCGCCACGGGCTGGCCTATACGCGCTTTGGCGCCATCAATCTGCGCAACGCGCGCCATGCGCATGACCCGCGCCCGCTCGACGCGCAAAGCGCCTGCCCGGCGGCGCGCGAGTACTCGCGCGCCTACCTGCACCATCTCGTCAAGGTCGGGGAGATGACGGGTGGGATGCTGCTCAGCATGATCAACTTGCATTACTACCAGGATCTGATGCGTGGGATGCGCGCGGCGATCGCGGGCGATCAATTCGCCGAATTCTGCGCGGCGGTAAGACTTGGCTGGTCGCGCGGTGATATCGAGGAATGCGCCGGGTAAACGAGGCGGTGCGCCTGCGCTAACACGGCGCTTGGTCGGGGGGCGGCGATGCGATAGCATTTTCCGTCGCCAACGAGAGAATTCACCTTTCAACGGAGCGAGGCGCATGATGGGCGGACGAACGATGACGGGTACCGGCTCCCCGCTGCGCAGGCTCTTTTGCGCGGCGTTGCTCGCGCTTCTGACGGCGGCCGGTTTTGCGACTGGGATCGATACGGCGCAGGCAAAATATCCTGAGCGCCCGCTGCGTATCATTGTGCCATTTGGTGCCGGCGGCGTCGCCGATATCACGACCCGCCTGGTCGGCGAGAAACTCGGCGACAAGCTCGGCCAACGCGTCGTGGTGGAGAACGTACCGGGGGCGGGCGGCATCGCCGCGGCGCGCGCGGCGCTTGCCGGCGGCGCGGACGGCTATACGCTGATCCTGGTGACCAACGGCACCGCCATCAGCGTTCCCCTGTTCAAGAGCCTGCCGTTCGACCCGCTCAAGGATTTTGTTCCGATTTCCAGCATGGGATTTTTTGATTGCGTGTTCGTGACCAATTCCGAGGCGCAATTCCGGACATTGGCGGAATTCATGGCGGCGGCCCGCGCCAAGCCGGGCGGGCTCAACGTCGGCACCATCAATGTCGGCAGCACGCAGAACCTGTCGGCGGAATTGTTCAAGGCGGTGACGGGGCTCGATTTTGTCATCGTGCCGTTCCGCTCGACGCCGGAGGCGACGATCGCGCTGTTGCGCAATGACGTGCAGATGGTGATCGATTTTCCCGCCGCCTTGAAGGCGGGGCTGGCCGACAAGAAGCTGCGGGCGATCGCGGCCACGGGACCGGTCAGCGCCAAGATTCTCGACGGCGTGCCGACGGTGAGCCAGGCCGGCGTCGCCGATTACGAAGTGACCTCGTGGAACTCGATCTGGGCGCCGGCGGGCACGCCAAAGGACATCGTGGAGACGCTCAATGCCGCCCTGCGCGCGGTCCTTGACGACCCGGACATCAAAAGCCGCGCGCTTCCGCTTGGTATCGAGGCGCGGGCAAGCTCGCCGGCGGAGATCGAGGCGCGCATGCGCGCCGATATCGACAAATGGGCGAAGGTGATCGAGCGCGCCAATATACGGCGGCGGTAATCGCGCGCCGGCGCGCCAGAGCGAATTCACGTGCCGCCATAGAGCCAGGCGATACCGTCGAGGGATTCTTCGTTGCTGCGGTTGGCGAACATCATGCGGCGCAGTTCCGCCGCGACGCCATGCGCATGGTAGAATTCGCCATAGACGCGGGCCATGATCTGCACGCGTCCGGTGCGCAGATAGCGCCGCTGCTGATAGGCCTCGAACGCGCCTTGCGGATTGTCAGGCTGCAGGGCGACGTTCTGGGCAAGGGAAATCGCGTCTTCCGTCGCCATGCAGGCGCCCTGCGCCAAATATTGCAACATCGGGTGCGCGGCGTCGCCCAATAATGTCACGCGGCCCTTGGTCCATTGTTTGATCGGTTCGCGGTCGCAGAGGACCCACATGCGCCAGGTCTCGATGCGCTCGAGCAGGCGGAGCACTTCCGGGCGCTGGCCCTTGAAATGCGCCCATAGCTCGCTGGCATCGGCTTCGGTGTTCCAGCCTTCCTCGTAGCGGTCGGAATGGAAAACGGCGACGAGGTTGTAAAGCTCTCCCCGCCGCAGTGGGTAATGGACAAAATGGGTGCGCGGCCCGGCCCAGAGCACGATATCGGGACGCCAGAGATCGTCGGGCACGTCGGCACGCTTGAGCACCGCGCGGTAGGCGATGTGGCCGGAAACCCGAGGCGCTCCGTCGCCGACAATTTCTTCCCGTGTCTTCGACCACATGCCGTCGCAACCGATCAGCGCGCGGCCCTTGATGTGCTCGCCCGAGAGCAGCGTGACGGTGACCGTCTTGCCGTCGTCGACGAAATCCTCGACCCGCTGCTTGGTTTCGAGAGTTATGAGGTTGCTGCCCTGGCAGGCTTTGAGGAAGACGCCATGGATGTCGGCGCGGTGGGTTACGGCATAAGGCTGCTTGAAGCGGGCGAAGAATTCCTCGCCGAGCGGCATGCGGGTGACGAGTTCGCCCGACAGCGCGCAACGCATTTCCTGCCCCGTGGGACGCCAGGCGTCGGCCAGGAGCGCGTCCTTGAGCCCGATACGTTCCATCGCGCTGAAGATGTTGGGGCCGAGCTGGATGCCGGCGCCGATCTCGCGGAATTCCGGCGACTGCTCCAGAACGCGTACCGGAAACCCTTTCAACGAGAGCGCGTAGGCCGCGGCCAGCCCGCCGATGCCTCCTCCCGCGATCAGGATTGGCAGATCATGACCGTTCGACCGCGCCACCTGGCTCCTCCATGCTCGCGGCCGCCGGGACATCCTCGACGTGCTGCCGGCTTTCTCG
>JACQAE010000160.1 GCA_016195095.1 Pseudomonadota bacterium
CATCGCCGACTGCACGCCCACCTGAGAGAGCCGCAAATTGGTCCCGCGCTCGGCGTCGAATTGCAGCCGCACCGCGTCGCAATTGCCGGCGTCGTCGCCATAGCGCACCAGCGTTCCAGGCCCCGCGTGCCCATTATATGCCGGCGGGGTGCCCTGCAAGCCGGTCACGGAGACGGTGAGGCACGCGGCCGCCTGCGCGGCCGCTGCCATGGCCGCGAGCCCGAGGCCGCCCGCCATCGCCGATACGATTGCTGTTGTCATCATTCGCCCCGTTTTGGATGCCGACCGCAACTCTATCGAGTTGCGTTGAATGGGCGTCGGTCAGAGGGCATCGCGTTTCAATTGAATCGGAAAGCGCTCACTTTTTTGACGTTGTCGTATTTTCTGCGGCGAACCGGTTCCCAGTTCGCCGGAAAATGCTCTAATGCCTTCGATTCGCGCATGATCTTATCGAGATATCGGTTACCGCGTTTAGGAGTCATGCTCTAACCCGAATGGGAGTCGGCGGCGCGCAGGAAAATGAGCTGCGTATCGTCATAGACGCGGCGCTCGATTTCGGTTAGGCCGGGCGGCGTCGCGACGGTTATGTCGGCTATCTCCTCGACCACGATCAGGGCGCCGTCGCTGATCCAGCCGCCGTGCAGCGCTGCTGTCAACGCCTTTTCGCTAAGCCCGCGCCCATAGGGAGGATCGAGGAAGACAAGATTGAATGGCGCAACCGGCGCCGCCGCCCCAAGCGTGGTCGCGTCGCGGCGGAAAATGCGCGTTACGCCGCCAAGCCCGAGCGCGGCCACGTTCTCGCGGATCAGCGCGCGCGCCTGCGCCCCGTCATCAACAAACAGCGCAAACGACGCCCCGCGCGAAATGGCCTCGATCCCGAGCGCGCCGGTGCCGGCGAACAGGTCGAGCACGCGCGCGCCGGTGACCGGGTCTCCAAGGCGGTGCGCGAGGATATTGAACAGCGATTCGCGCAGGCGGTCGGCACTGGGGCGGATGTCGGTGGAATTGGGGGCGACGAGCCTGCGGCCGCGCAGTCGCCCCCCGACGACGCGCATTCAGCGTTCTCGCGGGCGGGAGGGCCGTGGTCCGCTGCCGCGATCGCGGCGTCGCGGCTTGCCTTGCGGTTGCCCCGGGCGGCGGGGCCGACCCTCTCGGGCGGGCGGCGCCTGCGGCTTGCGCGGCGCGGTTATTGCCGGCTCGGTGGGTGGAGCGCTGGCCGGCAGAGCCTCGACGGGTCGGGCATTGGCGGTCCCGCTTAAGGCCGCGCGCCGACGCTGCGGCCGGCGTTCCGGCTTGTAATCCACGGCGATCGTTTCGAAAACGGGACCGGAGAAATCCACCGCGGCGGCGGCCGCCAGGCGCTCGCCCAACTGTTCGCGCAGCGTGCGCGTCCTGACTTCCTCGATTGCGCCGGGTTCGAGTTCGGCAAGCTGAAACGGTCCGAATGAAACACGGATGAGGCGGTTGACGTCGAGGCCAAGGTGACCGAGCACCCTGCGCACTTCGCGGTTCTTGCCCTCGCGGATGGCGAAAGTGAGCCAGAGGTTGGCGCCCTGTTCGCGATCGAGAACCGCCTCGATTTCTCCGTAACGCAGGCCATCGACGCTGACGCCTTGGCGCAGTTGGTCGAGTTGGCCTTGCGTGACGCGGCCGTGCGCCCGCACGCGATAGCGCCGCAACCAACCCGTCGCTGGCAGCTCGAGCATTCTTGCCAACTCCCCATCGTTGGTCAGAAGCAACAGGCCCTCGGAATTGATGTCGAGGCGGCCGACGCTGACGAGTCGCGGCAGGTTGGACGGCAGCGCCGCGAATATTGATGGACGGCCGCGGGCGTCGGCATGCGTGGTCAACAGGCCGCGCGGTTTGTGATAGAGGAAAAGCCGCGTGCGCTCGCGCCGCGGCAATGGCTGGCCATCGACGCTGATGTGATCGCCGCGCGTCACGTTGCAGGCCGGCGAGGCGATGACCGCGCCGTTGACCGCGACCCGGCCTTGCAGGATGAAGGCTTCCACCGCCCGGCGCGACGCAAGGCCGGCGCGGGCAATGACCTTGGCGATGCGTTCGCCAGGCTTGTCGTCGTTGATGCCATCCATGATCGCCGCGACCTCGATTGCGTTCGTGCCTCACCATGCTCGTCCCGTGCCAACGCGACGGGGGGAAATTAGGGTAAGCTGCCGCCTGATAGCAGAATTCGCGCCCGGGAACGAGCGGTGCCGCAACAGAGTTTCATGCGCTATGCACTCGCGGAGGCACGCTCCGCGGCGGCGGCCGAGGAAGTGCCGGTCGGCGCCGTGATCGTGCGCGAAGGGGCCGTCATCGCACGAGCGGGCAATCGCACGCTACGCGATCGCGATCCGACCGCCCATGCCGAGATGCTCGCCATTCGCCAGGCGGCGGCGTTGCTGGGGTGCGAACGTCTCACCGATTGCGACCTCCATGTCACCCTCGAGCCCTGCGCCATGTGCGCGGCGGCAGTGTCCTTCGCGCGCATACGCCGGCTCTATTTCGGCGCATGCGACCCCAAGGGTGGGGCGGTCGAGAGCGGCGTGCGGTTTTTTTCGGCGCCAACTTGTCACCACCGTCCGCAAATCTACGGAGGCATTGGCGAGGAAGAGGCCTCCGTCTTGTTGAAAGACTTTTTTCGCGCGCGGCGCTGACGGCAAATTATGTGCCGCGCATGCCCTCTCCCGGCAATGACCGCCTGCCTGGGTTTCCGCCGTTGCAAACCGCATTTAGCCTGGCGCCAGCCCCTGCAAACAATTTGCGGCCGCTTTGGGCAAAGCCCAGCGCGTCCACTCACGCCGCGAAGAGGATCGCCAGGCGATCCTTGATCTCGTGCTTGACCGGATCGGCGGCGCGCAGGATGGCGCTCGCTTGCAGAAAGTCGAGCATGCGGAAGCCTGCGACGTTCGGGCGGATCACGAGGTCGGGCGCGCCGCGGGCGAGCTTTTCGGCAACGATCGTCTGGCCCATGATGGTCAGTGCGGCAAACAACGTTTCCCAGGGATCGGGTTCGGGATGCGCGTCGCCAGAGGCGCCGGAGCAATCCACCGCGATCACGACATCGGCGCGCGTGCGTAGCGACGTGAATGGCAGCGGGTCGACCGCGCCGCCGTCGATGAAGAGGCGGCCGTCAATCTCCACCGGCTTTACCAGGCCGGGAATGGCCATCGACGCGGCAATGGCTGGACGCAACGCTCCCGCGGTGAAATGCGCGCCGCGCGCGGCGGACAGGTCAGTGGCCACGACCGTAAGTGGTATATCCAACGCCGAGAAATCGTTGGGCACGGCCGGCGGCAGGAAGGCATGGCAGAACTTTTCCGCATCGATGAGGACCGGGTTGTCGAGCGGTGCGGCCAGCAACCGCGATATCGAAAACGGCGCCACGCGCGCGCCGGATAAGCGCCGAAGCGTCTCGGCGCGGTCATGCGCGAGCGCGATGACGTGCCGGCGGATGGCCCTTCCGGTCATGCCGGATGCGCGGGCGGCGCCAATCAACGCGCCGATCGAAGCGCCGGCGATGGCGACGGGCACGATCTGCATTTCGTCGAGGGCCTCGAGCACGGCGATGTGGGCGATGCCGCGCGCGCCGCCGGCGCCAAGCGCGAGCGCCAGCGTTTTCCGCGGCTGCGCCACCCCCCGCCCGCTCACGGCGCGGCACCGGCGGTGCGCGCGAATTCCCATGCCTTGCGCGCCAGCGGGCGCACCATCGCGGCCTTGGCCGGCGCATGTTCGCTGGTCGCTGTACCGTCGCGCACGCGCCCGACGATGCCCTGGAAAATTGCGGCGAGCCGGAAGAAATTATAGGCGAGATAGGTCGGCAGATAGGGGCGCGGATCGAGGCCCGTGCGCGCCGCATAGGCATCTGCGTAGTGGTCAAGCGAGGGGATACCAAGGGCGGCGAGGTCGTGTCCGACGAGGCTGCCGGTGGTTGCACTGCCGTCCGCAGGTGGCATGTGCCATTTCATGAGATGATAGGAAAAGTCGGCCAAGGGGTCGCCAAGCGTGGATAGTTCCCAATCGAGAACGGCGGCGACGCGCGGTTCGTGCGCGTCGAGGATGACGTTATCGAGTCGAAAATCACCATGCACCAGGCGCGCCGGGCCGGCCGGCGGGATGTTTTTCGGCAGCCATTGCATCAACCGTTCCATGTCGTCGATGGGCTCGGTCTGGGAGGCACGGTACTGCTTCGACCAGCGCTCGACCTGGCGGGTGACGTAGTTCTCGCCGTGCCCAAAATCCGCTAGGCCGATGGTGCCGGGATCGAACTTGTGCAGGCGGGCGACGGTGGCGTTGAGTGAGTCGTAGACCGCGTTGCGTTCGGCCGCGCTGCAACCGGGCATATGCGGTTCCCAGACGATCCGGCCGGCGACGAATTGCATGACATAGAACGCCGTGCCGATGACGCTCGCGTCGGCGCAATAGGCGACCGGCGGCGCCACCGGGAAACCCTGCCGGGCAAGGGCGCTGGTGACGGCATATTCGCGATCGACGGCGTGCGCGGAGGGCAGCAATTGGCCGGGCGGTTTGCGGCGGAGGACATAATGGGCGTTCGGCGTATCGAGCCGGTATGTCGGGTTCGATTGTCCGCCCTTGAATTGCCTCACCGTCAACGGGCCGGCAAATCCCGGCACTTGCGCGGCCAAATATCGCGCAAGGCGATCGATATCAAATCGCAACGCGGGGATCACGTCCTTAGTTCCGGAAAATGCCTCCTGGCGGTCGATGGCGCTCATGGCGTTGCTCCCACGCGGCCTGAAGCGGATTGATCGTGGCCGGCGCATCTTGCGCGCAGACGATGGCGTGCCATGATGCTAATTGTCCACCTGCCATGCGATCGCATGCGGCGTGATCGCGAAACGTCGCTAATTCTGCGGCAAGGTCAACCGCGACCCGCGCCGGATCGCTCGTGCGCGATCGCCTGCCAGCCGATATCGCGCCGGCAAAATCCCTCCGGCCATTGCAACCGGTCGACGGCGGCATAGGCCATTTGCTGTGCCTCGGTGACACTGCCGCCGCGCGCGCATACATTGAGCACGCGGCCGCCGGCGGCCACGATCCGCCCGTTGTCGCGCGCAGTTCCGGCGTGAAAAATTTCGACGTCCGGTTGCGCCGCCGCCGCGTCAAGGCCGCCGATGACCGAGCCCGTGGCATAGGCTCCGGGATAGCCGCGCGCCGCCATCACCACGGCGAGGGCCGGCCGCGCATACCAGCGCAGGTCGAAATTCCTGAGCATGCCGTCGCGGGCGGCGATCAGCGCCGGGACAATGTCCGACATCAGCCGCAGCATGAGAACCTGGCATTCCGGATCGCCGAAACGCACGTTGTATTCGATGAGCTTGGGCCCGTCCGCGGTGACCATGAGGCCGGCAAACAGGACGCCCGTATAGGGTGCGCCCCTGGACTTCATGGCGCGCAATGTCGGCAGTACGATTTCCGCGAGCGCGCGCCGCGACATTTCCTCAGTCATCACCGGAGCGGGCGAATAGGCGCCCATGCCGCCGGTATTGGGTCCATGCTCGCCGTCGAAGGCGCGTTTGTGGTCCTGTGCGGTGGCGAGAGGCAGGGCATAGTCGCCATCGCACAGCGCGAAGA
>JACQAE010000161.1 GCA_016195095.1 Pseudomonadota bacterium
AGGCGCGTAGCGCTCCATGAAGCGTTCGCCGTCGGAATTGACCAGATAGGCGCCCTCGCCGCGCGAGCCCTCGGTGATGAGGCAGCCGGCGCCATAGATGCCGGTCGGATGAAACTGGACGAACTCCATGTCCTGCAGCGGCAACCCGGCGCGCAGCACCATGGCATTGCCGTCGCCGGTGCAGGTATGCGCCGAGGTGCAGGAAAAATACGCCCGGCCGTAGCCGCCGGTCGCGAGAATTGTCATTTGCGCGCGGAAGCGGTGGATCGTGCCGTCGTCGAGATTGAGCGCGACGACGCCGCGGCAACGGCCTTCGTCGTCCATGATCAGGTCGATGGCGAAATACTCGATGAAGAACTGCGCCGAATGGCGCAGCGCCTGGCCGTACATCGTATGCAGCATGGCGTGGCCGGTACGGTCGGCGGCGGCGCAGGTGCGCTGCGCCGTGCCCTTGCCGTAATGCGTCGTCATGCCGCCGAAGGGACGCTGGTAGATCGTGCCGTCCTCGGCGCGGCGCGAGAACGGCAGGCCCCAATGCTCCAGCTCATAGACGGCATCCGGCGCGTTGCGGCATAGATATTCGATCGCGTCCTGGTCGCCGAGCCAATCCGCGCCCTTGACGGTGTCGTACATGTGCCAGCGCCAATCGTCCTCGCCCATGTTGCCGAGCGCCGCGGCGATGCCGCCTTGCGCTGCGACCGTATGCGAGCGCGTGGGGAAGACCTTGGTGATGCACGCCGTGCGTAGCCCGGCCTCCCCGCAGCCGACGACGGCGCGCAGCCCCGATCCCCCGGCGCCGACGACGACGACGTCGAATGCTTGGTCCTCGATCGGATAGGCGTGACCGCCCAATGCCGGGGCCGCCCGCGAACCGTTGGACGAGCCGTTGGCGGGCATCGATCACACTCCAAACGACAGCTTGAGGATGGCGTAAACGCCGGTCAGGCCAACGGCAACGCAAAAGAAGATATTGCCGATGAGCAGCGCATATTTCGCGCCGTCGCCATGCACATAGTCTTCGATAATGACCTGCATGCCGATCTTCATGTGATAGGTGACCGAGACGAGGAACAGCAGCATGACGATGGCGACGAGCGGGGAGCCCAGAATCTGCACCACCGCCGCATGATTGCGGCCAAGCATGGTCATCGCGAGCAGGACGAAGGCGATCGTGAGCGGAATGTTGGCGAGCGCGGTCAGGCGCTGGCGCCAGAAATGCTCGGTCCCCGATCGCGCGGATCCCAGTCCGCGCACGCGGCCGAGCGGCGTGCCCCGGGTCATGCGGATGTCCTCATCGCTGTCCGCCCATGGTCATGTAGCCGAGTATCCACAGCAACGCCGTGAGCACGACCGAGCCAAACAGGTTGGCGGCGGCCAGCCATTCGCGCTCGGCCGGCCCAAAGCCGCGGCCGGTATCCCAAACGAGGTGGCGCACGCCGCCGAGCAGATGGTGGATGATCGACCAAGTATAGCCGAACAGAATGACGCGGCCGAAAATGCTGCCGATGAATCCCTGGAACTTGGCGTAGCCGTTCGGCCCGCCGGCCGCCGCGAGCAACCACCAGGCCACGAGCGGCGTGCCGAAATAGAGCCCCGCGCCGGTGGCGCGGTGAACGATCGACATCATCATCGTCAATGTCGGGCGGTAGATGCCCAGATGCGGCGACAGCGGCCGATTGCGCTTGCGGTCGGACGTCTCAGCTTCGGCCATGCTGGCTCTCCGGCGATTCGCTTCAGGACGCCGCGATTGGTGGTAACCGATGCCCACCGGCGTCGCAATGCAACAAACTCGGGCGTGTGGACGGAGGTTGCCGCGCCGCCCGCAGGGGGCTTGATTCGAGTGGCGACATGGTCCATCACCTTCGTGATGAGCGAAGAATGGCTTCCATTTTCTTCCCAATCAATGCCTATTTCGCGTAGCCATCCTTCGTTGAATACGAAGGATTACCCATGCGGTTCGACTTCACGGATCTCAGCCTTTTTCGCCATGTGATCGAAATGGGCAGCATTACCCACGGCGCCGCGCGCGCGCATCTGGCGCTCGCCGCCGCCAGCACGCGGATTCGCAACATGGAGCAGACGTTGGGGGCGCCGCTCCTCTTGCGCAGCCGCGCCGGCGTGACGCCGACCCAGGCCGGGCGGACCCTCCTGCAGCACGCCCGCACCATCCTCGCCCAGGCCGAGCGCCTGCGCGAGGATCTCGGCGCCTATGCCGGCGGACATGCCGGCCAGGTCCGCGTCCTATCCAATACCAACGCGCTGACCGAGTTCCTGCCGGAAACGCTCAGCTCGTTTCTCGCCGCGCATCCGCACGTGAGCGTCGATATCGAGGAACGGCTGAGCGACGAAATCGTCGGGCTCATCGCCGAAGGCGTCGGCGACATCGGCGTCGTCGCCGGCACGGTCGATCCCGGCCGCCTGACGACCTTTCCGTTCCGCAGCGACCGGTTCGTCGTGGTGGTGGCGCGCAATCACGCGCTCGCGCGGCGCGAGCGGATCGCGTTCGCCGACGTGCTCGATCATGACTTTGTCGGGCTCGACCGCGCCAGCGCCATCCAGCGGTTTCTCGCGGCCAAGGCGGAACGTATCGGGCGGCCGCTGCGGCTGCGCGTTCAGCTGCGCAGCTTCGACGCCGTGTGCCGTCTCGTCGAACGCAATGTCGGCATCGGCGTCGTGCCGCGCACCACCGCGCGCCAGGCGGAAAAGGCCATGGCGATTCGCGCGCTCGACCTGACCGACGCCTGGGCGCTGCGCGACCTCAAGATCTGCGTGCGCAGCCTGCAATCGCTGCCGCCATTCGCCCAACAGCTGGTCGCGCATATGCGCGCGTGATCTTGTCCGAAAAGCGGTTCCCGCTTCGCCGGAAAATGCTCTAGCGCGGCATGAGCACCCAGTAATCCAGATCGAGAACGACCGCGGGGCTGGCGCCGGAATCGGTGGCGCCGGGAAAATCCGCGCAAGGCTGGTCGCTCGTCGCCACCGTGCGCAGCCGCAGCGCGCCAACATCGCCGCGCCTCGGAAGTTGCGCCTTGGCGAGGACTTCCGACCACGCATAGACGGTTCGCCCGGCGAACAGCGGGGCGACGTGGCGCCCGCCATTGATCGCCGCGACGTGGAAGGCATTGCCAAGTCCGTTGAACGACAGCGCCCGCGCGATGGCGATAACATGCCCGCCATAAACGAGTCGCCGTCCGAAGCGGCCCGCGCTTTCGGTGTGCTGGTTGAAATGCACGCGCGCGGTATTCTGATAAAGGCGCGCCGCCATCTGGTGCTCGGCCTCCTCGACCGTCACGCCGTCGACATGGTCGATTCGCTCGCCCACGGCATAGTCGTCGAAGCGGTACGCGCTGCCGGCTAGCGCGAAATCATATGCCGCGATCGTCAATGGCGGACAGGCCTGCGCGAGCGCCTGCGGCTCGACGGCCGCCGGTTGCGGCGGCGGCGGCGCCTCAACGACCCGCGCGCGCGCGTCGCGCTTGCGCACCATCACCCAGCGCACATAGTCGAGGACTGGCGTGCCCGCCTGGTTGAACCCGCGCGTGCGCACATGCACGACGCCGGTCTTGCCATTGGAATTCTCGCGCAGCCCGAGAATCTCGGAGCGCGCGTCGAGCGTATCGCCAGGATAGACCGGCGCGAGGAAGCGGCAGGCGGCGTAGCCAAGATTGGCGACCGCATTGAGCGAGATATCGGGAACCGACTTGCCGAAGACGACGTTGAACACCAGCAGGTCGTCCACCGGCGCGCGTGGATAGCCGAGCGCGCGCGCGAATACGTCCGAGGATTGCACGGCAAAACGCGCGCCATAAAGTGCCTGGGAGACCGCCACGTCGCCGCTGGTGATGGTACGCGGCGTGGCGTGCGCGAAGGTCGCGCCAAGGCGAAAATCCTCGAAAAAGTTTCCCGGCTGGCTCTTCATGATGGCTTTATTCGCGGCCCCCGCCCGCACGACCTAACACGGCGACGGCGCGGACTTAAAGCCGTGGTCGCCGATGGACGCCAGCCGCGGGCGTGGCGGCGCGCTGACCCCAGGGGCGTGATTCTCACGAATCCGTGAATTCGATCGGGTCGGCGCAACTCGAGGCGTTCCCCGCCCGTAACTGGCTGCGACGACGAAATGGAGCCGGCGCGTCCAAGCCACCGGCCCCCATCCGTCACGTTCGTCCTGCCGGTCAGCCCGGCAGGAAGTCTCACGACCAGCAACCAGGTAAGAAAACGAGGAGCATTCTCATGTCCATGCGTCTTAAATTCGTCTCCGCCGCCGCCAGCGCGGCCGCGCTCGCGCTGTTGTCGGGGGCCGTCTTTGCCCCCGGCGTCGCGCAGGAAAAGACCGTGCAGGTCGGCGGCGCGCCCATGTATCCGTCGAAAAACATCATTCAGAACGCCGTCAATTCCAAGGATCACACGACGCTCGTCGCCGCCGTGAAGGCCGCGGGGCTGGTCGATACGCTCCAAGGTCCGGGTCCCTTCACGGTCTTCGCGCCGACCAACGCCGCGTTTGCCAAACTGCCCAAGGGCACGGTTGAGACGCTGCTCAAGCCCGAGAACAAGGCGCAGCTCACCAAGATCCTCACCTGCCATGTCGTTCCCGCCAAGGCGATGGCAAGCGCCATCAAGGCGATGATCAAGGACGACGGCGGCGCGCATCCGGTCAAGACCGTGGGCGGCTGCACCTTCACCGCAAAAATGATGGGCGACAAGATCGTGATCGAGGACGGCAAGGGCAATATCGCCACCGTCACCATCGCCAACGTCACCCAGTCGAACGGCGTCATTCACGTGATCGACACCGTTCTGCTCCCGAGCTAAGGCGTGACCGCTGGGCCGGCCGTAGCACCGGCCGGCCCGGCATCGGCACGAATCCGGTCCATGCCAACGAGGGTGGAGAATAAAGGCGCCATGCGCGACCCCGGCCATTCGCAAGACGCCGCCCTGCGGCCGCCTCCTTTGGTGCATCCGCTATGGCTGCGCGTGACGCATTGGGTCAACGCCATCGCCATGCTGGTGATGATCGCTTCCGGCTGGCAGATCTATAACGCCTCGCCGCTCTTTCCGTTCAGCTTCCCGCCCTCGATCACGCTTGGCGGTTGGCTCGCCGGCGCGCTCGACTGGCATTTCGCCGCCATGTGGCTCCTGGTGATCAACGGCCTCGCCTATATCACGCTTGGCATCGCGACCGGACGGTTCCGTCGCAAGCTCTTGCCGATATATCCATCGGGCGTTTTGGCCGACACGCTTGCCGCGCTGCGCGGCCAACTCACGCATGACGACCTGAGCGTCTACAACTCGGTCCAGAAGCTGCTCTATGTCGGCGTCATCCTGGCCGGCACGATCATGGTTCTGTCGGGCCTGGCGATCTGGAAACCGGTCCAATTGCAGGAACTGACCACGCTGTTCGGCGGCTACGACTTAGCGCGCTATGTCCACTTTCTCGCGATGAGCGTCATTGTTGGGTTTCTCGTCGTTCACGTCGCGCTCGCGGTCATCGTCCCGCGCAGCCTGCGCGCCATGCTGCGCGGACATTGAGGAGAACAATCATGTCACGCCCACGCAAGCCGGTGCCCGGCGTCGATACTAGGTATTTCCTCAACGAGGCCGCGCGGCTGCTGCCCGATCCGGCGCGGCGGCGGTTCCTGCGCGGCGCCGCCAGCCTGGGCGCCGTGACCTTGCTCACCGGATGCGACATTACCGACAGCCAAACCGCGCAGACGGCGCTGCGCGCCATGTCGCGATTCAACGACGGCGTGCAGGCGCTGATTTTCAATCCCAACAAGCTGGCGCCCGAATTCCCCGAAAGCGCGCTCACGCGGCCGTTTCCATTCAACGCATATTATGACGTGGATGAAGCGCCGGAAGTGGACGCGCGCGGTTACGCGCTCGAAGTCGGCGGCCTTGTCGAGAACAAGAAGTCATGGACGCTTGAGGAACTCTACGCACTGCCGCAGGTCACGCAGATCACGCGCCATATCTGCATCGAGGGCTGGAGCGCGATCGGCAAATGGAGTGGCGCGCGGCTCGGCGATTTCCTCGCGCGCGTCGGCGCCGACCGGCGCGCGAAATATATCTACGTCACCTGCGCCGAAGGCTATTCCACCACCATCGACATGCCGACCGCCCTGCATCCGCAGACGCAAATGACGTTTCGCTTCGCCGATGAGATCCTGCCGCGCAAGTACGGTTTCCCGATGAAGATCCGCATGCCGACCAAGCTCGGGTTCAAGAACCCCAAGCACGTCGTCTCGCTCGTGGTCACCAACGAGGACCGCGGCGGGTATTGGGAGGACAAGGGCTATAACTGGTTCAGCGGCCTCTAGAGTGCTTCCCGCCTCAATTGAATGGCCACGCGCTCTATTTTCTTCGACTTTGTCGCATTTTCCGCGGCGAACCGGTTCCCACAAGGCCGCGCTTGCCCGCGCCACGGCGCGGTTGACTTCGCGACCCCGCATCCACTAGTGTCCGCGCGCTCTCAGAGCGAGACTGATCAGCGATCCGCCGACCGGCCCGCGATGGCCGGAGGCCAACGTCCGACAGCGCTATGCGCCCTCGGGCGCAGTCGTGTTTTTTGCGCGGCCGCGATGTCCGCGCACTGGCTTGAAAGGGGCGCGGCGGAGAAACGATGTTCGATACGCTTTCCGAAAAGCTGTCCACAATTCTCGATCGCCTCACCGGGCGCGGAGTGCTGTCGCCAGCCGATATCGACGCTGCCGCGCGCGAGGTTAGGCGCGCGCTGATCGAGGCTGACGTGGCGCTCGACGTGGTGCGCGGCTTTGTCGACAAGCTGCGCGAGCGTGCCGAGGGCGTCGAAGTCATCAAGTCGGTGACGCCGGGGCAGATGGTCGTGAAAATCGTGCATGACCAGCTCGTCGAAACGCTGGGCACGAGCGCCGATCCCATCGACCTCAATGCCCCGGCGCCGGTTCCGATCATGCTCGTCGGCCTGCAGGGCTCAGGCAAAACGACAACCACCGCGAAAATCGCCCGCCGCCTGGCCGAGACGGCGCGCCGCAAGGTGCTGATGGCTTCGCTCGATACGCGCCGGCCGGCGGCGATGGAACAGCTCGCCGTGCTTGGGCGCCAGCTTGGTATCGATACGCTGCCGATCGTCGCGGGGCAGTCACCGGTGCAGATCGCCACGCGCGCCGTGCAAGCGGCGCGGTTCGGCGGGTTCGACGTCGTTCTCCTCGACACCGCCGGCCGCGTCACGCTCGATGAGGCGATGATGGCGGAGGCGGCCGAGGTCAAGCGCGCCGCCGATGCGCACGAGGTCCTGCTCGTCGCCGACGCGCTGAGCGGGCAGGACGCGGTCAACCTGGCGCGGTCGTTCGATCAGCGCGTGGGGCTGACCGGGATCGTGCTCACGCGCGTCGACGGCGACGGTCGCGGCGGCGCCGCTTTGTCCATGCGCGCCGTGACCGGCAAGCCGATCAAGCTCGTCGGCACCGGCGAGGGCCTCGACGCGCTCGAGGAATTCCATCCCGCGCGCATCGCCGATCGCATTCTCGGCATGGGCGACATCGTCACGCTGGTGGAGCGCGCGGCGGCGACCATCGATGCCGAGAAGGCGGCGCGCGTCGCCGAGCGCATGCGCAAGGGGGCGTTCGATCTTAACGACCTGCGCGAGCAATTGGGTCAGATGCAGCAGATGGGCGGGATTGGCGGCCTGATGGGCATGCTGCCGGGCATCGCAAAAATGAAGAACCAGGCCATGGCCGCCAATCTCGACGAGCGCCTGCTCAAGCGCCAGGTGGCGATCATCAATTCCATGACCGCAAAGGAACGGCGCAGCCCCGACGTGCTCAAGGCAAGCCGCAAGAAGCGCATCGCCGCCGGTTCCGGCACCAAGGTCGAGGAGATCAACCGGCTCCTGAAGATGCACCGCACGATGTCCGACATGATGAAGGCCATGGGCGGCGGCAAGCGCGGCCCGCTGGCGGCGTTCGGTAACATGATGGGACTTGGCGGCGGCGCGCCGTCGCCCGAGCAGATGGCAAAGCTCGCCGAACGCATGCCTGGTGGCATTCCGGGTGGCCTGCCGCCGGCCATGCCCGGCTTGCCGGCAAAGTTTCCCGGCGGCGGATTGCCGGGCCTTGGCGGCCCCAAGCTGCCTGGACTTGGCGGCTTTCCCGGATTGGGAAAGAAGAAATGACAATTTTCCGAACGTCACGACGGTCTCGGGCGACGTCAACGTCCGTTCGCCGTTCGAAGAAACGTCACCTCGACGAGGTGGAGCCCAAACAAACACCGGCCCGCTAACCGCGTTTAGCGCATACGCCGCAATCGAAAGGACAAGCAATGCCCGTCGTACTCCGCATGGCCCGCGCCGGCACCAAGAAGCGGCCCGTCTACCACATCGTCGCCGCGGATTCGCGCTATCCACGCGATGGCCGCTTCATCGAACGGCTTGGATTTTTCAACCCGCTGCTGCCCAAGGACCATAAGGACCGCCTCAAGCTCGACCTCGACAAGGCGAAGGCTTGGATCGCCAAGGGCGCGCAGCCGTCGGATCGCATTCTGCGCTTTCTCGACGCCGCCGGCGTGAGCAAGCGTGCGCCACGCAAGAACCCGGAAAAGGCCATTCCGCGCAAGCAACGCAAGGAACTCGCCGAGGCCGCCGCCAAGGCCGCCACCGCCGCCAAGGCTGCGGCCACCGCCAAGGCTGCGGCCGCCAAGACCGCCGCCGCCAGCTGACGCCGGCGGTGAGCACGCCGCAACCATCGCGACGGCTTGTCTGCGTTGCCCGCATCGGCGCCGCGCACGGCGTGCGTGGCGAGGTCAGGCTGTGGTCGTTCACCGCCGATCCGATGGCGGTGGCAAATTATGGACTGCTTGAAACCGCCGATGGCGCGCGCGCGTTTCGCATTGCGTCGCTGCGGCCGACAAAAGCATCAATGGTCGCGCGCATCCATGGCGTGTGCAGCCGCACGGAGGCGGAAAAGCTGTGCAACCTCGAGCTTTATGTCGCCCGCGACCGCCTGCCGCCGCCGGCCGATGACGAGTTCTACCATTCCGATCTGATCGGCCTTGCCGTGCATGACACGGCCGGCGCGGTGGTCGGTGAAGTCGTGGCCTTGCATGATTTCGGCGCCGGCGATCTGATTGAGGTCAGACCGGCAAATGGCCGTGCGACCATGCTGGTGCCGTTCAACAAGGCGGCGGTACCGGTCATCGATTTTGCCGGTGCGCGGTTGGTGATCGATCCGCCTACGGATGTATCGGATGACGTGTAGGCTTGCGCGGCGCGCGCCGGCGCGATCGGCGTCAATGCGCGCATGAACCTCGCGCGGGAGCGCATGAAATTGGGGCACCGCGTCGCGCGCGCGATGCCAATAGGGATGACCGATGTGGCGCGCCACCATCCTCACCATTTTCCCGGACATGTTTCCCGGGCCGCTGGCGACGAGCCTCGCCGGCAAGGCGCGCGCGCGTGGCCTGTGGGCGCTCGATTGCATCGACTTGCGCGATCACGCTCCCGACCGGCACCGCATGGTTGACGATACGCCGGCCGGCGGCGGTCCCGGCATGGTGATGAAGCCCGACGTGGTCGCGCGCGCCGTCGACGCGGTCGGCGCGGATGCCCGCCCGCGCCTGCTGATGAGCCCGCGCGGCGTGGCGTTAACGCAGGCGCGCGTGCGCGCGCTGGCGCAGGGACAGGGCGCGGTCATTGTTTGCGGGCGGTTCGAAGGCGTGGATCAGCGCGTCATCGACGGCCGCCGCCTTGAGGAGGTCTCGATCGGCGATTTCGTGGTTTCCGGCGGTGAAATCGCGGCGCTAGCGCTCATCGACGCGTGCGTGCGGCTGTTGCCGGGAGTCATGGGTCGCGAGGAGTCGGCGCACGAGGAGAGCTTCTCGGACGGCCTGCTTGAATATCCGCAATATACCCGCCCGCAGCTATGGGAAGACCGCCCGATTCCGCCGGTGCTTACCTGCGGCGACCATGCCCGCATCGCCGCCTGGCGCCAGGTGGAAGCCGAGCGCCTCACCCGCGATCGTCGGCCGGACCTGTGGGCCGCCCGCCAGGCGCGGTTAACGGGGGCCAAAAAGGGGCCGCCAAAGGCGTGACATTGGCGCGTCTTTGTCGTAGAAGCCTCGCCGACTGGTGGCGATAGCGCCGCAGGCGCTCGTGCGCTCGTGTCACCGCGCCAGGCGCATCCGACGGAGATCCGACAATGAACCTGATCCAAAAGCTCGAACACGAGCAGGTCGCGAAGCTTTCCGCCGGCAAGCAGATCCCGGAATTCGGGCCCGGTGACACGCTTATCGTCAACGTCAAGGTCGTCGAAGGCGAGCGCACGCGCGTGCAGGCCTATGAAGGCGTGTGCATCGGCCGTTCCGGCGGCGGGCTGAACGAGAACTTCACGGTACGCAAGATTTCCTATGGCGAGGGCGTCGAGCGCGTCTTTCCGCTCTATTCGCCGATGGTCGATTCGATCAAGGTCGTGCGTCGCGGCAAGGTGCGGCGCGCCAAGCTGTATTACCTGCGCGGGCGTCGCGGTAAATCCGCGCGGATCAGCGAGAAGCAGGACCACACGGCTGCGGAAGCGGCGAGCGATTAAATCGCCTTTTGCCGCGCCGGCATGCAGCGTTTCGCGCGGCGAAATCTTTTCAAGATCACGCGCGATTTCGCGGTCACCGTCGCGCGAACGCGACCAGCGGTACTTCTCCCATCGCGACGGCCGACGCGATCCGAGTTCGCGCGCCCTTTGGCATAGCGTGATTTTGCCTGGTCCGCGCCGGCCTGCCTATTGCCACCCGCCGCGCCATCGGACGCGCCCGCTATTCGACCGATCAACGCGTCGCCTTGCGCGGCAAGCGGAACCGACGCCGCCGCGATATGCGTTTGCGCCTGCCAAAGGGACTATCTTGCGCCGTCTCGGCCGGCGGCAGCGGCAGGTCGGCCCAGTGCATGGTCTTGTAGTCGAAGCCGCGCGCGATGGTCGGCTTGACCACCTTGAAATAGGGCGAGATATCGAAATCGCGCGGGGTGTAGAGGGTGGAATGGCGGATCTGCAGGATCTCGCGGCGTTTGCTGCGGCTTTCGAGCCGCGTCACCCGCGGCAGGATCGGATAGCGCACCGACTCGAATGCCTGCGCTATCAGCGCCGAACAGATGAGGCGTGTCGGATCGCCGGAGCCCATCGCGATCATGCGCCGCCGCCAGCGCTGCGGCACCGGCAGCGGAAACAGGTAGCGCAAGAGGTCGATGATGTTCTTGAGGTCGTAAGCAAAGCCCAGTCGCTTGGTCGCGTATTCGCAGACGAGATCGCAGTCGTCGTGGCTGAGCCCGACCGGACGGCAAATTCGCGTATGGAACGTGAAGTATTTCGACAGCGGCGCGGATTCGACCCCGTGCTCGATATTGGCCTCGATCAGCACATGATCCTCGCCATCGGCGGTCTGCGCGCCCTTGATCGGGCCGACATAAAGCGCGGCATGCGACCATGTCGATTGCGTCAGATACTTGATCACGCCCGATATGTGATTGCTGCCCTCGACGAGGAGCACGTCGCCCGGCCGCAAGGATTCGCGCAACGCCTCCGGCTCGCTCGGCGTAAAGGGTTCAAAACCGGCGACCGGCTTTTCCAGGTAGCGGGCGATCAACTGCCCGATTCGGTTGGACATCCAGGCCATGGCGCGGGGATCCTGAAGGACGTGCGGACCTCGCGCGCGTCCCTAACCGCGCGAAATTTAGTCGATATCGGTTGCATATTGGTTCATGCCGCAGGGCGCTCGCGCGCCGGCGCATTTGTCGTTGCCGCCGCCCTGGGGCAAGATGCGCAGCCGCGTCAATCATCTGGAAACCATGTCGCCACTTAGTCGCCGCTCATTATTGGCCGGCTCGGCCGCCTCGGCGGCTGCGTTCTCCCTACCGGCATTGGCCCAGACGGCGCCCGCGCGGCAGGTCGACGTGGTGATCGTTGGTGCCGGCGCCGCGG
>JACQAE010000162.1 GCA_016195095.1 Pseudomonadota bacterium
CCATGCAAGAGCCGGCTGGAAAAACCGGCCGCCGCCTCCACCGCATGCCCGAACGTATGCCCGAGATTGAGCAGCGCGCGCTCGCCACTCTCGCGTTCGTCGCGGCCAACGATCTGCGCCTTCATGCGGCAACTCGTCGCGATGGCGTGCTCGCGCGCCGCCCCGCCGGCAAAGACGTCGCGCCAGTGCATCTCAAGCCAGGAAAAGAACCCGGCGTCGCCCAACAGGCCGTATTTCACCACCTCCGCGTAACCCGCGCGAAATTCGCGTGGCGGCAGGGTGTCGAGCAGCGCCGTGTCGGCGATGACCAGGATCGGCTGGTGGAACGCCCCGATCAGGTTCTTGCCGTGGCGCGAGTTGACGCCGGTCTTGCCGCCGACCGAGGAATCAACCTGCGCCAACAGCGTCGTCGGGACTTGCACGAGATCGAGCCCGCGCTTGACGCTGGCGGCGGCGAATCCCGCCAGGTCGCCGACCACGCCACCGCCAAGCGCCATGACAATGTCACTGCGCTCGAGCCGCGCCGCGATCAGCGCGTCGCAGACGCGTTCGAATTGCGCGATGGATTTCGAGCCCTCGCCGGGCGCTACCCGCACCACCTGTGCGTTGATGCCGCAACCGGCGAGTGCCGCGCTTGCCTGCGCGAGATGCAGGTCCGCCACCGTTTCATCGCACACGATGCCGACGCGGGCGCCGGGTTTGAGCGCGGCGACGCGTTCACCGAGCGCGGCGAGCGCGCCGCGGCCGATGATAATGTCATAGGCGCGCGCGCCCAGGGCGACGGTCACGATCGCCGCCTCGCCCGGGCGCAAGGGAATCGTCATTGCCTCTCCTCCTGCCGGACGGGCAGCGCTTCAAGACCAAGATGCGCCCACAGGCCGGTCATGATGTCCTCGACGACCGCTTCATGCGCCACGTCGCGCGAGTCGATCGTGAGGTCTGCATGGGCATAGACCGGATGGCGAGCGGCCATCAATTCGCGCAAGGTGGCTTCTGGATCGGCGGTATGCAGCAACGGTCGGTCGGTGCGGCGGCGGATGCGCCGCATGAGCACCTCGAGGTCGGCCTTGAGCCAGATACTGACCGCGCGGGCGGCGATCGCCGCGCGCGTGGCGGCATTCATATAGGCGCCGCCGCCGGTGGCCAGCACCTGCGCGCCGCCCTCGAGCAGGCGCGCGATCACCCGCGCCTCGCCGGTGCGGAAATAGGCCTCGCCATGGGTCGAGAAGATGTCGGCGATGCTCATGCGCGCGGCGAGCTCGATTTCGCCGTCGGCGTCGACGAAGGGCAGGCCGAGCCGCGTCGCCAGGCGCTTGCCGACGGAGGACTTGCCGGCGCCCATCATGCCGACGAGCACGATCGCGCGCGCGCCGAGGGCCCGCGTCAGCTGCGCGTCGGCGCCATCCGGCGCTGCGCCGTCGGGTGTACGCGGGTCGTTCATCGGCCAAGTATCCACGTTTGCGCCGACGGTTCAACGAACCTGTGGCGCACACAACCCGTCGCACGCGCGCGCCTCTTGTCTTTGCGCGCCGATCGTGGTCGAAATCAGCGGCGCTGCCAACCACCGGATGCCAGCTGTCGCGCGCGCCGGCGAGCGATGCCGGTCGTGCCGGAGGCGGCAAAATCCGACGCCGCACCGCGACCAAGGCCGTGGCGCGGCGCCGGCTCTTCGGCAACCGCGCATGAGGCGTACGCATGCCTAGCCTGATCCGCCTCATTGCCGCAATCGCTGTGATTGCCGCCATCGGCTACGGCACCGTCTACTCCCTGGCAACCTATTTTCAACCCAAGCCGCGCGAGATCAGCGTCACCGTCTCGCCCGACAAGTTCATCAAGCAATAATTGATTTTTTCGCCAGCCGCGAGGCGCGGCGACGCGTGCCGGGGCGGCCTCCTTGTGACGGCGCATGATTGTCGGTCATAGTGGCCCATACGATCGCCGCCGCGCGATCCTTCAATGGCAGGCATCGGCATCACGGGGGCATTTGCCATGCGACACGCCGCGCACGCGTCTGGACTGGCCGCCATCTTCCTGATGCCGCTGGCTTTGGGCGGCTGCGATCAAGGCGGGCCGGCGTCGCGATCCGCGCCCGGTCCGCGACCGGCCGTGAGCGTCGTGCGCGTTGCCGCCGTGGAGATCAAGCCGACGCATTCCTTCACCGCGCGCGTCGAGGCCAAGGACAAGGTCGAACTGCGCGCGCGCATCGAGGGATTTCTTGAGCAACGCGCGTTCACCGAGGGCGCCGACGTCAAGGCCGGCGACCTGTTGTTCGTGATCGAGAAGGGCCTTTACCGCGCCGCCGTCGAGGAGGCGCAAGGCGCGCTCGAAAAAGCGCGCGCGACGCTCAAGCTCGCCGAGATCGATGTCGATCGCCAGACGCAACTCGTGCAGCGCAACGTCGCGGCGCAGGCCGTCCTCGACCAGGTTACCGCCCGCCTCGGCGAGGCGCGCGGCGCGCTGCTGGCGCAAAATGCGGCGCTGGAAAAGGCGCAGCTCCAGCTCGGCTATACGGAAATCCGCGCCCCGATCGCCGGGCGCATCAGCCGCGCCAGCGTGTCCGTCGGTGCGTTCGTCGCGCCGGCCAGCGGCGCATTGGCGACGATCGTGCGCCAGGATCCGATCTATGCGACCTTCCCGGTGTCGCAGCGCGACATTCTCGACATCCGCAATCGTAACGCCAGCGCCGGCGCCGCCAAACGCGATGCATTCGTCGTTCATGCCGTGCTCGCCGACGCGAGCCGTTACGGCCAGCCGGGCAAGCTCGACTTCATCGACGTCACGATCAATCAGGGGACCGACACGGTGCTGGTGCGCGCGTCCTTCGCCAACCCGGATCGCATTCTTGTCGATGGCGCGCTGGTGAACGTTGTCGTCGAATCCGGCGCGGCCGAGCGCGCGCTGCGCGTGGCGCAGCAGGCGTTGCAGGTCGATCAGTCCGGCGCCTACGTGCTGGTCGTCGACAAGGAGAGCAAGGTGCGCGTGCGCCGCGTCGAGCTTGGCCGTGGCCTGGGCGCGCAAGTCATCGTGAGCAAGGGCCTAGAGGCGGACGACCTGGTGATTACCGAGGGCATCCAGAAGGTGCGCCCCGGCCAGGTCGTCGAGGCGACCGAAGTCAAGCCGGGGGCGTGAGGCATGATCTCGGGCATCTTCATCGATCGGCCACGGCTCGCGGTGGTCATTTCGATCGTCATTTCGCTTGCCGGCGTCGTCGCGCTCACGCAAATCCCGATCGCGCAATTTCCCAATATCGTGCCGCCGCAGATCGCCGTGACCACGGCCTATCCGGGCGCCAGCGCGGAGGTGGTCGAGGCCACGGTGGCGCAGCCGATCGAGTCGCGCGTGATCGGCGTCGACAACATGCTCTACATGAAATCGACGAGCGGCAGCGACGGCAGCTACACGCTCAACGTCACCTTCGCGGTGGGAACCGACCCCGATCTCAACAGCGTCAAGGTGCAGAACCGCGTCGGCTTGGCCGAGGCGCAATTGCCGCAGGAAGCGCGCAGCCTGGGCGTGAGCGTCACCAAGAAATCCTCGGCCTTGTTGCAGATCGTGACGCTGACGTCGAAGGACAACCGCTACGATCAATTGTTTCTGGCCAACTACGCGACCATCAATATTCTCGACGCACTCAAGCGCGTGCCGGGCTTGGGCGACGTGTCCCTGCTCACGCCCGCCGACTACAGCATGAAGGTCTGGCTCAACGTCGATCGCCTCACGCTCTATGGCCTGACGCCGAACGATATTTCCGGCGCGCTCAAGCGCCAGAACATCCAGGCCGCCGTCGGGCGCATCGGGGCCGAGCCGGCGTTGCCCGACCAGCAGTTCCAGCTCAACATCCAGACCAAGGGAAGGCTCGCGAGCGTGGAGGAATTCGGCGCCGTCGTCCTGCGCGCCAATCCCGACGGCTCGTTCGTGCGCATTCACGACGTCGCGCGCGTCGAGCTTGCGGCGCGCCAATTGGATACGCGCGGGCGGCTCGACGGCAATGCCGCCGCCGTGATCGGCCTTTACCAGGCGCCCGGCGGCAACGCCATCGAGAGCGCCGGCAAGGTGCGCGCGATCCTCGACACGCTCAAGAGTTCCTTTCCCGAGGGCGTCGATTACAGCGTCACCTACGACACCACCCTGTTCGTCAAGCAAAGCCTGAACGAGGTGGTGCACACGCTGATCGAGGCCTTCGTCCTCGTGGTCATCGTGGTTTTCCTGTTCCTCGGCAATTTCCGCGCCACGCTCATTCCCCTGGTCGCGGTGCCGGTGTCGCTGGTCGGCACGTTCGCGGTGATGCTGGCGCTCGGATTTTCCGCCAATACCGTGTCGCTGCTGGCGCTTGTCCTCGCCATCGGCATCGTTGTTGACGACGCCATCGTGGTCGTCGAGGCGGTCGAGGCGCAGCTCGAAAAGGACCATTCGCTCACGCCCGCCGCGGCGGCGCGGCGCGCGATGGGCGAGATCACCGCGCCGATCATCGCCATCACGATGGTGCTATTGTCGGTGTTCGTTCCAGTCGCGTTCATCCCCGGCATTTCCGGCGAATTGTTCCGCCAGTTCGCAGTGGCGGTGTCGGTGTCCATGATCATCTCCGCCATCAATGCGCTCACCCTGTCGCCGGCGCTATGCGCGGTGCTGCTCAAGCCCAGCCACGCGCCCAGGCGCGGCCCGCTCGGCTATGTGCTGCGCGGGATCGACAAGGCGCGCGACGGTTATGCGCTGATCGTGCGCCGCATCGTGCGCCTCGCGGTGCTTGGCGTCATCGTGCTCGGCGTCGTGATCGCCGGCGCCGGCTGGCTGTTCAAGATCACGCCGGGCGGCTTCCTGCCGTCGGAGGACCAGGGCGCCGTATTCGCCGAGGTGCAACTGCCGGAGGGAGCCTCGGTCAATCGCACCGACGCGGTCACGCGGCGGGTCGAGGACATCGTGCGCGCCACGCCGGGCGTTGCCGCGGCGACCTCGGTGGTCGGCTACAGCATGATCGACGGGCTGGTGAAATCGAACAGCGCGCTCCTCATCGTCACGCTCAAGCCGTTCGACGAGCGCAAGAATCCGGAACTTTCGGCGAACGCAATCATCGCGCGATTGACGCGGCAATTCGCGCCCATTCGCGACGCCGTCGTGTTTGCATTCAATCTGCCGCCGATCATCGGCCTCGGTACCGGCTCCGGCTTCGAATACCAATTGCAGAGCCAGGGCGGCGCAACGGCGGCCGAAGTCGCCGCGGTTGCGCGCGGGCTCGTCTTCGCGGCCAACCAGGACCCGGCGCTGCGCGCGGTCTTCACCACCTACAGCGCCAGCACGCCGCAGCTCTATCTCGATATCGACCGCGAGAAGGTACAGACGCTCGGCGTCGATGTGGCCGATGTCTTCGCCGCGCTGCAATCCGTGCTCGGCAGCGCCTATGTCAACGACTTTAACCTGTTCGGGCGGACCTGGCAGGTCACCTTGCAGGGCGAGGCCTCCGATCGCGCCCGGATTGGCGATATCTACCGCATCAACGTGCGCAATCGCGGCGGCGATATGGTGCCGATACGCGCCTTCGCCAACGCGCGCATCGTGCTCGGTCCGCAATCCGTGACGCGCTACAACAATCTGCGCAGCGTGACGCTCAATGGCGGCCCGGCGCCGGGTCATTCGTCGGGCGACGCCATCGCCGCGATGGAAGGGATTTCGGCCAAGACGCTGCCGCGCGGATATGGCTATGAATGGACCGGCACCGCGTTGCAGGAAAAGCAGGCCGCCGGCAAGACCACCGTCATCCTCGCGCTCGCCATTCTGTTTGCCTATTTGTTCCTCGTCGGCCTTTATGAGAGCTGGTCGATTCCGGTCGGCGTGCTGCTGTCGGTTTCCGTTGGCGTTCTCGGGTCCATGGCTGCGCTGCTTCTTTTCGGGCTGGACAACAATCTTTATGCCCAGATCGGGCTCGTCGTGCTGATCGCGCTCGCAGCCAAGAACGGCATCCTGATCGTGGAATTCGCCAAGGAGCGGCGCGAGCACGGCCTGTCGATCGAGGAGGCCGCGATCGCCGGCGCGCGCGAGCGCTTCCGCGCGGTGATGATGACGAGCTTTGCCTTCATCGCCGGCCTGCTGCCGCTCGTCTTCGCGACTGGCGCCGGCATGCTGAGCCGCCGTGGCGTTTCCACCACCGTTTTCGGCGGCATGGTCGCGGCGTCTTTCATCGGGATATTCATGATCCCGGTGCTCTATGTCGTGTTCCAGCGGCTGCGCGAATGGCTAAGGCCGCCGGCGGGCGAGGCCGCGCCGCGCCCGGCCGACCGCGCCGGCGCGTGACGCGGTGAACGCGAATGGCTTGGCCTTGCCATCGTGCGCGTTCGCGCGTGATATCGCGGCAAAAGTCTGCGACGGTGGGAAACGATGCATCGCAGGCAGGGCACCGACCGATGACCCGCGCCGACAAGCAGCAGGACCAACGCCTGGTCGAGCGATTTCGCGACATGCTCCTGGCTGAACGCGGCGCCAGCGCCAACACGCTCGCCGCCTATGGCCGCGATCTTGCCGATTATTGCGCGCACCTGGCCGGCGCCGGGCGCACGCTGTCGAACGCGCAAAAATCGCATGTCAGCGCCTATCTCGCGGCATTGAGCGGGCGCGGCCACAAGCCGTCCTCGCAGGCGCGAGGGCTCTCGGCGATTCGCCAACTGCATCGCTTCCTCTATGCCGAGGGGGTGCGCGGCGACGACCCCTCGGCCGGCGTCAGCGGGCCAAGGCGCGGCCGCCCGCTACCCAAGACGCTGTCCATCGCCGAAGTCGACCGCCTGATCGGCGCCGCGCAACGCCGCGCCGGCGATGCCGACCTGGCGCCGCCGGCGCGGCTGCGGGCGCTGCGGCTTTACTGCCTCATCGAGGTTCTTTACGCCACGGGTCTGCGCATCTCCGAATTGATCGCGCTGCCTGCCGGTGCCGCGCGCCGCGAGGAAGCCATGCTGGCGGTGCGCGGCAAGGGCGGGCGCGAACGCCTGGTGCCGCTCAACGCCGCGGCGCGCGACGCCATGCGCGCCTATGTCGCCGCCGCCGGCGCGGCGACGCCCACGACGCCCGCGGCGCAATGGCTCTTCCCCTCGTTCGGCGACAGCGGGCATCTCACCCGCCAGCACGCGGCGCGCGAGCTCAAGGAATTGGCCGCCGCGGCCGGCATCCGCGCCGATCGCATCAGCCCGCACGTGCTGCGCCACGCCTTCGCCAGCCATCTGCTGCATAACGGCGCCGACCTGCGCGTCGTGCAGACGCTGCTCGGCCATGCCGACATTTCGACGACGCAGATCTATACGCACGTGCTCGAGGAACGCCTCAAGCGCATGGTGCGCGACCTGCACCCGCTGGCGGACGCGCCGGATTGACCGGCGTTCGCCGCGCGTGATTAACACGTGAGCGGGCCCTCGTGCCTTGACATGGGGGGATCGAAACGTCGCGATCAGGTCATTTTGCGCCTGAGGCCCCACGCTATGGTAAACAGTCGGCCGGAGCACGATCTTATCGCAAAACCGGTTTCCACTTTTCGGGATCACGCTCGCATCGCCACACGGCGCGCTTGCCGTCGCCACAAGGACGGTCGGCCCGGCAATCGCGGCGCGACGCTGCGGCGCCCGCCTTCCTTGACAGGCCGGGCCTGTCGAGGCTCATTTCGCCGCCCCGCGGCCGCTTCCACGCTAGCGCGGAAAACGAGGAACGATGCGCAGTTATCTCGATTTCGAAAAGCCGGTGGCCGAGATTGAGGCCAAGGTCGAGGAACTGCGTTCCCTGGCGCTGGCCGGCGACGCCGTCGCCATCGAGGAAGAAATCGCGCGCCTGGAGGCCAAGGCCGCGCTGGCGCTCAAGGAGCTCTATGGCAGCCTCACGCCGTGGCAGAAGACGCAGGTCGCCCGCCACCCGCAGCGGCCGCATTGCCTGGATTACGTCAAGGCGCTGATCACGGATTTCGTCGCGCTTGCCGGCGACCGCAAGTTCGGCGACGACGCCGCGATCATCGGCGGCTTCGGACGATTCGCGGGCGAGAGCGTGTGCATTCTCGGCCATGAGAAGGGGTCGAGCACCGAAAGCCGCATCCGGCACAATTTCGGCATGGCGCGGCCGGAGGGCTACCGCAAGGCGGCGCGGCTGATGGAAATGGCCGACCGTTTCGCCATTCCGGTCATCGCGCTCGTGGATACGGCGGGGGCCTATCCGGGCATTGGCGCGGAGGAACGCGGCCAGGCCGAGGCGATCGCGCGCTCGACCGACATGTGCTTGGCGCTGGGCGTGCCCAATGTTGCCGTCATTCTCGGCGAAGGCGGATCGGGCGGCGCCATCGCGACGGCGACCGCCAATCATGTGCTCATGCTCGAACACGCCATCTACAGCGTGATCTCGCCCGAGGGCGCGGCCTCGATCCTGTGGCGCGATACGTCCAAGGCGGAGGAAGCCGCGACCAACATGAAGATCACGGCGCTCGACCTCGCCCGTTTCGGGATCATCGACGGTATCATCGCCGAGCCGCTCGGCGGCGCGCATCGCGATCCCGCGGCCGCGATCGCGGCGACCGGCCAGGCGATCGGCTCGGCTCTTGCCGAGCTCAGGCCGCTCGACGCCGACGGCGTACGCCGCCAGCGCCATGAAAAATTCCTCGCCATCGGAAAGGCATTAGCCTAATCAATGACTTGATCGACCCTGCGCGGCGCGGTAAGAAGACCGCGCGCTGGGCAGGGGGCGTGCCCGGACGCCAAGTTCGGCGCCGCCCGGGCGAATGAGGCTTTGACGCCGGTTTACCTTTCGTTCACGATGCTCGTGAACAACCGCGTGCGCATCGCGCGTTGCCTTGCGAATGCCGCATCTTAAGATTACCGCTCGTCAAATCGGGGGCGCGTTATTGTCATTGTCCTGAGGGGAGTTGGGGGTTGAATCGTCGTACGCCCTTCGCGCGCGCGCTCTTGGCGTCGGTGGCAATCGCCGCGGCATTCTCGCTCGCCGCCTCGTCGTTCTTCCCGGCGCTGGTGATCGGCGTCTTCTGGAAGCGCGCCAACAAGTGGGGTGCGATCTCCGGCATGGTCGCGGGCCTCGGCATCTGCATGTACTACATGGTGAAGACCTA
>JACQAE010000163.1 GCA_016195095.1 Pseudomonadota bacterium
GGAACGTCGGGCCGAGGATAGCGCGGACGTCATCGCCCGGCGGCTGCGCAACGCCGCTGAGGAAATTCCGCATTGGGGCGAGTACGATTATGTCCTGGTCAATCACGATTTGGAGCGATGCCTTGCGCATCTGCGCGCCATCCTCACCGCCGAACGTTTGAAGCGAAATGCGCGGCCGCAGATGGTGCGGTTTGTCGCAGCGCTGATGGACGATCTCGCGCGCGTTGCGCGATAGGCGCGCGGGATATCGCGGTCGTGGGGACGCGGTCTATGGGACGAGGACGATCCGGCCGACGACGCGTCCGGCGCGCAGGTCCTCGAGCGCCGACTGCGCGCGTGACAATGGCCGTTCGTCATAAGGGGGCGCGGCGAATTTTCCCATGCGCGCGAGCGCCATGAGTTCGCGCGCCTCGTCGAGGGTTCCGGTCAAGATGCCCTCGATGGCCATCGCTTTGAGCGCAAACATTGCGGCGCCAGTTGGAAAGTCGCCACCAAAGAGGCCGGTGACGACGATCTTGCCGCCCTTGGCGAGGACACCGATGGCGAATTGGAGCGATTTTTCCGACCCGACGAAATCGCAAATAGCGCTCACGCCGCCAGTTGCCGCGAGCACCGCCTTGCGGGTCGCTGGTTCGGCCGGGTCGAAAGCTGCGGCGGCGCCGGCCGCCAGCGCGGCGGCGCGCTTGTTGGAATCGACATCAACGACAATCGGTGCCGGCGCGAACATCGTGCGCGCAAGTGCGAGTCCCATCATGCCAACCCCGCCGAGTCCGATAAGCAGCAGCGGCGCGTCGCGGGCGCGGTCGGCCAGGCGTTTGAGCGCGGCATAGGCGGTGAGGCCGGAACACATGGCGGCGCCGGCTACGCTCGCCGGCAAGGGCGAATAATCGATGAGATAACGTTCGTGCGGCACGATGACATGGCTGGCAAATCCGCCATCGACATTGATGCCCAAATGACGCGGGTCTAGGCAATGATTTTCCACGCCCTCGCGGCACGCGCGGCAGGTGCCACAGCCAATCCAGGGGTAAACGGCAACTTTTCGTCCGATGGCAACGGCGCGTGCCGCGCGGCCCGTGCTCTCGACAACGCCCGCGATCTCATGCCCAAGCGTGAATGGCAGCCGCCGGCCGGCGCCGATATCAAGCTTGCGCTCGCCCGCGAGTTGAAAATATCCGTCCTGAACATGCAGATCGGAATGGCAGACGCCGCAGCGTTCGACGCGTACAAGGATTTCACCATCCTTGGGCTGCGGACAGTCCACGACCGTTTCGCATAACGGGCCAGCATAGGCGGTCAGCGATTGGCGCAACAGCTTGTTCATCGACCGCCCACGGTTCGGACGCTGTCGGGGTCGGCCGCTGGCATATCGGAAAGCGCGCGGGCGAGCGCCACGAACCCTTCTATTGTGACATTTTCCGCGCGCTCGGTCGGATCGATGCCAGCTCGCGCCAGCGCGGCGGGCGCATCGAAACCGAGCGAGCGCAAGCTCTGCCGTAGCATCTTGCGCCGTTGCCCAAACGCCGCCGCCGTCACCGCCTCAAGCGCGCCACGATCGCAAGGAAGTGGCATGGTGCGCGGCGTCAACCGGACGAGAGACGATGTCACCTTCGGCTGCGGCACGAACGCCGAAGCGGCGATTTCGAAGAGAATTTTCGCCCGCGTTCGCCATCCGGCGAGCACCGCCAGGCGCCCGTAGTTTTCTTCGCCCGCTGCGGCAACGATGCGCCAGGCGACCTCGCGTTGAAATAGCAGACAGAGCGAATCATACCAGGGCGGCCATGGCTCGCAAATCAGCCAATCGACGAGGAGGGCGGTGGCGATATTGTAGGGCAGATTTGCGACGACCCGCGTCGGTGACGCGTCAAGGTGGGGGTGTAGGTCGAAAGCCAGCGCGTCCGCCTCGACGACATCAAGCCGGCCCGGATAACGCGCGGCGATTTCCATGAGCGCGGCGAGGGCGCGCGTGTCGTGTTCGACGGCGATCACGCGCCGCGCGCCTTGTGCGAGGAGGGCACGCGTCAGCCCACCTGGGCCGGCGCCGATTTCAACGACCGTCACGCCGCTCAGCGGTCCGGCGGCGCGCGCGATGCGCATTGTGAGATTGAGGTCGAGCAGAAAGTTCTGTCCCAACGATTTTCGCGCGCGCAGTCCGTGGCGTTTGATGACCTCGCGCAACGGCGGCAGGTCGTCGATCCCGCCCATCGCTATCCCGTAACCGCAATTGCCGCGGCGCCCTTGCCCGCGCCAAGCCGATGCGCGAGCCGAATGGCTGCCACGAGGCTGGCGGGGCTTGCGCGCCCGGTTCCGGCGATGTCGAACGCCGTGCCGTGATCGGGCGAGGTGCGCACGAACGGCAGCCCGAGCGTGACATTCACGGCGCTATCGAAGGACAACGTCTTGATCGGGATGAGCGCCTGATCATGGTACATGCACAGCGCGACGTCGTACTTGGCGCGCGCCGCGGGATGAAACATTGTGTCGGCGGGTAGCGGGCCGCGCACGTCGATGCCCGCGGCCGCGATGCGCGCGATTGCCGGCCGCACGATGGCGTCGTCCTCGTGGCCGAGAAACCCGCCCTCCCCGGCATGTGGATTGAGCCCCGCGACGGCGATGCGCGGGGCGAGGATGGCGAAGCGATCGCGCAGGTCCGCGGCGACGACCCGCGCGGTCTCGACAATGAGATCTTCGTTGATCCGCTGCGCGACTTCAGCCAAGGGCAGATGAATCGTGACCGGAACGACGGCGAGCTGCGGCGACCACAGCATCATGACGCCCTTACAAAGCTTGCCGGTCGCCTCGCTGGCGAGGCTGGCCAGGAATTCGGTCTGACCGGGTGCGCTGAACCCGGATCGGTAGAGGACGTTCTTGGCGACCGGGTTGGTGACCATGGCGCAGGCGCGTCCAGCAAGGACGGCAGCCGCCGCCGCGCGCAAAGAGGCAATGGCGACCGGCGCGCTGGTCATGTCGGGACGCCCCGGCGACGCGGTTGCCCGCTGGGCGAGGTTTTCCACCGGGAGCGCGCTGTCGAATACTGCCGCGGCGTCCTCGGGGCGAGCGGCCGAAATCGGGATGGCAAGGTCGAGGGCGGCGGCGCGCCGGGCAAGAAAATCCGCGTCCGCAATGACGTAGAACGGCGGCAGGGCCAGTGCGCGGCGGTCGCGCCAGGCAGCGAGCGCAATGTCGGGCCCGATGCCTGCGGGCTCGCCCAGCGTTAGCGCCAATGGTCGCATCATCGTGCCGTTACTTGACGTGCTCGATCATGGCGCTCCGCCGCAACTCGCGCAAATGCTGCTTGGCCTTGGCCTGGAACTGTTCGGCGAACATTTCCTCGCGTACCTGGCGGCGCGCCGGCGCGGCGGCGGACGTTTCCTTTTTGGCGCAGACGGCAAACAATTCGACGCCCTGCGCGGTGACCTCGGGCGCGGTCAATTGGCCGACCGGGGTTTTATCGAGCAGCTCGCGCAGCGGCGCGGGCAGATCGCCGGAATTGCGATGGATCGGAGGCCGAACGGCGACCACCCGGATGGCGCGGGCAAAGGGCAGTCCATCGTCGCAGTTTTGGAACCGGCTGCGCAGGGCTTCGGCTTCACGCGTGCGCTGCGCGGCGGTTCCCGAAGCGGCATTGCGCGGAACAACAAATAGGATGGGGTAGAGCGTGTATTCGTATCCGACCGTGGTGTTTTCCGCCGGCTTGCGTGTGTCGACGGCCTCCAGAATGTCCTTTTCGCGCACCTGCAGGCTCTGCGGGAACTTGCCGCGTATGAGCTGTTGCCAAGTGATATCGGCCTTGATGCGCGCCTTGAGCGTTGACGCATTAACGCCCGCGCTTGCCAACGCCTTGGTGAGCTGCTCGCCGCTCAGCCCCATGCGCTTTGCCATATCCTCATAGGTTAATTCGATGTCCTTTTCGTCGACCTCGAACTTATAGCGCTTGGCGTCGAGCACCTTGAGCTTGTCATCGATGAGCGTATCGACCACCTCCTGCCGGGCGGGCTGCTTGCGGGTGGTCAATTGTAGAAATCGCGACAGCTGGTCGATATCATATGTCGTGATCGGTTCGCCGTTTACAAACATGACGACGCTTTGCGCACGCGCCGGCGTCGCTGGCGCGGACAGCACGAAGACGCTCGCGGTGAGCAGCATCGCAGCCCTTGCATTCGCGGCAAATGTCAGCTTTCCAAACATTAGATCCCGTATCCCGTCGTCGACTCGTTGTGTTCAGTCGGCGCCAAGCTTGATGCGGCGTAGCGCACCCACCAAGTGCCCGCGCCGCGCCTAAAACGGCGTGGAGTTGCCTAAACCCTGGTTGACCAGGGTCCCGCCGAGCGTGCGCAGGCCGAACTGCAGCATGACCCGGTGATCGTTCTGCGTCGTGCCATTATAGGAATAATTGGTGATGTAATTGAGGGCAAGGACCAGGCAGTCGTCAACATAGCCGGCGCCGAATTGGGTCTGATCGAATCGGGCAGAATTGATGTTGTAGCGGGCGCCGCCGAGCAAAACCCAATTGTTGTTGACTTTGTACGATGTATTGCCGAGCACGCCTTCGCGCCGATTGAGAAAGCCGAGCTGCGGCTGGGCGTCGTAATTGCCGTAAAGCAAGAGGACGTTCCAACGATCGAATGTGGCGCGGCCCTCGACCTCGAAGCGGCGCAAGGCGAAACTTTGTTCGTCGAAGCGGTAGCGCGTGGTGAACGTCAGTGTGCTGTAAGGCTGATAAGACACGCGCGCGACGTAATCGGAACTCGTCTTGTCGAGGCCGCTGCCGAGCCCGGTATTGGCGGTGTCGCCGGCGGCAAAGGAGTTGCGGCCAAACAGATGGTATGACTGGCCGAACAGAACGCTGGCGAATCCACCGCGATTGAACTGCGCGGTATATTGAAGTGCGACATTCGCCCGCCCGCCGCCCTCGACGCGATCCCAGCCCGAGAACTTGTCGACCCGCAGGAGATTGCCGTCATCGAACACAAGGCTTTGGGCATCTTCATTGGGCCGGCGCCCGATGCCGGTTTCATTCGGCCGGGCGATGACTTGCGCGATCGGCTCGATGGTCTGCGTGCCCCAGGATTGCACGTTGATCAGGGGATAGCGGTACTCCACGCCCGCCGTCGGCATGACGTGCGAAGCCACGCGGTCGCCGGTGGCGAGATAGTTGGCCACCGACGGATCGCGATCGAGCGAAACCGCGGAGACGTCGCCGCGCACGGACGCGAATGGCGTGAATACCTGTCCAAAGGGGTCGATGAATTGCCGGCGCCAATGAGTTTCGGCGGAAAATCGCGTGTAGGTTCCAGGAATGCCGCGCAGCAGGCAGTTCGCGGGTATCTTGACCGCCGGATCGGCGCTGGCGCAGAGGCCGGTACTGAATGCCGTCTGGCTGACCGGGTCAAAACTCGCCTGATTGCGCGAAAGGCTGGTGAAATTGGCGCGGTAGCCAAGTTCCCCGCCCAACACCGGATGCCCGACTGTGTAGAAATAATCAGCGACGGGATGAATGACGGGAATGCGCCGTTGCTGATCGGCGACCGAAAAGCCGTAAAAATACATGGTTCGCGCGTCGAAGTAGCTGCGGTCGCCGGCGCCGGTGAGGTAAAGCTGCGACACCGCCTCGGACTGGCCAGTGCCGTCGGCATCGAGCTGGCGCAGGAAGCCGCGAATATGATAGTCCGTCGCGAACGTGCGGTCTGTGAATAGCGCGCCGGTCCACCCCCAGACCCAGCGGTCGGTGATGTTGAAGCGGCCTGCGGAGTCGACATTGCCCCGGAAACCACGGTCGCCTGGGGTGCCCTGGAATGCCTTGGGATCAAGTTGCCAGATGCCGGCGGCACGGATGTTATAGGCGCCGTTGATCAAGCGCTGGCGCCATTCACCCTGTACCAGCGGGCCTTGTCGCGTGGTGATGACCGGCGAAAACGTAAAGTCATAGTCCGGGGCCAGCGCAAAATAATATGGGATTTCGACGCCGAACCCTGTCTTGGGGCTGCTCGTGATGATCGGCATGAGAAAGCCGCTCTTGCGCTTGACCGTCGGATCGGGCGTTGAGAAGAACGGAAGATAGGCCAGCGGGACGCCAAAAAATTCGAGGCGGGCGTCCTCGAAATAAATCATTTTCTCCTGCTCGTCGTGAATGATCCGGCCACTCCTGACCTGCCACAATGGCGGCTTGCGCGGATCCTCCTTGCACGGTTCGCATGCGGTATAGACGCCGCTTTGGAATACCGTGTAACGGCCGTCCGTGCGGTCGGCGCGCGTTGCGGCAAGGCGCGTATTATCGCCTGCCTCCAGCCGCAACGAATCAACAAATCCATCGCGAAAATCGTCCGTCAGGTTGATCGTGTCCCCGTAAGTGATTTTTCCGTTCGCCTCGGTGAGCCGCGCATTGCCTTCGGCGAGCAGACGTTTGGTCTTCTGGTCGTAGGTGACCCGATCAGCCTCCAGCGTCGATCCATTGTGGTAAATCTGCACATTGCCAACGGCGGCGACCCGCTCGTTGGTATAGTCGTATTGAATCTCGCGCGCCTTCACGAGCATCTGCGCGTCCTTGGTCGCGGGCGCGGGCGCGGGTCTTGTTTTTCGCGGCGGCTGGCGGAAGGTGAGGAACGGCGACAGCGCCTTGCGCGCGCCGCGATCGCCCACCTGCGCCAAGGCTGGCCGCAGGCCCAATAGCGCATCCGTGAAGACCAAAGCCAGCGCCAGCGCCACGAACGCCAGCATGCGCGGGCACGGCAAAGTGGGGCCAATCCGAAGACGGGCGGTGGACATCACCCGTCCTCCTGGTAAAGCAGGGCGATAAATCCGCTCAGCCCGCCGGCGAAAACCGGCAGCCACGCCGCGGCCACCGGATGCATCAGCCGTGCCGTGCTCAGGTCGTCGGCGACCTTGGACAATACGTACAGCAGGAATCCGGACGCAACCCCGCTCAGGATCATTTTCTGCACGCCACCGATCCGAAAGAAACGCAAACTCACCGCCGCCGCCAGCAACACTATGGCAGCCAGAAAGAACGGCCGCGCCAGCAATTTTTGGTATTGTAGCCGATAGCCAGCGGCGACCAAACCGGCATTTTCAGCCTTCTCGATATAGGCTGGAATTTCGTAGAAAGGCAACGTCTCTGGGGTGGCGAAGCTCTCGCGCACCTGCTCGGCCGTCAGATTGGTACCAAGCAGGTAGGACGCGTATTCCTTCGCCGGCAGCCCAGTGGCAAAGATGCGCGCGTCGCTCAGTCGCCAATTGCCCTTTTCCAATACAGCCGTCTTGGCATGGATTCGGTGGCGAAATCCTCCCGATGCCTCAAAAACCAAGGCGGTAACGCCGTCGAGGACGGCGCCTTGCTCGCGACTCGTATTGGCATGAATGATGGATTGCCCATCGCCGCTGCGCTGGCGTGCCCACAAGCCTCCCGCCGCGATGGCGGCATTCGCCGCCTGATCGCCGAAAATCGTTGCCTCAATTTCCTTGGCCCGTTCCTGCATGATCGCAGAAACCGGGTTGTAAACAGTGGTCGCGAATACCCCGATCGCCAACGCCGCATAGACGGCGGGGGAAACGAATTGCCACGCCGACATACCGGCGGAGCGCGCGACGACGAGTTCGAGCCGCCGCGACAGCCCCAAATAACAGGACATGGTGGCGATGAGCACCGCAAAGGGCAGGATGCGCTCCGCGTGCAAGGGAACCCGATAGAAGGACGCCAGCGCAACGGTCCATCCCGTGACGTGGCCGGCATTTGCGGCGCGTTTTGTCATCTCGACGTAATCGACAAGCGAGATCAGAAGATAGATTCCGCCGAATACGGTCGCGACCGAGCCAAGAAACAACCAGGCGAAATATCGCTGCAGCGTTCCTGGTATCATCGCGGTGGGTTCCTCACGCGAGTTGCGCCCGGCGGCCGACCCGCTGCGCGATCGCCTGTGCCACGCGCGACATGAAGGCGGGCGGCTCGATGGCGACACCGCGCGAAATAGCGACCAACCCGGCGGCCGATACCAAGAAGATAACCACGTATTGCAAGGCGAAGGCGGCGGGATGGCGCAACCCGAACACGTTGGAGGCAAAGCCAATCAGGCGCACGACGCCCGCAACCGTCAGCGCGGTGACCAGTGCCATGACGCGGCTTTGCCGATTGGTTTGCGGCGCGCCAAGATAGGCAAATGCGATGATGACGAAGGCAAGCGGATAAAGCGCGGACGCGACACGGTCGTGAAACTCGGCCCGGTACTGCGCCGGCGATGATTTGACCAGCGGATTGTCCGGGTCGGGGAAGGCGAGTTGTTCGATGAATTGCTCGCGCACCGTATATTTTGTCGCCGTCGCGCCGCCGGAGAATTGCGACAGGTCGAACGCGTAGCGATCAAACGCCACGATCGTCGGATCGCCTTGGCCTGCTTCCTGGCGTTGCACGGTGCCGTTTTCCAAAATGAGGAAGCTGCCCGCCTCGTTTTCCACCATCTCTCCACGCTCGGCGACGATGGTCACGCGTTCCTTGGGCGAGCGAGCGTCATCCACAACGATGCCGCCAAGAACACCGTTCGCGCTGCGTTCGCGGATGTGAAACATCAGGCCGAAGCCGACCGGCGCAAAGCGCCCCGGTTGCACGATCTTGGTCACCAGGTTGGCGCGCGCCTGCGTGCTCCAGTCGCGCATCGCGCGCATGCTCTTGGGCGCCAGGTAGGCCCCGAGTGCGGCGACGATCAGCGAAACGACCAGCCCGACGCCAAGAATCGCGCGGAAGACCCGTTGTGGGGCCATGCCGGCCGCGTTCATGACAATGAGCTCGGAATCGCCCGCGAGCTTGTTCAACGCATGCGCGACCGCAATCACCAAAGCGATCGGCGCGATGAGCAGGATCAGCACCGGAATCGTCAAGCTCGTGATGCCGACGAAGACCAGCACGGTTTGCCCTTGATTGGTAATCAGGTCGATTTCGCGCAACGCCTGCGTAATCCAGATGATGGGCGTCAAACTGCCGAGCACCAGCAGAAACGCACCAAATACGTTGCGGAACAGGTACCAGCCGATTGATCCCAGCATCCCCAGCACCACCCCCGCAAGCAGCGTCGCCCACGCTTACGCGTTCAGCGCCGGATCGCCCCACCGCCGCCGTCGGTCAAAACC
>JACQAE010000164.1 GCA_016195095.1 Pseudomonadota bacterium
ATCTGCCGCGCTTCATGGCTGGCGGCACGCAGAACCCGCTCGGCGCGCGCGCGCTTTACCTCGGCAGGACGCTCTACCGCATCCACGGAACCAACCAGCCCTCGACCATCGGGCAATTCGTGTCGTCGGGCTGCATCCGCCTGGTCAATGACGACGTGGAAGACCTCTACGGCCGCGTGCATGTCGGCACCGCGGTCGTGGTTCTGGACAAGAACGGACAGGTGTCGGCGCCGGCGCAATCGGCACCGGCCGCGCCGCGCAAGGCTCGCAATGCGGCGCGCAAGCCGGCGCCGCGCGTCCAGGCGCATTCCGCGCCGCCCGCGGCGACGCCGGTCGTGACATCGGCCGCGATCGCGCCGCCGGCAAATGCCGGAAAGGACATCGTGGCACCTGTTGACGCCGCCAAGGATGGCGCCGGCGCGCGCGCAAATCCCGCGCCGGAAAAAACGGCGGACAACCAATAACAGCGCGTTCTGCGCGATTATGGCGCGCCGAGCCGCGCCTGGCGGTTCGCTGACGCGCGTTGCGTTGCATCTGAAACGGAAAGCGATCTATTTTCTTTGGCTTTTTCGCGTTTCCGACGGTGAACCGGCTCCCACTTCGCTAAAAAAATGCGCCAGCGATATCGGCACGGCGCGCGCCGGCCGATGGCGGCAGGCGGGAGAACGGGTGGGCGGCGCTGTGCTGTCAATTAATTGACAGATTTCCGCCAGCGGCGCGGCACATCTGGTCGGCGGAGGCGGTCGAGCGCAGCGCCACGCTGGTCATTGCCGGAGCCGAACTTCGCCGGTTGGCGCTCGAGATTCCGGCCGTCGCCTTCGCGGTGATCGAGGCGCTCACCTTCAAGCTGCAATGGGTATCGGTGCTGCTGCAGATACTCGGCACCGAATCGGTGGGCGAGCGGCTTGCGCATCTGCTGGTCAAGCTTGCCGAAACCTATGGCGAGCCGTTCGAAAACGGGATGCGCATCCGCTTTCTGTTCAGCCATGAGGACCTTGCGGCGATGGTCGGCGCGTTGCGGCGGTGGGTCAGCATGGCGATTTCCAGCCCGCAAAAGGCCGGAGTCCTGCGCATCCACAAGCGGCATTTGGTGATCGTCGATCCCGACCGGCTGCGCCCGCCGCAATAGCGCATGATCGCGAAAAGTGGGAACCGCTTTTGCGAAAAAATCATGCGCCAGCGAGGGTTAGAGCCGTCGCCCAATTCAACCGGAAGCGATAAGGCTCGCGCATCCCCTGTCCTAAGTTTGCTTTACCGGCTGCACCTCGTGAGCGAATTTCAGATTCGCCAAGAGTAGAAGAATAAGGACGTGTGGCTTTGGTTGCGAAATTCTCCTGGCGCGCCGGCCGCGACGATAGCGCGAGCGTTGCAACCACCACACGAGGGCACGTTCGCCGCGTGATAGCCGCGCGCGCCGCGTTACCGTGCATCGATCATTCGCGCCGCCGCGAGCGCCGTGGTCTCGACGCGGATGCGCCATGCCAGGAGCGCGGCGTTGAGCAGGAAGAACACGGCGGCGAATTCCGGCAGGCCGAGCATCAACGGCACGACCGCGATCTCGGCCGCGACAATGGCATAATTGGGATGCCGCAGCAGCCGGTAGGGGCCGTGGCGAACGAGCGGCGCGTCGGCAAGGACGATGACGCGGGTCGTCCAGCGCGCGCCGAGGCTGGCGATGACCCAAGCGCGCGCGGCTTGCAGCAGGACGAAAACCGCAAGCAGCCATCGATCGGCCTCCTGGTCGCGGCCAAGAAGCCACAGCCCGGCGAGCCAGGCGGCGTGCAACGCGACGATGCAGGGATAGTGCCCGCGACCATGTTCGATCGCGCCGGCGGCGCGCAGGCGCGCCGTGTTGCGACGCGCCAAAACGAGTTCGCCCAGGCGTTGCGCCAGGAGGAAAAGAACGAGCCAGCCGCCGTCAGCCATTGCCGGCCTCGATGGCGACAAAGCTCGCCGTGAAACCGGGGCCGAGCGCGCAGAGGATCGCGCGTCCGTGAAGGCCCTGGCGCAATACGCGCTCCAGCACGAACAGGACGGTGGGCGCCGACATGTTGCCGAAATCGCGCAACACCTCGCGCTCGGCTGCCAATGTGCCGGCGCCGAGGTCGAGCGCCGTCTCGACCGCCGCCAGCACCTTGGCGCCGCCCGGATGGCAGATGAAGCGCGCCTTGCCGTTGATCCCGGCCGCCTGGGCAAAGCGGCGCGCCGGTGCCGCCAGCCGCTCCTCGACATAGCGCGGCAGCGCGCGCGCGAGCACGACGCCAAGGCCGGCCGGGTCGACCGACCAGCCCATGATGTCGAGCGTGCCCGGCCATGTATGCTCGCCGGCCGCGCCAATGGCGAGGAGGCCGCCGGCGTCGGACGTCGCGCGCAGCACCGCCGCCGCCGCCCCGTCGCCGAACAGCGCCGCCGACACCACGTCGGCCTTGCCGCCGCGATCGCCGCGGAACGCCAGCGTGCACAGCTCGACGGCGACGACGAGAACGACCGCGCCCGGCTGCGCGCGCGCCAGGCGCGCGCCGATCGAAAGCCCGGTCACGCCGCCGGCGCAGCCGAGCCCGAATACCGGAATGCGCGCGCTGTCGGGACGCAGGCCAAGCGTCCTGGCAACGCGCGCCTCGAGGCTCGGCGTGGCGATGCCGGTCGAGGAGATCGTCACCACCGCATCGACATCGCGCGGATCGATCCGCGCATTGGCCAGCGCGCGCCGTGCCGCCTCGACAAATAGCGCGCTCGCGCCGGCGACATAGAGACCGCTGCGTTCGGCCCAGCCCTGCGCGCGGGTGAACCATTCGAGCGGCGCGACGGAATAGCGCTGGCGAATGCCGGCATTGGCGAAAATGTCGGTCAATTGCGGATAGCGCCGGAACACCGGCGCGAATACCTGGCGCGCAAGTTGCGCGGCGTCGTCCTGGCCAATCAGGTGCGGCGGAACCGCGCTCGCGAGCCCAAGCAGCGATACTGGCGGGCGCATCGTGTTCCTTGCGCCATCGTCGGCAAAGGACGAGGCTTGCTTGCGCGCATCCGTCTCGCCGCCGCGGGGCTTCTTCCCCGCAATAGCGATGCGCGTGCGCGCGGTGGCCGCCGATCATGGCTGCGGCCAGTTGCATCTGACAGGGTGGCGCGGGACTGTTCAAGACACGATTGCGCGCGTTCGCCGCGTGACCTTATCGCATGGCTGGGGCGGGCGCCGCGCGCACGAATCCGCGCTCTTGACCCCTTGCCTCGCCGTCTGATCGAGGTCACATATGGTTTTCGCATGACACAAGCCCCCGCCATCGCCGTTGAGAACCTCGTCAAGGTCTACAAGTCCGTCACGGCGGTCGCCGGCGTGTCGTTTTCGCTGCCGCCCGGCTCGATGACCGCGCTGCTCGGCGGCAACGGCGCGGGCAAATCGACCACCATCGCCATGCTCATGGGCCTGGTTGAGCCGAGCGCGGGAACGGTGCATGTGCTTGGCGCGCGCATGCCGGGCGAGCGCTATCGCGTGCTGCATCGCATGAATTTCGAGAGCCCCTATGTCGATATGCCGATGCGCCTCACCGTGCGGCAGAATCTCGGCGTGTTCGCGCGCCTCTATGGCGTCGCCGACGTGGCCGCGCGCATTGCCGCACTCGCCGACGATCTCGACCTGGTCGAACTGCTCGACCGGCCGACGGGCAATCTTTCCGCCGGGCAGAACACGCGCGTCGCGTTGGCCAAGGCGCTGCTCAACACGCCGGCGGTGCTGTTGCTCGACGAGCCGACCGCCTCGCTTGATCCCGATACCGCCGACTGGGTGCGCGCGCGCCTCGATAAATTTCGCAAGGAGAATGGCGCAACCGTCCTCCTCGCCTCGCATAACATGGGCGAGGTCGAGCGCCTGTGCGAGCGCGTCATCATCATGAAGCAGGGCCGCATCGTCGACGACGACACGCCGGCGGCATTGCTCGCGCGCTATGGCCGCGCCACGCTCGAAGACGTGTTTCTCGACGTGGCGCGCGGACGCGGTGAGGCCGCGCGCGCGCAATTGCGCCAGGACGCGGGCGATGCGGGCGAAAAACCGGCGCCGGCGCGCGAGGCGGCGCAATGAGCCGGTCGGGCGCGAAACTCATTGCGATCTTGCGCGAGCACCGGCGATGCACGGCGCGTATAGCGTCAATGATCGGCGGCGCAGGGGGCGTGCGATGACCGATCGTGCCGATGCGCGTCGCGCCGCCGGCGCCGCGGCGATGCCGGCCGCGTTTTCCGCCGCCCGCGTCGGCGCCATGGTGTTGCGCTACAGCTACCTCCTGCGCTCGTCGTGGCCGCGCATTCTCGATCTCATCTATTGGCCCGCCGTGCAGATGCTGATGTGGGGCTTTCTTCAGCTCTATATCGCCGAGAATTCGGGATTTTTCGCGCGCGCCGGCGGCACCTTCATCGGCGCCGTGCTGCTGTGGGACGTGCTGTTCCGCGGCCAGCTCGGCTTTTCGATTTCTTTTCTCGAGGAGATGTGGTCGCGCAACCTCGCCAATATCATGATGAGTCCGCTGCGTCCGGCCGAGTTCGTCGCCGCGCTGATGATCATGAGCCTGATCCGGCTCGCCATCGGCCTTGTACCGGTCACGTTGCTGGCGATCGCGTTCTTTGGATTCAATCTCTACGGGCTGGGCTTGGCGCTTGTGGCATTTTTCGTCAACCTCATCCTGACCAGTTGGGCCGTGGGTATTTTCACCTCCGGTCTTTTGCTGCGCTATGGTCTCGGCGCGGAGAACATGGCGTGGACGATCATGTTCATTTTCCTGCCGCTGACCTGCGTCTATTATCCGGTATCGGCGCTGCCCGACTGGTTGCAGGTGATCGCGTGGATGCTGCCGCCGACCTACGTCTTCGAAGGCATGCGCGCGCTCCTGATCGACAAGGTGTTCCACGCCGGCTTGATGGCGCAAGCGCTTGCGCTCAACGCGGTGTTTTTCGCCGCCGGCGTGTTCGCGTTCCTCGCTTTCCTGCGCAGCGCGCGCCGCATCGGCTCGCTGCTGCACACCGGTGAATAAACGACGTGAATGCGCGCCGTGGCGCGGCATGATTCGGGCGCCGATGTGTAAGCCATTCGAAACGAATGTGCCGGTATATTGACGTTTCGATGAAGTGCCGTCATCATGCTGCACCGCAACAAGCGTGGCAGGGGTACTGACGCATGGCCATTGGTGAATTTGGCGGAGCACCTGCACCGTCCGGGGAAGGCGGTTTACTGCTGTCGGCGCCGGTATACTGGTTCTATGAAATGACCCATGCGGCGCTGCATCCTTCGCGCGTCGTCGCCGATGCCACCCGGCTCTTGTTCAAGAATCCCGCCAATCCGTTTTACCATACGCCGTTTGGCCGCACGATCGCCGCCGCCGCCGAATTGTTCGAGCGTTCGACAAGACGCTACGCGCGCCCGGAATGGGGCATCGATTCGACCAGCGTTGGAGGCGAACGCGTCGCCGTGCGCGCCGAAACCGTGTGGGAGCGGCCGTTCTGCCGGCTCGTGCATTTTGCGCGCGAGTTCAAACATGTGCCGCGCCGTCCGCAGCCGCGCGTGCTCATTGTCGCGCCGATGTCGGGACACTACGCCACGCTGCTGCGCGGCACGGTCGAGGCATTCCTGCCAAATCACGACGTCTACATCACCGACTGGCGCAATGCGCGCGCGGTTCCCTTGGCCGCCGGACGGTTTGATCTCGACGACTATGTCGACTATGTGATCTCGATCCTGCATTTCCTGCGCGGCGAAACGCATGTCATCGCGGTGTGTCAGCCGTCGGTGCCGGTCATCACCGCCGTGTCGGTGATGGAGGCACGCGACGACCCGCACGTACCGAATTCCATGGTGCTGATGGGCGGTCCGATCGACACGCGCGTCAACCCGACGGCGGTCAACCGCCTCGCCGAGGAGCGCGGCGTGGATTGGTTCCGTCGCAACGTGATCACCAAGGTGCCGTTCCCGCATCCGGGATTCATGCGCGACGTCTATCCCGGATTCATGCAGTTGCACGGCTTCGTCAGCATGAATCTCGAACGCCATATCGAGGCGCACCGCAATCTGTTCATGCACCTCATCCAAGGCGACGGCGATTCAGCGCAAAAACACCGCGAATTCTATGACGAATATCTTGCGGTAATGGACCTGGCGGCGGAATTTTATTTGCAAACGGTGGATGTTGTCTTCGTGCGCCACGCGCTGCCGAAAGGCGAAATGACGCATCGCGGGGACAAGGTTGATCCGGGCGAGATCCGTCGTGTCGCGCTTTTGACGGTCGAAGGCGAGCACGATGACATATCCGGCGTCGGCCAGACGCAGGCGGCGCACGGTCTATGCGCGAAGATTCCGAATGAAATGAAAGCGCATTGGTTGCAGCCGGACGTCGGCCATTATGGCGTGTTCAACGGCTCGCGCTTTCGCGCCGAAATCGCACCGCGCATCGCCGACTTCATGTTGTCGCACAACAGCCCTTCGCGCCGCGGCGGATGGACCTGGGGCTTCCGCGCCAAAACGAACGGCGCGGCACAGCCCGCGCCCAATGCCGAGCAGGCGATAAAAACTCCGGTCTGAGCGCGACCGTGCGCGGCGCGGCGTGCGCGCAATGGCGAATTTTGCCGTTTCGGCTCAGCGCGTGGTCACGCCGGGCGAAATCATGCAAGCACTGCGAACGCGATCGCGTGGCCGATTTCGAATTCCATTTCCGTGCAACGCGCACTATGTTTGGGCCGCGGCGCGACCGCGCCGCCCTGCATTGACGGCAAGGCGCAGAGCGTGTGCGTGCGCCGGCATGCGCGGGCGCGCCGCTATACGCTGCGTATCCAGGCGGTTTCTCGCGAAGTCGTTCTCACCATGCCGATGCGCGGCAGCCTGCGCGAGGCGAAGAAATTCGCGCAGCGGCACGCGGCTTGGATCGCGGCCCGCATCAGCCGCCTTGGACATTCGATGCCGTTCGTCGACGGCGCCACCGTGCCGCTACGCGGCGAAGCGCACCGCATCGCGCATCGAAGCGGCGCGCGCGGTACCGCCTGGCCGGAGGCCGACGCTAACGGCGCGCGGCTCTTGTGTGTCGCCGGCGGTGCGGCGCATGTGGAGCGGCGCGTCCGCGACTTCCTCAAGCGCGAGGCGCGCCGCGATCTCGACGCGGCCAGCCGCGCCTATGCGGCGAAATTCGACGTTCGGATCGCCCGGATATCGCTGCGCGATCAATCAAGCCGCTGGGGATCATGTTCGACCGGTGGGGTGCTCTCCTATTCATGGCGCCTGATATTGGCGCCGCCTTACGTGCTCGACTACCTGGCCGCCCATGAAGTCGCGCATCTTGTGGAGCTCAATCATTCGCCGCGATTCTGGCGGCTGGTGCTGGGCGCGTGTCCCGACACGCATCGGGCCAAGACCTGGCTCGACATGCATGGCGCGCAATTGCATTGCTACGGTCGTCGGTCGGCGTAAAGCACGACATCGCCCAGGCGGTCGCAGCCCGTTTGGCAAGATCGCGCCGCAAGCGCGATTTCTGTGTGGCTCAGGACGTGGCGAAGCGGGCGCCGGGATCGCGTTCGATCTTGCGCAGGAGGTCGATTTCCCACGATAGGTATTCGTTGGCCGCGGCGCGCCTGTCGCCGCCGCGCTCATAGGGCTTGAGCCAGACATCGACGGGTTCGTCGGCCATCCGCGCCGCGGTCGACAGCGGCAGGCCGGCCGACCGCCAGGCCTTGTTGCCGCCGAGGAGGAAGCGGGTCGGCAGGCGCGAAATCGCCGCCGCCTGCGGCGCGGCGAGCGCGGCCAAGGTTCCGTCTTCGCAGGTCAAAACGAGCATTCCCCGCGCGCGTATGGTTTTAAGCGCAATCGCCAGCCGCGCGCGAATGGCAAACCACGCGCCAGGAATGTGGCCCAGGTCATAGTCGCGGCTGATGGAGAAATCGACGAGGCTCGCCGCCTCAAGCGCAAGAAGCGCGCGCAGCTCCGCGACGTCGATGCCCATGCCGGACGCGTCCTCGCCCGGCAGCAATAGCGCGGGTGGGTGCCCCGTTTCCTTGCCGGTCGCCGTGAGGACGAAAACGTCGCGCCAGCCCATCTGCCGCAGCCACGACGCCGTCATCACCGCGCGCACTTCGGCGTCGTCGATCAGCACGATGCGCGCGCCGAGCGTTCCGATATACTGATCCGTGGCTTGCACAAGCTGGCCGCCTGGGGCGCTGATGGCGCCGGGCATGTGGCCGGCCCGATACTCCTCGGGATCGCGCACGTCGAGTAGGTAGAGGGTGCGTTCGCCGGCCTCGGCGCGTAAGGCATCGAGGCGCGCGAGGTCGATGTGCTCGACGCCAAAACGCTCAGCCACGCGCGCGCTGGCCTGTCGCGCCCAGGCCATCGATTGCGCGCTGACGGCGGGCGCGCGCCGGTCCATGCCGTGCTCACAGGCAAGGCCGGCAAGCGCCCAGCCCATGGTGCCGTTGCGCAGCGCCATCACATTGTTGGGGACGCCGGCATCGACGAGCGATTGCGCGCCGATAATGCTGCGGGTGCGGCCGGCGCAATTGACCACGATGGTCGTATCCGGCGACGGCACGAGGTCACGCACGCGCAGCACCAGTTCGGCGCCCGGAACATTGATCGCACGCGGAATCGACACGCGCGCGTATTCGTCGAACGGGCGGCTGTCGAGGACGACGACATCGGCGCCATCGCGCAACATCCGGTCGAGTTCGAGGGCGTCGATGCCGCGAAGCGCGTTGCGGTGCTCGACGCACTCGCCGAACGCCTTGCTCGGGACGTTGACGCCGGAATAGGTCTCAAATTCGGCATCGTGCCAGGCTTCGATTCCGCCCGTTAGAACAAAAAGATTCCCATAACCGCCACGCGCGAGGACGATCGCGGCGCGCCCGGCCAATCCATCCGCGTCGTCGCACAGCACGACGCGTGTGCCGCGACGCGGTACCAGCCGCGCGAAGCCAAGTTCGAGCCGGCTGAGCGGCGCGCAGCGCGCGTACAACAGATGCCGGCGCGAAAACACAAGTTCCTCGCGCACGTCGATCAGCGCCAGCTCCTCGCCATCCGCGAGCATCGCCGCGAGGGTGGCCGGGGTCACCTCGCGCATGCCGGCGCCGGTTGTAGCCTTCTCACGTTGCCTGCTGCGCGGCCATCTGATGAATGGCGCCGGTCTTGGGATCGAATTGTTTGCGCGCGATGCGATCGAGATTCGTGCCCGTCACCCGGATGAATCGCGAATTATCCGGGTAGTCGATGGAATGGATACCGCCATCCTGGTAGAGACCGGCCTGACCCGGCATCAGGCGGTATTTCTTGGTGATCTTCAGATTCGCCCGGTTGGCGTCGCCGCCGCCGTCGGCGCGTTCCCATTCCGTCATATCGGTATATTCCGTTGCCTGTCCGTAAATCGCCCACGAATGGCCGTGATCATGCGGCGGCGACACGCGCGCTTTTTCGTTGATATGGGCGAGAACCTGGAAGCCGAGGCCGGGGTCGTCATAAAGAACGGTGAGACCGCGCGGCGCATCCTTGCCGCATTGCCGGCGCACGAATTCGGCATTCGACAAAAGCCGTTCGAGCCGCTGGCGCACCTCTTCGCGCCC
>JACQAE010000165.1 GCA_016195095.1 Pseudomonadota bacterium
GGGCGCAGGCTAACATCCAAACGGGTGGCCCGGAAGCCAACCGGCGGGCATCCTTGTTGAGCGGCAGCCCGCCTCGCGTGCGGTCGGGAGGGAAAAATTTGCGCCATAAGCGTCGCGCGCGTGCGGTGGGGCCTTGACGGGTCGCGTGTTCCATCGTCACATTTCGCGCGATAAGGATCGGGTTACAATGTAATTTCTCAAATTCTTCCATGGGCGATTGGCTTTTTGGGACTTTGCAGCGAGGACAAATGCCACATTCAAGGGCCATTGCGATTTTGGTCGCGTTGTCGCAGGCGATGGTGGGTGCGGCATTCGCACAAGCGCCCGCCGGTAAGATCACGGTGCTGACCTCGTTTTCCAAGGACCTCACCGATCCCTTCAAAAAGGCCTTCGAGACCGCCTATCCCGGCACGACGCTCGAAGTGCAGAACCGCAACACCAACGCCGGCGTCAAGTTCCTCGACGAGACCCGGTCGGCCAACCAGGTCGATATTTTCTGGGCGTCGGCGCCCGACGCCTTCGAGGTGCTCAAGGGCAAGAACCTGCTGCAAATCTACAAGCCCAAGGCCGTCGGTATCCCGGAAATGGTCGGCGCCTATCCGATCAATGACAAAGCCGGCTTTTATTCGGGTTTCGCGGCGTCCGGCTACGGCATCATGTGGAACGAGCGCTACGTCAAGGCGAACAAGCTGCCGGCGCCCAAGGACTGGAGCGACCTCGCCGGAGCGGCGTATTTCGATCACGTTTCGATCGCGGCGCCGTCACGGTCGGGCACCACGCACCTCACCATCGAGACTATCTTGCAGGGCGAGGGGTGGGATAAGGGTTGGCGCACCATCAAGGAAATGGCCGGCAATTTCCGCAATGTGACGGAACGATCGTTTGGCGTGCCGGACGCGGTCAATTCGGGCCAGGTCGGCTATGGCATCGTCATCGATTTCTTCGCCTTCTCGGCGCAGGCATCAGGTTTTCCGGTTAAATTCGTCTATCCGAAAGTGACTACCATCGTGCCGGCGAATGTCGGCATCGTCGCCAACGCGCCCAACAAGGCGACGGCGGAGGCGTTCGTGGAGTTCCTGCTTTCGCCGGCGGGCCAAGAGGTGCTGCTCGACAAGCATATCCGGCGCCTTCCGGTGCGGGCCGAAACCTATGCCAAGGCGCCGCCCGACTATCCCAATCCGTTCAAGGATGCGGCGCTTGCCGGCCAAATTCCCTTCGATTCGCTGCTGTCCGAACATCGCTCGGCGGCGGTTGACACGCTGTTCGATCAGCTCATCACCTTCCAGCTCGACGCCTTGAAGTCGGTGACGAAGGCGATTCACGACGCCGAGGCGACGCTCGCCAAGAAGGACAACGCCGCCGCCCGCGCGAAACTCAAGGAAGCGCGCGACCTGATCGCCGCCATGCCGGTCACGGATGCGCAGGTCTTGCTGCCCGAGATCAAGGCCGCGTTCACCGGCGGCAAGCAAAAGACCGCGCGGCAGGCCGAGCTTGAGCAAAAATGGGCCGCCTTCGGCAAGGGACATTACGCCGAGGCGAAAGCCAAGGCCGAGGAAGCATCAAAGCTCGCGAAGTAATTCAAATCGGGCGGCGGGCTCCGCCGCCCGGCCCGCCGCATTCCTGGCCTCAACCGATGACCGCTGCAATCGACTTCCGACGCGCGCCCCCTGGCGTGAGATTGGCGACGACCGGGCAAGGATTGCTCGCCGCCGGCATCGCGTTGTTCCTGGCGCTGTTTCTGGTCGTTCCGGTCGTGACCGTGATCTACGTCGCCTTCACCGAGAAGGGCTCCGGCGGTTTTACGCTGGTCAATTTCCTCGACTTCGCGCGCACCGACCTGTTCATCACCTCGCTGTGGAACTCCATCTACGTGTCGGCGATGACGGTCATTCTGGCGTCGGTTTTTGCGCTGCCGCTTGCCTATCTGACGACGCGCTTTGAGTTTCGCGGCGCCGGCATCGTGCAGTTGCTGGGCTTCCTGCCGCTCATCATGCCGCCGTTCGCCGGCGCGGTTGCCATGCAGCTTTTGTTCGGCCGCAACGGCACGGTCAATTTGCTGCTCGACGATTATTTCGGCTTCAAGATACCGTTCATGGAGGGCCTCAACGGCGTCATCTTCACCCAGGCCGTGCACTACTTCCCGTTCATCCTGATCAACCTGTCGGCGGCGCTGCGCAATATCGACAGGGCGATGGAGGAGGCGGCGCAAAACCTCGGTTGCCAGGGGTTGCGGCTGTTCCGCCGCATCGTCTTTCCGCTTGCCATGCCGGGCTATGTCGCGGGCGCGAGCCTGGTATTCGTCAAGGTGTTCGACGACCTCGCCACGCCCTTGCTCCTGAACGTCAAGGACATGCTGGCGCCGCAGGCCTATTTGCGCATCACGGCGATCGGTCTCGCCGACCCGATGGGCTATGTCATTTCCGTGGTGCTGATCGTGGTGTCGGTTGCGGTGATCGGCGTCGCGGCGTTGGCGATGAAGGGCAAGGACTACGCGACGGTGCAGCGCGGCGGCGGCGGGCTCGCGCGCCGCAAGCTCGATCGCGTCGGGAGCATCGCGGCCTATGGCGTAGTCGCCCTCATCCTCTTCCTGGTGATCGCGCCGCATGTCGGCCTGTTCCTGTTGTCGGTCGCGACGGTCTGGTCATTCAGCCCCCTGCCGGACGGGTACACGCTGGCCTACTACGAACGCGTGTTCGTGGAATCGGGCGTGTTCATCAAGAACACCCTGCTCTACGCCACGCTTGCCGGACTGATCGATGTCGTGCTCGGCGTTACCATCGCCTACCTCGTGCTTCGCACCAAGTTGCCGGGCCGTCATTGGCTTGATTGGACGGCATCGGCGGCGCTCGCTATTCCCGGCGTGGTGCTCGGTATCGGATATTTGCGCACGTTCTTTGGCGTGCAGTTACCCGACGGCACCTCGCTCGCCTCGCTGTGGATCATGATCGTGCTGGCGCTCGCCATCCGGCGCCTGCCCTACGCGCTGCGCGCTTGCTACGCCGCGCTGCAGCAGGTATCGGCCTCGCTCGAGGAGGCGGCCGAAAACCTCGGCGCCAACAAGTTCCGCACCGTCAAGCGTATCATCATGCCGCTGATGATGGGGGGCATACTCGCCGGCTTCATTACGAGCTTCGCCACCGCCGCGGTCGAGCTTTCGGCAACGCTGATGCTCGTGCAAAAAACCTCCGACGCGCCGCTGGCATACGGCCTCTACGTCTTCATGCAGTCGCCGGCCGGGCGCGGGCCGGGCGCCGCGCTCGGCATCATCGCCGTGGCGCTGGTGGCGATTTGCTCGCTGCTGTCGAATTGGGTCATCGAACGCAATCAGAAAATGCGCGGCGCGCATCGCGCCTGAGCGCTTTTTTGGGGAAGGCAGGCCATTGTCGGAAAATCATGGCGTGGGCATCGAAATTCGCGACGTGAACCTGTCATATGGCTCGCATCACGTCCTCAAGAACATCAATCTGCGCGTTCATCCCGGCGAAATCTTTGCGTTCCTCGGTCCTTCCGGCTGCGGCAAGACCACGCTGCTGCGGCTGATCGCCGGGTTCAATCAGGCGGCCAGCGGCCAGGTGCTGCTTGGCGATGAAGATATCGCCGCGCTGCCGCCGTGGAAGCGCGACGTCGGCATGGTGTTCCAGAGCTATGCGCTGTGGCCGCATATGACGGTCGCGAAAAACGTCGCCTTCGGTCTCGAGGAACGCCGGCTGCCGCGGGCGCAGGTCGCCAGCCGTGTCAAGGCCGCGCTCGAACTCGTGGGACTTCAGGAACTGGGCGCGCGCTATCCCTCGCAATTGTCGGGCGGCCAGCAGCAGCGCGTCGCCGTCGCCCGCACGATCGCCATCGAGCCCAAGGTGTTGCTCCTCGACGAGCCGCTGTCCAACCTCGACACCAAGATGCGCGTGCAGGTGCGGCGCGAATTGCGCGACCTGCAGCGACGGCTCTGTCTCACCACCATTTTCGTCACCCACGACCAGGAGGAAGCGAATTCGATTTGCGATCGCATCGCGGTGATGAATGATGGCGTCATCCAGCACGTCGGCACGCCAATCGAGCTTTACGAAGCGCCGGCCAATTTGTTCGTCGCCAATTTCCTGGGGACCGCGAACATCCTCGAGGGGCGCGTGGTCGGCGAGGCTGGCGTGCGCGCCTTCGAAGTCGCCGGCGGCGCGCGCGTCGCGCTCGCCGCCAACGCGCCGGTGTCGAGCGGCGCCAAGTTGGTATTTCGCCCGCAGCACGCGGCGCTCGGTCCATCCGGGTCGAGCGGCCTTGCCGGCACGATCGTGCATCGCGAGTTCCTCGGCTCGATCGTGCGCTATGGCGTCAATGTCGGCCGCTCGGAAATCCTGGTCGAGATGCCGTTCATCTCGAGCGCGACCCTCAAGGACCTTGGCGAAAACGTCGCCGTCACGCTGGTTCCCGAGCGCGCGCTTTTCCTCGCCGCGTGAGCGCAATGATTTAGGCGGGCCGCCGCGCGGTCGCCCTTGGCGAAAATTGCCGGAGGCGGGACGCGCTCGGCCTTTACCCCGCGGCCGCGGCACGACCGCGAACGGGAAGCCGGTCACTCGGAAAAGATCACGTGCCAACAATGCGTTATGTCCGAAACCCTGGCCGAAACAGCCATGGCCAGCTCATGCACGACGTGACGTGTTTGGCACTTTTCCGGCGTCGAAGGGGAGAATATCAAGTATGCTGGCTTATCCAAAATAACGGCGCTCAAGGAGACACGTTGAAACTTTCGCTACCTGCCGACGTATCGTTTTTCGCCGCACACGGCCGTCGCACAAGATTAAGGCGAGGCGTGGCGCGGGCGGCAATTGATAATGAAGCCAATGTAAAGATATATTGCCGTCATGCGTGTGGGGATATTTCGTGAATTTCAACCGATTTGATCGTGGCGGCGCCGCGTTCCTGCTGGCGGTTGCGACCTGTTCTGCCGCGGCGGCGGCGGACTCCGTTGTGTTGGCTCCAGCGGCGCCGGCAGCCGCGGTCTGGACCATCACGATCGGCGCCGAAACGCGATTTGAGCCGAAATTTGACGGGGCCAAACACAACATTCTTTGGCCATATCCGCTTTTTGACGTCCGCCGCGCCGGAACGCCGGAGCAGTTTCGCGCGCCACGCGACGGGTGGGGCGTCGCAATCGTTCAAGTGGGAAAATTCGAGTTCGGGCCGGTCGGCCAATATAAGTGGGAGCGCAGGGAGAATCAGAACGGCGCGCTGCGTGGCCTTGGCAATGTCGACTTCGCCGGCGAGGCCGGCGGCTTTGCCGTTTATTGGTTGGCGCCGTGGCTGCGCACGCGCGCCGAAGTCCGCTATGGATTCGGCGGACACCAGGGCGTGATCTCCGATCTTACGGCCGACGTCGTCATTCCACTCGACAAGCGCTTCACCGTGTCGGGCGGGCCGCGTGGAACCTTCGCGACCGCGCGCGCCACGAACCCCTATTTTGGTGTCAGCCCGGCGCAATCGACCGCGTCGGGTCTGCCGATCTATCGCGTCGGCAGTGGCCTTTATTCGATCGGCGTCGGCGCTCAGGCACGTTACCGATTGATGTCGGAAGTGGCCGTGCATGCCTTTGTCGAGTTTGAAAGACTGACCGGACAAGTCGCGCATGCGCCCTTGGTTGTCCAGCGTGGGTCGCCCAATCAAGCGACATTGGGCGTCGGCCTGACGCGTTCCTTCGACATCAAGCAGTTTTGGTAGTGCGCGACTTTCAACGTCCGCGGGTCATGACAAATTGCGACTGCACCGCCGCAGGTTCCCATGAGTGAGATTGAATGTGACGATCGGCTTCGGACGAGTCGTCGCCAAGATCTATTTTTGCTTTTCAAGGATTTTACAATCGAAAAGACGACCGGCGCGCTTGCGCGCACGGCCGCATCCGACAAGGGCACTGGATTACAAGGCGGCAGCGTGAACGTGGTTTCACGCGCCGACCTCGGCACATGTGAAAAATGGGAGTCGGTTTTAGCGGCGGAATGCAAAGACCGTCGCTACTACGAGATCGTTGAAGACACGCTGCATTCGGAAATCGTTCATCGATATATCCGCGTCATCGACCGCATGGGAACCGCGCGCGCGGTTCAACCCTATTTCATCCTTGATCGCAATCTTATCGAGGGCGTCGGCGCTACCATCAAGTCGGCGGTCGGCGTTGTCCGGCGCCTGTGGCCGCGCTTCATGTACATGCGTACGCTCGTGCTCGGATGCATGGCGGGCGAAGGACGGCTGGACGGCGACCTTTTTTCACAGGATTTCGCGGCGCCGCAACTTGCCCACGTGCTCGTTGAACAGGCGCGAGCCCACCATGCCGGCCTGATCGTCCTCAAGGAATTTTCCGCGCAATACCGGCGCGCGCTCGATTGCCTGCGTCAACAAGGGTTCATTCGCCTGCCCAGCCTGCCCATGACCGACCTCAACATCGAATATTCCAGTTTTTCCGACTACATGGAAACCGCCTTAAGCCGTGCAACGCGAAAGAACCTGCGGCGCAAGTTCAAGGCGGCCGAGCGGGCGGCGCCGATCGAATTGACGGTCGTCAACGATCTGTCCGCGAATGTCGAGGACGTCTATCCCCTCTATCTTCAGGTTTATGATCGATCGAATTTTCACTTCGAGAAATTGACACCGGCGTTTCTTTGCGAACTTGGGCGCCGGATGCCCGACAAAACGCGTTTCTTCATCTGGCGCCAGGAAGGGCGCGTCATCGCGTTTAGCATCTGCATGGTCCACGGCGATACGATCCACGACGAATATATCGGTCTCGATTATTCGGTCGCCCTCGATCTCCACCTTTATCATTACACCTTTCGCGATATCGTCACCTGGGCGATGGCCAATGGTTATAAGCGGTATCGCAGCAACGGGCTCAATTACGATCCAAAATTGCATTTGCGGTGCCAGCTCAACCCGCTCGATCTCTACGCGCGGCACACGTCGCCCGCGATCAATGCGGTCATGCAATTGGTGCTGCCGTGGCTGGAACCCACCCACTATGACAAGAATCTGGCGCGATTTCCCAACTACCATGAGCTTCGGGGTGATCCATAAGGAACGCGCGGGCCATGCGCGCAATCCTTAGTCCCTATTTCCAGCTTGGCATCAGCGCCATACTGATTTCCGCGGCGGAAGTCTTCATGAAAACGGGAGCGACCGCGGATCTCGGCGAGATCGACGCGGTGGCTGTCATCAACTTCGCCGCGCTTTCCTCGATCGCGACCTGGATCGGCGTGGTTTTTTACGTTCTTAGTTTCGTCATTTGGTTGCACGTTCTGCGCCACATGCCGCTCACCCAGGCCTATGCCTTGTCGAGCATCGTGCACATTTTGGTGCCGGTCTCCGCGTGGTTGTTCCTGCATGAGACGATTTCAATTCGCCGAGGAATGGGAATCCTCCTTGTGCTTATTGGCACGCTCCTCGTTGCCGCGTCCTCGGCCAACGCGGAGGAAAAGCTGTGACGCTATTGGCCATCAGCATCGGCATCCTGTGTCAATTTTTTCTGGTCATCGGAAATCTGTTGCTCAAGCACGCGATGAATGCGACGCACCACGTTCCACGGCGTTGGCTGATAATTGCGTCGAATTTCGCGATCGGCACCGGCCTGCTCAGCTTGTGGTTTTTCCTTTGGCTCGGACTGTTACGAAGCTGGGATCTCAGCCAAATCTTTCCGTTTGAGGGACTGAGCCCGGTTCTGCTGGTGATTGGCGCTTGGATTTTTCTCGGCGAACGCGTGTCACCGCGCGCCTGGGCCGGCGTCGTTCTTATTGGCGTGGGCGTGGGCCTCTTGGCGCAGCCATGAACCGTGGGCGCGCCGCCGCGTCAATTGGCGAGAGACCGCCGACCGATCGCGTTTGACGGTGGCGTCGCCAGCCTCGCCGCATGTCGCGGGGCGAACCGGTCCCCGCTGCGCGGCAAATTGCTCCAGGTTGCGCAGAGATCGCGGGACCGACCCGCACTCAACCAGGCGTCCGTATATTTCGATTTGTCGGTAACGGAACGATGCGCGTTCCGCGCGTCATCAAGATTCCGTTGCCGGAATTTGGGAATTTTTTGGAGCGGGCGAAGGGATTCGAACCCTCGACCCCGACCTTGGCAAGGTCGTGCTCTACCCCTGAGCTACACCCGCATCCATGTTGGGCAGGACGGCACCCTGCCGTCGTAACCATGCTATGCCAAAACGCTTAAGACTTTGCAACAGCGGGTTGCGCCACTTGGACGCGCCGGCCCAGGTCGCCGTACCGCCGCATCCAACTGGAGCCACGCGATTTGCCAAGGCGGCGTCGGTTGCGAAAGCAAATTTCCGCTCATACAACTGGTTGCGACGAAATGGCGGTTTCGCGCGCGATCCCGACCCGAATGCCGCGTCCGGCCCGGACGCGGCGTCAATTGGTCGCGATCGGGTGCGGCCGCGTGCACTAAATTCACCAGCGATCGACGCCCCGCTTTGTCAAATGTCCACAACGCCGCAGGATCTCTTCGCCTTGCTCGACCGCAGCGGCATCGCGCACGCCACGGTGGCGCATGCGCCGCTGTTCACCGTCGCGCAATCGCGCGCGTTGCGTGGAACGATCGCCGGCGCGCATACCAAGAATCTTTTTCTCATTGACCGCAAAGACGCGCTATTTCTCGTGGTAGCCGAGGAAAGCGCCGCGATCGATCTCAAAACGTTGCATCGACGCCTGGGCGCGCGCCGCTTCTCGTTCGGCGCCGCCGACCTCCTGCGCGAAGTCCTCGGCGTGGAGCCCGGCGCGGTCACGCCGTTCGGCGCCATCAACGACCATGCCAGACGCGTGACGGTCGTGCTTGACGACGCCCTGATGCGCCAGGCGGTGATCAATTGCCACCCCCTGGTCAATACCATGACCACCTCGATCGCCAGCGCCGATTTGCTGAAATTCCTCGCCGCCGTCGGGCATGCGCCGCGCGTCGTGGCGGCGGGCGCGCCATGACCGGCCGCGCGCAGGTTGCGATTGCAATCGTGCCTGATATAGCCATCTAATCAGGAGATATCAGCAATGGAGGGCCCCGCGCGGGGCTTAGGGATTGACCGCAATGCTTTCCAATATCGCAGGCACGGCCCCGGCAGCCGACACCGTTATCAAGGACACGACCACGCAGGCTTTCGTCAAGGACGTCATCGAGGAATCACGCCGTCAGCCCGTGCTCGTCGATTTCTGGGCGCCCTGGTGCGGACCCTGCAAGCAGCTCACGCCGATCCTGGAAAAGGTGGTCAAATCCGCCAAGGGCAAGGTCAAGCTGGTCAAGATGAACATCGACGAGCATCCCGTGATCCCCGGCCAGATGGGCATCCAGTCGATCCCGGCGGTGATCGCCTTCGTCAATGGACAGCCCGCCGACGGGTTCATGGGCGCGCTGCCGGAATCGCAGGTCATGGCCTTTCTCGAGCGGCTGACGAAGGAGAAGATCGGCAGCGCCGACGAGGATCTGCTCAAGGTCGCCGATACCGCCTTGGCCGGGGGCGACGCCGCCGGCGCCGCCGAAATCTACGCGCAGATCCTGGCCGAGGATAATGCCAACCTTGCAGCGATAGGCGGGCTCGCGCGCTGCCACGTGGAGACCGGCGCGCTTGATCAAGCGCGGCAGACGCTGGCGATGGTGCCCGACGCCAAGCGCAACGATTCGGCCGTCGCCGCCGCGCGCGCCGCGCTCGATCTCGCGGAACAGTCGAAATCGCTTGGCTCGACCGCCGAGCTGGAAGGCAAGCTCGCCCTCAATACGCTCGACCACCAGGCGCGCTTCGATCTGGCGCTCGCGCTCAATGCCGAAGGCCGGCGCCAGGACGCGCTCGACCATCTCATCGAAATCGTGCGCCGCGATCGCAAGTGGAACGACGACGGCGCGCGCCGGCAGCTCGTGCAATTGTTCGAGGCATGGGGGCCGACCGACGAGGCGACAATCAGCGGACGCAAACGCCTGTCGTCGATTCTGTTTGCGTGACGGATCGGCGCGGCCACGGGTGAATCCGCCGTGATTGCACCAGGCGAAACGGGAGATCGGCCATGCCGATAAACGCCGTCTATCGCGGACCTGCCGATCTGCCGGGAATCATTCCGGTGTTTCCCCTGCCCGGCGCGCTGCTGCTGCCGCGCGGGCAATTGCCGCTCAATATTTTCGAACCGCGCTATCTCGCGATGGTCGACGATTCGCTGCGCGACGGGCATCGCCTGATCGGCATGATCCAGCCGGACGCGGCGCATCCCGGCACGGCGGCGCAGCCCGCGCTTTACCGCATCGGATGCGTCGGGCGCATGACGCAAATCGCGGAAACCGACGACAACCGCTATCTCCTGCACCTCACCGGCATCGCGCGCTATCGCATCGAGGAGGAGCTCACCGTGTCCACCGCCTACCGGCAGTGCCGCGTGACCTATGCGCCATTCGCCAATGACTTCATCGCGCGCAAGGGCGAGGAGGAAGTTGATCGCGAGGCGCTGCTCAAGGCGCTGACCGATTTCCTCAAGGCCAACAATCTCAAGACCGACTGGCAGGGCATCGAGGCCGCGCCCAACGAGGCGCTGGTGAACGCGCTCGCCATGATGTCGCCTTATGGATCGGCGGAAAAGCAGGCCTTGCTCGAGGCGCCGGACCTCAAGACGCGCGCGCAAATTCTCATCGCGGTCACCGAGATCGAACTCGCGAAGGCGCAGACATCGGGTGAATCACCCTTGCAGTAACCGTCGCACCGCGAAACAATGCGGCGCGACGCCGGTAAATCGCACGGCCCACGTGCCGATTGGACAGGCTCGGGAGAACCATGAACGCGCTTACAGATCGCCCCGCCGCCGCCGTCGACCCCAAGCTGCTGGAAATCCTTGTTTGCCCGGTCACCAAGGGGCCGCTCGAGTATGACGCAGAAAAACAGGAACTTATTTCGCGCTCGGCCAAGCTCGCCTATCCGATTCGCGACGGCATCCCGATCATGCTACCCGACGAGGCGCGCCGCCTCGACTAGACTTTTCCGATCCGCCGGCGCGGGCACGAAGGGTGGTCCCCGCGAGAAATGTCGCCGGTTTTCCACGCGAAATCATCGTTCGATCGACGTGCTTGAACGCTGCCGTCGTTCCGATTGGTACGATATTTATTGCGCAATGGGCGCAAGTGGAGTGACTCAATGCTGAAAATCTGGGGGCGCACGACCTCGTCCAACGTGCAGAAGGTCATGTGGGCGATTGGCGAACTTGACCTGCCGCATGAGCGCATCGATGTTGGCGGCGCGTTCGGCCGCAATAGGGAGCCGGCCTATCTCGCCATGAACCCGAACGGGCTCGTGCCGACGCTTGAAGAAGATGACGGATTTGTGCTGTGGGAATCCAATGCCATCTTGCGCTATCTCGCGGCCAAGCATCGCGCGCGAGCGCTCGAGCCCGCCGACCTGCGCGCGCGCGCGCTGGCCGACCAATGGATGGACTGGCAAACGTCGGTCATGGGCGTGGTCATCACCCCGGTATTCTGGGGGTTGATCCGCACGCCGGCGGAAAAGCGCGACCACCAGGCGATCGAGGCCGGCAAGATCAAGACGACCGAGGCCGCGGCGATGCTTGACGCGCAACTCGGCAAGACCCGCTACCTCGCCGGCGACGCGTTCTCCTATGGCGATATTCCCGCCGCTGTCATGTCCTACCGCTATCGCCAGCTCGTCCCCGAGCGCCCGAAACTGGCGAATTTCGAGCGCTGGTATGGCGAGATCTCCCAGCGGCCGGCCTTCCACCGCCACATCGGCAGCATCCCGTTGCAGTAAGCGGTCAGGCGCCGGCTTGATCCAACGCGGAATCGCGATCCCGGAAAGCCGCAACCGTTGCCAATCAGATCATGCGTCCGGCACCGGTCCTACAAAGCCTCACCGCGCAACAGTTTCGGCGCCGCGCCAGTCAGGCCGGCCGCCTCGCGCATGAACAACTGCTTGAGTCCCGGCAAGCGATCGACGACACCGAGGCCGATATCGCGCACCAGGCGCAGCACGTCGGAGCGGTTGGAGAACAGCCGGTTGAGGCTATCGGTTGCCACACCCATCGCCATGGTGTCGAAGCGGCGCCAGCGCTGGTAGCGATCGAGCACATCGGCGCCGCCGCAATCGAGGCCGAGCCGGGCGGCATCGGCGATCGCCTCGGCGAGCGCGGCGATGTCGCGCAGGCCCATGTTGAGCCCCTGCCCGGCGATCGGATGAATCATGTGCGCCGCGTCGCCGACCAGCGCCAGGCGGTCGGCGACAAAGTGGCGCGCGACCGAGAAGCCGAGCCCGTGCACGCGGCGCGGGCCGTCAACGCTCAAATCGCCGAGCTGGCGCCCAAACCGCCGTTCAAGCTCGACGGCGAACGCATCTTGCGCCAGCGCCATGATGCGCTCGGCCTCACGGGTTTCCTCCGTCCACACGATGGCCGATCGCCGGCCCATGAGTGGCAGCGTCGCGAACGGTCCCGCCGGCAGGAAATGCTCCTCGGCGCGGCCAAGGTGGTCGCGCTCATGCCCGACAATGGTCACGATCGCGGATTGGCCGTAGTCCCAGCCAAACGATTCGATGCCGGCCATCTCGCGCAGGCGCGAGCGCGCGCCGTCGGCTCCGACCAGCAACCGCGCGGCGAATGACGTTGCGTCGGCGCAGCGCGCGGTGAGCCGCGCGCCGCCGAGGTTGAAATCAACGACGGCCGTCGCGGCCAGCACGACGCCATTTTCGCGCGCCTGCGCCAGCAATGCCTGCGTCAAGCCCTGGTTCTCCACCATATGCGCGAACGGCTCGCCCGGCGCGACGTCGCCGCCGAAGTTGAGAAACACCGGCCGCACCGCGTCGGGCAGGCGGGAATCGGTGACCACCATGTCAAGAATCGGCTGCGCGCCTTCGGCGACGCGCGGCCACACGCCGGTCGCCTCCAACAAGCGCCGCGCGGCGGCGGCAATGGCGGAGGCGCGGATGTCGCCACCGGCTGGGCGTGAAAATCCAGGGTCGGCGACGACGACGTCAAAGCCCGCGCCAAGTCCCTGCCGCAGGGCGATGGCGAGCGCGAGACCGGCAAATCCACCGCCCGCGATCAGTAGATCGCACGTCCGTGACGCCGCCACCCCCGTGGTGCTCGCTTTTGTCGCGCTCATCGTGGCGCGGGCGCCGCCAGCGGGCATTCTACACGTAGCGAAACCGATATTTTTCGCAATTGGAGCCGTGTGTTCGGACGACAAAAACAGGGGAGGCCATATTGCGCACCACCATCAGTATTTTGACGCTCGCCGCGGCGCTCGCATTGGCGGGCTGCTCGGGTCCCGTGGGCCAGCAAGGCGCGCAAGGTCAAGCCGGCGCGCGCGGTGAAAAAGGCGAGGCCGGACCGAAGGGTGACGTCGGACCGCGCGGCGAAACGGGATCCTCGGGACCCACGGGATCGGCTGGGCCGGCCGGTCCGCAAGGCGCGCAAGGTGAACGCGGCGCGCAGGGTCCGGCGGGACCACGCGGCGAAGCCGGCGCACCGGGCGCGCGCGGCGAAAAGGGTGAGCCGGGCATGACCCTGCGCGTGCTCCTGGCGCCGGGCGCCGGCGCCGCCTGCGACGGCGGCGAAATCATGGTCAGCGCAATGTGCGTCGGCGGCCAGCAGGCGAGCGTCGCCGGCGATAATGGTGCGCAATGCGCCGGCGACCAGGCGCGGGTCCGGCTGGTTTGCGCCAAGCGGTAGGCGCGCTGCCGACACCTGCCTGCCCGGGCCGCCGCGCCGCGCGCGGCGGCCTTGTGTTTCTGGGATACCCGCGCAGCTTGACATCGTTGCGCAACGGCGCGTCATAGCGCGCCCCACCGGAACCGCCAAGCCGGAACGACCATGTCCGCCGCCGTCCAAGACCTGCTTCAATTGCTCGACCTCGAACCGCTGGAGGTCAACCTGTTCCGTGGCCGCTCGCCGCAATCGGGATGGCAGCGGGTGTTCGGCGGGCAGGTCATCGGGCAAGCGCTGGTCGCCGCCTGCCACACGCTCGACGACCTTTCCACGCGACCGCCGCATTCGCTGCATGCCTATTTCCTTCTTGCCGGCGATCCGAAGGTGCCCATCGTCTATGACGTCGAGCGTATCCGCGACGGCAAGAGCTTCACCACGCGCCGGGTCAAGGCGGTGCAGCATGGACAGCCGATTTTCGTCATGTCCGTCTCCTTCCATGGCAGCGAGACGGGGATGACGCACCAGGCCGAGATGCCGCGCGTGCCTTCCCCCGATGAACTTCCCAACGAGCGCGACATCCAGCAAAACGTGATGCCGCTGATGCCCGACCCGGTGCGCCGCTACTTCGAGCGCGAGCGCCCGATCGAGTTGCGGCCCGTCGAATACGAGCGCTATCTCGGCCGCAAGGTCGCCAACGCGCAGTTCAACGTCTGGATACGCGCGACCGCGCCGCTGCCCGACGAACCGGCGATTCACCAATGCGTCCTTGCCTATGCCTCCGACATGACCTTGCTCGATTCCGCGCTCATCGCGCATGGCCGCACCGTGTTTGAAAAGTCGATCATGGCCGCGAGCCTCGACCATGCCTTGTGGTTCCATCGCCCGTTCCGCGCCGACGAGTGGCTGCTCTATACGCAGGATAGTCCCAACCTGTCAGGGTCGCGCGGCTTCGCGCGCGGGCTGATCTTTACCAGCGATGGCACACTGGTCGCCTCGGTGGCGCAGGAGGGTCTATTGCGCGAGCGCCGGCCGGACCGCTGACGCGCGCGCAAATGGCCGCCGCACCCGCGCGCCGGCTGGGGAAAGTCGTGCGAAACCCTGCCGGTCCCGCTTAATTTTCCATAACAATGCGGATATCCTGATTGGCGGAATTCTCACGCTTGCAGGTGACAGCGTGCCCGCATTGCGCCCCTTCGCTCCCCGACCCGCGGCGCCAGCCGCCAATTTCATGGACCCGTCCCGATGAAGCTCGTGATCGCGATTATCAAACCGTTCAAGCTCGATGAGGTGCGCGAAGCGCTCTCCAAGCTCGGCGTCAGCGGCATGACCGTGAGCGAGGTCAAGGGCTATGGGCGCCAGAAGGGGCATACCGAAATTTATCGCGGCGCCGAATATGCGGTGAACTTCCTGCCCAAGCTGCGTATCGAGGTCGCGGTGCCGAGCGATCGCGCGGACAAAGTCGTTGAGGCGATTACCAACGCCGCACGTACCGGCCAGATCGGCGACGGCAAAATTTTCGTTACCGAGGTCGGTCACGCCGTGCGCATCCGCACCGGCGAAACCGATACCGACGCGCTGTAACCGCGCAAGTGATTTGCTCGACCAAGGGGGCGTTCATGAGACTGCTGTCGCCGTGCCAAGGACTGGCGCGTGGTGCCGCTACGGCCTGCGTCCTTTTGCTCCAGGCCGCGCCGCTCATGGCGCAACAGGCGGCGCCACCGCCCGGCATCAACGCGGCCGACACCGCCTGGATGATGGTCGCCACCACGATCGTGCTGATGATGACCATTCCCGGCCTTGCCCTGTTCTATTGCGGCATGGTGCGCAAGAAGAACGTCCTCGCCACCATGGCGCAGAGCCTGGTCGCCACCGCGATCGTCAGTATCCTATGGGTGACGTTCGGCTATAGCCTGGCGTTTACCGGCGACGCGCCGTTCATCGGCTCGCTCGACCGCGCATTCCTGCGCGGGATGGACATGAACGCGATCAGCGCGCTCGCCAAGACGATCCCGGAAAGCCTGTTCATGATCTACCAGATGACGTTCGCGATCATCACGGTCGCGCTCGTGGCTGGGTCGGTCGCCGACCGCATGCGCTTCTCGGCCTTCGTGTGTTTTTCGATCGGGTGGCTGCTGCTGGTCTATGTGCCGATCGCGCACTGGGTCTGGGGCGGCGGATTTCTCGGCGCCGCGGGCCTGCTCGATTTCGCCGGCGGCACGGTGGTGCATATCAATGCCGGCATTGGCGGCCTGGTCGCGGCGCTGGTGATCGGCAAGCGCCGCGGCTACGGAACCGACAATCTCGCGCCCTATGACCTATCGATGGCCGTCATCGGCACCGGCCTTCTCTGGGTCGGCTGGTTCGGCTTCAATGGTGGCTCGGCGCTCACCGCCGGTTCGCGCGCCGCCTTGGCCATCGTTGTCACCCATATCGCGGCCTGCGCCGGCGCCTTGACCTGGATGGCGCTGGAATGGTGGGGCCGCAAGAAGCCTTCCGTCCTCGGCATGATTTCCGGCGCCGTGGCCGGCCTCGGCACGATCACGCCGGCGTCGGGCTTTGTCTTGCCCATGCATGGGCTGCTGATCGGCATCGCCGCCGGTGCCATGTGCTATTTTGCCTGCACTGCGCTCAAGCGCCGCTTCGGCTATGACGATTCGCTCGACGTGTTCGGCGTGCATGGCGTCGGCGGCATCACCGGAACGCTGCTATGCGGCGTCTTTGCCGTGGCGGCCGTGGGCGAGACCGCGGGCCTCCTGGAGGGCAACGGCAATCAAGTGCTGATCCAGCTCTTTGGCATCGGCGTCACCATCGCCTGGTGCGGCGGCGTCACCTATGTGCTGCTCAAGCTCATCGACCTGTTCGTGCCGCTGCGCGTGGCCGCGGAAATGGAGCAACAGGGCCTCGATATAACTCAGCACGGCGAATCCGTTCACGCCTGACCGGGATCGTCCGACGCGTCCCCCTGGCCGACCAGCCGTCGCCGCCGGCGAGCGTGCTCGCTGGTGCGCCAGTAACTGACTAATATTTGGGCAGCGAACGTATTTTGCAGCCGGCCGGGCGCGCGGCGATCGCATGGCGGCCCGGCGCATGATTTGAATATCAAATCTTTACAAGGTGTTGTCCGCGTCCGGCGCGGTTGGCACGCGGTTTGATTGGCAGCACCGCGGAGACGATACTTGCGGGCGCATGGGGCGCGCGACAGGGCCGCGCGGCAGCGGCAAAGACGCGCTGCGGGCGCGCGTTCGGCAATAGCGGCAACTGGTTTCATCGGCGCCCGCGCGCCGACCGCAGGGGACATTGGCGTTTCCAAACGAAAGCAGCGCCCATATCGCCTGATAGCGCGACCGAGCGGGGCAAAAGCGGAGAGCGGATTTTCATGAAAATTGTCATGGCCATCATCAAACCTTTCAAGCTCGACGAGGTGCGCGATGCGCTGACCGCGATCGGGGTGCACGGAATGACCGTTACCGAAGTCAAGGGTTACGGGCGCCAGAAAGGGCACACCGAAATCTATCGCGGCGCGGAATATGCCGTGAGCTTTCTGCCGAAGCTCAAGATCGAGGTAGCGGTCGCCTCGAGCGAGACGGACAAGGTCGTCGGCGCCATAACCAAGGCAGCCAAGACCGGACAGATCGGCGACGGCAAGGTTTTCGTGCTCGGCATCGAGTCGGCCGTGCGCATCCGCACCGGCGAGACCGACGATGCCGCGCTCTAGAACATGGCCGGGTGGCGCAGGCCCGCTACCTGCGACGCGACCATCAGGAAATGCCGGCGCGCGCCAAGCCAGGGTGCAATCCAGCCGTTCCGCACACGCCGTTCATCAGCTTGCCGATAGGAGTTTGACGATGAGATCGACGTTCACTTCCCGCGCCGCCACGGCCGGCCTTGCATTGTGCATGCTGGCGGCGAGCGCGCTTTCCAGCGCCTATGCGCAGGAGCCGGTCATCAACAAGGGCGACAACACGTGGATGCTGGTATCGACGGTGCTGGTGCTGCTGATGACGGTACCGGGGCTCGCATTGTTCTATGGCGGCCTGGTGCGGCCCAAGAACGCGTTGTCGGTGCTGGCGCATGTCTTCTATACGGTCTGCGTGGTGGTGCTCATTTGGGTCATCTATGGCTACAGCCTGACATTCACCGGCGGCTCCTCGCTCATCGGCGGCTTCGAGAAAATCTTCCTCGCCGGCGTCACGCCCGATTCCAAGGCGGCGACGTTCTCCGTCGGGGTCAATATTTCCGAGCTTGTCTATATCTGCTTTCAGATGACCTTCGCCGCCATAACACCGGCGCTCATTGTCGGCGCCTTCGCCGAGCGCATGCGGTTCGCGGCCGTCGCCCTGTTCATTCCTTTGTGGGTGACGCTCGTCTATTTTCCGATCGCGCATATGGTCTGGTACTGGGCTGGCCCCGACGCCATTGACGCCGCCGCCAAGGCGCTTGCCGCCGCCGCCGACGGCGTCGCCAAGACCGCCGCGCAAGCCAAGCTCGACGTGCTCAACGCCGATTCCGGGCTCGTGTTCCAGTGGGGCGCGATCGATTTCGCCGGCGGCACCGTCGTGCATATCAACGCCGGCATCGCCGGCCTGGTTGGCGCCATCGTGATCGGAAAGCGCATCGGCTATGGCCGTGAATTGATGCCTCCCCACTCGCTGATCGCCACCATGATCGGCGCGTCGTTGCTGTGGGTCGGCTGGTTCGGCTTCAACGCCGGGTCGAACCTCGAAGCCAACGGCACCGCCGCCTTGGCGATGATCAATACCTTCGTCGCCACCGCCGCCGCCGCGCTGTCGTGGATGTTCGCGGAGTGGATGCTCAAGGGCAAGGCCTCGCTCCTTGGCGCGCTGTCGGGCTGCGTCGCCGGTCTCGTCGCCGTGACGCCGGCTTCGGGATATTCAGGGCCGATGGGCGCCATCGTCCTCGGGCTCGCCGCCGGCGTGGTGTGCCTGTTCTTCTGCGCCACGATCAAGAACGCACTCGGTTATGACGACGCGCTCGACGTGTTCGGCGTGCATTGCATCGGCGGAATTCTGGGCGCGCTGGCGACCGGCATTCTGGTCAATCCCTCGCTCGGCGGCACCGGCGTCATGGAATACGCCACCGGCAAGATCGCCGATTACAGCCTGGTGACGCAAATGATCGCGCAGGCAAAAGCCGTGCTGCTCACCCTAGTCTGGTCCGGCGTGGGCTCGCTGATCATCTACAAGGTCGTGGATATGATCGTCGGCCTGCGGGTCGCGTCCGATCAGGAGCGCGAAGGCCTCGACCTCACCGATCACGGCGAGCGCGCCTACAACATGTAGTCTTTCGGTTGGGGCGCAACCCGGCAGCGCCCAAGCCGACGCAAGGCCCCGGCTCACGCTGGGGCCTTGCGCGTTTCGCGCGCCGACTTTTCTGCCTGATTCTTTGCGATCGAATGAGCCTCAAGCGCCCACTCAATTGTTCGCGCACGCAATCACCCGAAAAGTGGTTTCCACTTATCGGGTCGATGATTTTCAGCCGCGCGTGACGTTCCAGATTTCCTCGACGCGGGTTCCCGAGGCACGCACCACCTTGGCAATCGGGCAGTAGCGGTGCAGGTCGGCCTTCACCTTCTCGATGTCGGCGGCGCTGGCGTCGGTGGTGACATTGATGGTGAGCTTGATATTCGGAAACGGTACCTCGATCTCTTCCACCAACGTCGCGCCACGGCGGTCGAACGTGGCTTCGGCGTCGATCGACATGGCCTTAATCTTGACGCCATGCTTGTGCGCGCATTTGTTGCCGATGACGTTGGTGCACGCCACCAGCGAGGCCACGAGCGTTTCGGTCGGCGTGGGACCCATGTTGGTGCCGTCGCGCTCCTTGGGCTCGTCGATCACGCTGCGCACGTCGCGTACCGAAACCTCGGTGCGCGAATGCGTTGGGCAATCGGCGTGAATACGCTGGGTGACCGTCGCCTTTTCCTTGATCGTTACCATCGTGCTTTCCCTCTTTCGCTCTCAAATTGGCGACCCTGCCGGGCGCTTTTTGCGGCTGGGCATCCTAGAACATGATGTCGAAAAGTGCGCGGCGATTTTCGAACGACATCATGCTCCAAGCGCCCGGAATCGGTCACGTTCACGATCTTGCATCGGCGCGATGCAAATCCGTCGTGATCCAATATCAACGCACGCGCAGGCCCCTTTTCCTCGCCAAGGCCCGGCATCAACCCTGCGTTGCCCTATTCCGTCGCCGGAGCGGCCACGATGGTTAATCGCCCCTTAACCTCGTCGCGGCTATGGTGGCGGGCCGAGCCGCCGTCATTGTTGCATTGTTGTTGTCCATGTCCATGATGCCTGCCGAACGTGAGCACCCGAATGCCGGCGGCCGCGCGGTCGATTCGCGCTCGCCTTTCGTGCGGCTGACCGAGCTGCTCGCCGACGTGACGCCGGGCCAACCGGCGATCAACCTCGCCGTCGGCGAACCGCAACACCCGGTTCCCGCCTTTGTCGGCCCCGTGCTGGCGCGGCATGTGGGCGATTTCGGCCGCTATCCGCCCAATGCCGGCACCGAGCGCTTCCGCGCCGCCGCCGCCGCCTGGCTGACCATGCGCTATGGGCTGCCGCGCGCGGTCGATCCGGCGAGCGAGGTTCTGGTGCTCGCGGGCACGCGCGAGGGGCTGTTTTTCTCCGCCATCGCCGCGCGACGATGGGTCGCACCGCGTATCGGCCGGCCGGCGATGCTCATCCCCAACCCGTTCTACGCCGTCTATGCGGCGGGTGCGATCGCGGCCGATTGCGAGCCGGTCTACCTGCCCGCAACCGCCGCCACCGGCTTTCTGCCCGACCTCGATTGCCTGAGCGAGCCCCTGCTCGCGCGCAGCGTCGCGTTCTTCATCGCCTCGCCCGCCAACCCGCAGGGCGCCGTGGCAAGCGCCGCCTATCTGGCGCGGCTCGTGGCGCTGGCGCGCCGCTACGGATTTCTGGTCATTGCCGACGAGTGTTATTGCGAAATTCATGCCGGCGACGCGCCGGCCGGGATACTCGAAGCGGCGGCGCCGGACTTCGCGCATGTCGCGGCCTTTCACTCGCTTTCCAAGCGCTCGAGCCTGCCGGGAATGCGCGTCGGTTTTGTCGCCGGCGACCGGCGTTTCCTGCGGCCGCTCCTCGAGCTGCGCGCGGTCGCCGCGCCGCAGGTGCCGATACCGGCGCAGGAAGTCGCCATCGCCGCCTATGGCGACGAGGCCCACGTCGCCGATAACCGCGCCCTCTACCGGCAGAAATTCGACCTCGCCGACCAGATCGTCGGCGATCGCTACGGCTATCGCCGGCCCGCCGGCGGGTTTTTTCTCTGGCTCGACGTTTCCGCGCATGGCGGTAGCGAGGCGGCGACGCTGGCATTGTGGCGCCAGGCAGGCGTGCGCGTGCTGCCCGGACGCTACATCGCCCGCGAGCAGGCCGATGGGTCCAATCCGGGCGCCGATTACCTACGCGTCGCCATGGTGCATGACAAGGAGACGACGGCCGAGGCGTTGCATCGCCTGGTCGCCGTGCTCGGCTGAACGGAGGGCGCATTCCAGTGTTGCGTCACGGCCTCCACGCCAAGGATTTGCTGCCCGAGGAATTCGTCGGCGCCATGCGCCGGCGCCTTTTCGAGGCGACTGGCTTTGCGCTGATCGTGCTGACGGGCGTCGTGGCGTTGGCGCTGGCAAGCTGGTCGGTCGGCGATCCAAGCCTCAGCCACGCCACCGGCGCGCCGCCGCGCAACCTGCTCGGCTACCCTGGCGCCATCGTGGCCGACCTGCTCATGCAGCTTTTCGGGCTGGCGGCCATCGCCCTCATCCTGCCGCTGACGTTTTGGGGCTGGCGATTGTTCGGCCATCGCGGGCTCGACCGGCATGGCATAAGGGTGATGATCTGGTTCGTCGCCACCGCGTTGGCGGCGGGCTTTGCCTCCTGCCTTCCGAAATCGGCGAAATGGCCGCTGCCGACCGGGCTTGGCGGCGTCGTCGGCGACGCGCTTCTGCGCCTGCCGGCGGCGGTGCTCGGCGGCGCGCTCAATGGCGTCAATCGCTGGTCCCTCGCCTTCGTTCTCGGCGTCGCCGCCGTGGCGGCGCTGGCGGTGGCGAGCGGCTTTGGTTTCAAGTTACCCGGCATCGCCGCCGAAAGGCGCTCCGAACCGGCTCGCGCCGATGCCGCGGACGGCGATGAAAGCGCGTCGATATCCATTGGCTGGCTCATCCATGCCGTGCTCAGTCTCAAGGCGCGCATGCTGCGCTTCCTGGCTGGCTGGTTTGCCGCGCGCCGCCCACGGCCAAATGAAATACCTCTCTCCACCCGCCGCGTTGCGCCGACATTCGATCTGCACGCCGGTGGCGCCGCGACCGACGCGGACGCCGATCTTGTCGATATCGATGACGACGCCGCCGACATCGCGGTCGCACCCAAAGCAAGGAAACCCCTGCGACCCGCACGCGCGGCGACACGCAAATCCGCGGACGGCTACGCGCTGCCGGCGTTGAACCTGCTCACCGCCCCGCGCGCCAGCGACCGCTCCGCCCCAAGCCTCGAGGCGATCCAGGAAAACGCCGTCGCGCTCGAAAGTGTATTGCAGGACTTTGGCGTGCGCGGCGAGATCATCAACGCGCGGCCGGGGCCGGTCGTCACGCTTTACGAGTTGGAGCCGGCGCCGGGCATTAAGTCCTCGCGCGTGATCGGCCTCGCCGACGACATCGCGCGTTCCATGAGCGCGCTCTCCGCGCGCGTCGCCGTCGTGTCCGGCCGCAACGCGATCGGCGTCGAACTGCCCAACGCGACGCGCGAGAAGGTGCTGCTGCGCGAATTGCTGGCGAGCGAGGATTACAATAACTCCGCCGCCAAGCTGCCGCTGTGCCTGGGTAAGACCATCGGCGGCGAGGCGGTGATCGTCGATCTGGCGCGCATGCCGCATTTGCTCATCGCCGGCACCACCGGGTCGGGCAAGTCGGTTGCCATCAACACCATGATCCTGAGCCTCGTCTACCGGCTCACGCCCGACCAGTGCCGGCTGATCATGGTCGACCCCAAGATGCTCGAACTTTCCGTCTATGACGGCATCCCGCATTTGCTCACCCCCGTCGTCACCGATCCGAAGAAGGCGGTGGTGGCGCTCAAATGGGCGGTGCGCGAGATGGAAGAGCGCTACCGCAAGATGTCCAAGCTCGGCGTGCGCGGCGTGGAGGCCTTCAACGAACGCGTGCGCAAGGCCAAGGACAAAGGCGAA
>JACQAE010000052.1 GCA_016195095.1 Pseudomonadota bacterium
CGCTCTTGGCCGAGGCCACGACAACGCGCACCATGTTGACCGGGATGGCAAAGCCGATCCCCTGCGAGCCGCCTGAGCGCGAGAAGATCGCCGTCGGCACGCCGACGAGACGCCCAGCGAGATCGACCAGCGCGCCGCCGGAATTGCCCGGATTGATGGCCGCGTCCGTCTGGATGAAGAACTGGTAGTCGGTGATGCCAACCTGGGTGCGCGCCACCGCCGAGACGATGCCATGCGTCACCGTCTGCCCGACGCCAAACGGATTGCCGATGGCAAGCACGACGTCGCCGACCAGGAGCGTGTCGGAATCGCCAAGTTCGATGGCCGGGAACCGTTCGCTGGCGTCCTTGACGCGCAGCACCGCGAGGTCAGAGCGGCTGTCCTTGAGCACCACCGTCGCCTCGAATTCGCGGCGGTCGGCGAGCGCGATCTTGACCTGATCGGCGCCCTCGATGACGTGGTTGTTGGTCACCACGAACCCGGCCGCGTCAACGAGCACGCCAGATCCGAGCGAGCGCTGCACCTGCTCGCGCTGTGGACCGCCACCCGGAACGCCGAAAAACCGGCGGAAGAACGGATCGTCGAGCAGCGGATTGCGGTTGGCCACGATCTTGGCGGCGTAGACGTTCACCACCGCCGGCGTGACGCGTTTGACCACCGGCGCATAGGACAGCCGCAACTCTCCCGCCGAGGGCGGGAGTACCCGAGGCTCCTGCGCCCAGGCGGAACCGGCATAGACGGCGAACGCGGCGAAAAGCGCCGTCAACGCCAGGCGGCGCGCAATCGGTCCCATGGATGGCTGCTCCCGTATGGCCAGGCGAGATATAGCGGCCGCGCGGCGGCTTTTGAAGTGGCACCCGCCACCGAATGGCCACCAATCGAACCGAGGCAAGCGCCGGTTCGCGGCCGCCGTCGACGCGGCGCGTCGGCCGCCATGTTGGGGCGCCGAAGTCATTCCCGAGCGGGAACGGTGCGCAAGTAGGCGACCACCGCGTCGAGGTCGTCCGCCGTCATCTTGGCGTAGAGCGCAAAGCCCATCGGCGGCTTGAGCTGAGTGCCGTCCTTGCGCAGGCCCTGGGTGATGGCGCGTTTGATCTCGGCGTCGCTCCACGCGCCGATCCCCTTTTCGCGATGCGACGTGATGTTGCGCGACACCGACACGCCCCACGGCCCCTTGAATTCGAAGCCGCCCTTGCCGAGGTCGGCGCGGAAGTCGCGGCGACCCTTCACCATCGGCGTGTGGCATTCCATGCAATGCCCGATCGTGACCAGATAAAATCCCTTTTTCACCTTGTCGGCCATATCGCTCTCGGCCATCGGCTTCTCGGCGCCAGGCGGGATATTGCGCGGCACCGACATGCGGTAGATGGGATCGGGCACCTGGCTGCTGATCGGCTTGACCGTGCGCAAATGCGCCACGATCGCGTCAAGGTCGCGCGGCGTGAGGATCTCGTAGAAGTCGAACGGCATGACCGCGGCGAGCGCAATTCCGTTCGGCCGCACACCCTTGCGCAACGCCGTCTTGATCTCGGCGTCGCTCCATTTTCCGATCCCGCTCTGCGGGTCGGGCGTGATGTTCGACGCGGTCACCTTGAACGGCGGCTCGTCCCAGCTTAGCCCGCCCGACAGGTCGCGCGCGAAAACGGGCACGCCGCCCGGCCCTTTGGGCGTATGACAATTCTGGCACGTGAGAATGGAATTGACGAGATAGGCGCCGCGCTCGGCCGGCGTTTGCGCGCCGCCGGCGGTCGCGAGCATGGCGAACAGAGCGGCCGTTGACATCCTGAGCATCGTGCCTCCGCGTTTCCTCAGTGCGCGCGCGTTGCGCCTCGAGCGGCAACCGATCTGGACACGCGACAACGCGCTATCGGTCCGGCCCGCGAGAAATCACAAGCCGTGCCGCGCGCGATCATGCCGAATTTCCATGGGTTGGCACGCCATCGCGTCCGCGCTTCGCACGACGCCTCGCAAACGCCGACGTCACATTTGGTCCGCGGCGACCCTCGCGCGCCGCCGCGCCTGTGCGCACGACATCAGGCGGCGGCGGTCTCGTCCGCCGCCTGCTTGGCCGCCACCGGACCGGAATCCTTGCCGCGCGCCTCGACATCGCGATCGACGAACTCGATCACCCCGACCGGCGCGGAATCGCCGAAGCGGAAGCCAGCCTTGATCACCCGCGTATACCCACCCTTGCGCTCCCGGTAGCGCGGCCCGATGACGTCGAAGAGCTTGCGCACCATCGCGATATCGCGCATCTCCGAGAGTGCGCGCCGGCGCGCGTGCAGGTCGCCGCGCTTGGCGAGCGTGACCAATTTCTCGATCACCGGGCGCAGTTCCTTGGCCTTCGGCAAGGTGGTGATGACCTGCTCATGCTTGACCAACGCGGCCGCCATGTTGGCGAACATGGCGCGGCGGTGCTGGCTCTTGCGGCCGAGCTTGCGATGGGCATTGCCGTGACGCATCGGGCATTTCCTCGATTTGACCCGCAGTCGCGCACGGGCGACGCGGGCTTGGAACCTTATCGCTTCAGGTTGAATCGTGCGACGGCTCTAACCCTTGTTCGCGCATGAATTTTTCCGAAAAGCGGTTCCCACTTTTCGGGATCATGCTCTAATAGTGGTCCTCGAAACGCTTGGCGAGATCCTCGATGTTCTCCGGCGGCCAGCCGGGCACTTCCATGCCCAGGTGCAGGCCCATCTGCGCGAGAACTTCCTTAATCTCGTTGAGCGACTTGCGTCCGAAATTTGGCGTGCGCAGCATTTCCGCTTCCGTCTTCTGCACCAGGTCGCCGATATAGACGATATTGTCGTTCTTGAGACAATTGGCCGAGCGAACCGACAATTCCAATTCGTCGACCTTCTTAAGAAACGCCGGGTTGAAGGCGAGGTCGGGAATCGATTCGACCGCGACTTCCTTGCGCGGTTCCTCGAAATTGACGAAGACGTTGAGCTGATCCTGCAGGATGCGCGCCGAAAAGGCGAGCGCGTCCTCGGGGCTGATCGCGCCATTGGTTTCGAGCGTCAGGGTCAGCTTGTCATAGTCGAGAACCTGGCCCTCGCGGGTGTTCTCGACGCGATAGCTC
>JACQAE010000167.1 GCA_016195095.1 Pseudomonadota bacterium
CTCTAGGCGGCGCGCACGTCCTTGAGGAACCGGCGGACTTCGCTTTCCAGGCTTTCGGATTCCGTTGCCAGCGAATCCGCCAACATGCGCACTTCCGCCGCGGTCGATCGCGCCTGCCCGCTGGTGGCGGAGACCCGCGTCATGGCCGCGGCGCCGGCACGCGCCTCGCCCGAGGCGCGATCGACACCCTGCGAGATGCGCTTGATGGCGGCGTCCTGCTCGTCCACGGCCGCCGCCGCCGCCGCCGCGCACCTTGCCATTTCCTCGATGATGCCGCGCACCTGCTCGATCGCCTCGGTCGCGTCGGCGGTCGTCGATTGGATCGCGCCGATCTGTGCGGCGATTTCCTCGGTTGCCTGCGCGGTCTGGCCGGCGAGTGACTTCACCTCCGCGGCGACCACCGCAAAGCCCCTGCCGGCGGCGCCGGCGCGCGCGGCCTCGATGGTGGCGTTGAGAGCGAGGAGATTGGTCTGGCCGGCGACCGCCTGGATGAGGCCGATGACCTCGCCGATGCGGGTCGATGCCGTGCCGAGCTGCGACATGGTTTCGCTCGCGCCGCGCGCGCCGGCGACGGCGCGGCCGGCGACTTCGGTGGATGACGTGGCCTGGCTCGCGACCTGGGCGACCGAGGCGGATAATTGCCCAACGGCGTCGGCGATGGCGCCGACATCGTCGGATGCCTCGCCAACCCGCTGCTCGGCGACCTGGGCGTCGCTCGACACCGCGTCGGCGGCCTGGTTGAGCCGCGCCGAGGTGCTCTCCAATCGGCTGCCGGCGTCGCGCAGCTTGGCCAGCGCCGCCTCGACCGACGCCTCGAAGCGCACGATCGTTGCTTCAATGCCGCGCGCGCGCTCGGCCTGGGCGCGGCCGGCTTCGACCTGCTCGCCGGCAAGGCGCGCGCGTTCGATGGCATTGTCGCGAAACACCAGCACGGCGCGCGCCATCGACCCGACTTCCGTGCCGGCCGCGACCTGCGGGACGATGATGGTGGTATTGCCCTCGGCAAGCTGGCGCATGGCTTCGGCAAGTCCCGACAGCGTGCGCGTGATGCCGCGGCCGATGAGCAGGCTCACCGCGATGCCGATGAGGACGACGCCGACGCCGACGCCGCCGATGATGAGCTTGGTGCGCTGCTGCGACCACGTCAGCGTCGTCGCCGCCGCCGCCTCGTGCTCGCGCGCGCGGCGCAGGATCACCTCGGCGGTCGGCAGCAGCGCCGCCGCCTCGCGCTCGACGAGAGCGAGCGTCGTCGTCACCTTGGCGGCGGACGTGACCCAACCCTGGAATGTGTCGGCATAGGATTTCACCTGGTCGAGCAATTGCTGCTTCATGATGTCGGCGGCTACAACCTGCGCGAAGGTCTTCTTGAAGTTCTCGTATTCGGCGAAAAACTTGTCGCGCACCGCCGCCTCGCGCCCGAGCATGAATTCGGTCTCGTAGCGGCGCATGACATGCAACGACAACAGCAGCGCCTTGGAATATTTTTCCTCCATCCACTCCATGTCCTCGGTGATGATTTGCGTAATCGCGCGGGCGGCTTGCGCGAGCTTGCCGCGGGCGCCGTCGGCGGCGCTAAATCCAAGCTGGCGCTGTTCGGCGACGAGGCCGGTGAAGTCCAGTTGCAGCTTGCGCAAATTCTCGCCCGCCAGCCCGATCTCGCCGCGCTGGGCCGTGGGGACGGCGGCGACAATGCGATCGAGCACCGCCAGGCCGCGCGCGCCGTCGGCCGCGAAGGCGTCGCTCTCGCGCGCGCTCGGGCGATTGACAAACTCGCGCGCATGGGTGCGAAGCGCCGTCAGCGCATCGCGCAGGTCGCGCGCCGAATCGGCGAGCGCATTGGCGCCGGCGGCCGATTGCGCGACCCGGTCGATTTCGGCTGCGCCGCCGACATAGGCGAGGCCAACGGCGAGAAACCCGAATACTGGAACGAGCGCGATGCCCACGAGGCGCACGCGAATGGGAACATTGCGCAGGCGCGGGCGCTGCGTCCGCACGGACGCCACGTTATTGTCCATTGTATACCCACCAGATATTGGCGCCGACGACTGGCGTCAGCTCACCCAAGGGAAGCAAACCGACCTAGAGGAAAGCGCTTTCAGGTTAAGAAATACCTTCTCGATGCGTGTATTTTTCAATATTGCAACCCGTTATGGGACTGACGTGGCCGGAATGGTCGCAAGTTGCGGTTGATTTTGTGCACTGCACGCATAGTGTTCGGGATGGATTCCGCCAACCGGGGTCGCGATCGCGCCAGGAGTACGCAATGCTCGCCCAATCCCGCAGCGAACCGGGACGCAATCTCCTTGGATTGACGCGCGATGCGGCTGCTGCCGCCGAAGCGCTGCTCGCCGACGCGATTGCCAAGGTGCGCGAGCGCGTCAGCGTCGACGGCCGCACCGTCGGCCGCCTCGTCGATCGCGAGCAGCGTGCCGCCCACGGGCTGGCGTGGTTTGCCACCTATGTCGAGGCGATCCGCCAGATTCGCGCCTATGTCGCGCGCATGAGCGAAGCCGGAAGGCTGGGCGAAACCGAGGATCTGCTGGTGCGCATCGGGTTGGGCGAATTCCTCGCACAGCTCATCGGCGGCATCGCGATGAGCCAGGGCGAGGTCGTGCGGCCCGCCGATCTTGGGCTCGGCGCCGCCGACGTCGCGCGCCGGCTCACGCCCGCGGTCGAGATGTCGATCGCCTCCGGCAATACGGCAGCCAATCGCGGCCGGCTGGTCGAGCTCATGCGCCAAGGCGGCGACATGACGATCGGCGACAACGGGCTCGACGAGACGCTCGAATCGATACGCGAGGAAATGCGCAAGTTCGCCGACAGCGAGGTCATGCCGCATGCGCAGGGCTGGCATCTGGCCAACGGTTATATTCCGATGGCGACCATCGCGCACATGGCCGAGCTTGGTGTCTTCAGCCTGACGATCCCGGAGGAGCATGGCGGCCTCGGGCTCGGCAAGGAGGCGATGTGCGTGGTGTCGGAGGAGCTCTCGCGCGGCTATATCGGCGTGGGCTCGCTCGGAACGCGCTGCGAGATCGCCGCCGAGCTTATTCTCAGCAGCGGCACCGAGGAGCAAAAGCGCCACTGGCTGCCGCGCATCGCCTCGGGCGAGGTCATTCCAACGGCGGTGTTCACCGAGCCGGATTGCGGCTCCGATATTGCCGCGCTCAAGACGCGCGCGGTGCGCAGCGGTCAGGTCTACAGGGTCTTTGGCAATAAGACCTGGATCACGCATCCGGTGCGCGCCGATCTCATGACACTGCTCGTGCGCACGAATCCCAAGGAGCCCGGCTATCAGGGGCTATCGATGCTGCTGGCGCCAAAGCAGCGCGGCAGCGACGCCGAACCGTTCGTGACACCGGGGATCGCGGGCAGCGAGATCGAGGTCATCGGTTATCGCGGCATGAAGGAATACGAGATCGCGTTCGACGGCTTCGAGGTCGGCGTCGACAATCTGCTCGGCGGCGTCGAGGGCCTCGGCTTCAAGCAATTGATGCAAACGTTCGAATCGGCGCGTATCCAGACCGCGGCGCGCGCCATCGGCGTGGCGCAGGCGGCCATGGAACTGGCGCTGACCTACGCGCAGGCGCGCGGCCAATTCGGCCGCAAGATCATCGAATTCCCGCGCGTGAGCGACAAGATCGCCATGATGGCCGCCGAAATCATGATCGCGCGCCAGATCACCTATTTTGCCGCGCGCGAGAAGGACAAGGGCAGGCGCTGCGATCTCGAGGCCGGCATGGCCAAACTCCTGGCCGCGCGCGTCGCCTGGGCCGCCGCCGACAACGCCGTGCAGGTGCATGGCGGCAATGGCTTCGCGCTCGAATTCCCGGTCTCGCGCGTTCTGTGCGACGCCCGCATTCTTTCGATTTTCGAGGGCGCGGCTGAAATCCAGGCGCAGGTCATCGCGCGTCGCCTGCTCGACGGCGGCAATTGACGCCCTGGCGCGGCTCGCGGCGATGCGCGGAATCGTTTCGATCGCCGTGGATCGGACTTTACGCCGCGCTTTGCGCCGCCATGCGCGAAGAGGCGATGAAGGCGCGCGAATCGCACCCCGGCCGGGCCGCGCCATAGAGATAGCCCTGGGCGCTGTCGCAGCCGCCGGCGCGCAGGATATCGGCCTGGTCGCGCGTTTCAACGCCTTCGGCGGTGGTCTTCATGCCAAGACCCGAGGCCAGCGCGATAATGCCTTGCGATATCGCCAGGCAGTCGGGGTTATGCGCGAGTTCGCCGACAAAGGAACGGTCGATCTTGATCTTGTCGAACGGGAAACGGCGCAGCACGCTCAATGAGGAATAGCCGGTGCCGAAATCGTCAAGCGCGACGCGCACGCCGAGTAGGCGCAGGCGGTGCAGGGTGGCGAGATTGACGTCATTGTCCTCGAACAGCACGCTTTCGGTAATTTCAAGCTCGAGCCGCCCGGCCGGCAGTCCCGACACGGCAAGCGCCGTTATCACCGCCTGGACGATATTGCCGCTCATGAACTGCACCGGCGAAAGGTTGACCGCGATGGCCGTGTCGTCCGGCCAGGTCATCGCCTCGTTGCAGGCTTGCCGCAGCACCCATTCTCCGATCGATACGATCAGGCCGGCCTCTTCCGCGATGGGGATGAATTGCGCCGGCGATACCGGTCCGCGTTGCGGATGATTCCAGCGCAGCAGCGCTTCGAACCCATCGAGCCTGTTGCTGGCCAGATCGATGATCGGCTGGTAATGCACCTCGAATTCCTGTCTTGCCAACGCCGTGCGCAGGTCGAGCTCCATCTTGCGGCGAGCCTGGAGATGCGCATCCATCTCCGGTTCGAAGAAGCAGAACGTGCGGCGGCCGGCGGACTTGGCGCGGTAGAGCGCCATGTCGGCGTTCCGCAGCAACAGGTCGGCGTCCTCCTCGCCACGGATGGCGGTCGCGATGCCAATGCTCGATGAAGCGGCGACCTCGTGTCCTTCGATCGCGAACGGATCGGACATCGCGTCGATCAGCCGCTGTGCCAGGTTGCCGGCGGCTTGCGGATCGCCGATGCCATCCTGGATCACGGCAAACTCGTCGCCGCCAAGCCGCGCGACCGTGTCGGTTTCGCGAATGCATTGCAGCAGCCGCTCCGCCACCATGCGCAGCAGCACATCGCCGATGGGATGGCCGAGCGTGTCGTTGACGGTCTTGAAATTATCGAGATCGATGCAATGCACCGCCAGCCCGTCGCCGCTGCGCCTGGCGCGCGCCAACGCCTCTTCGAGGCGCTCGCGAAATAGCGTGCGGTTGGCGAGGCCGGTCAATTCGTCATGATGCGCCATGTGGGTGATGCGCGCTTCCGCCCGCCGGCGTTCGGTGACGTCGATGATGGCGGCGATCTTGGCCGGGCGCTGCGCATAGGTGAGGGCGCGGGAGAAGATCTGAACATGGATTTCGGTGCCGTCGGCGGTGACGTGCCTGCCGCCGCGGCCGGCGTTTGACGACAGATCGCGCGTGGCCGCCAGACGCGTGGCGGCGCGATCGTCGGCGGGCCACAATTGGTCGACCGTCATTGCCAGGAATTGCTCCTCGCGATAACCGTAATGCGCGATCGCGGCGCTGTTCACGGCGATGAAGCGCAGCGATTCAAGGTCGATGACCCACATCGGCAGGGGATTGCTGTCGAACAGGAGGCGGAACGAGGCCTCGCGGCGTTTGAGCTCGGTGATATCGGTGCGGATTCCGATGCGCCCGTCGCGCGTGCGCCGTTCCTCGATTTTCACCCACCGGTCGCCAGGCAAGCGCTGCTCGTGGTCGCTGCTGTCACGATGATGGTTGGCGAGGCGCTGCGCCAGCCATTCCTCCTCGCGCCCGATCGCTAGCGGGTATTGGCCGAGCGCGATGGCGGCACGCAGCCGGTCCTCGAATCGCAGCCCCGGCCGCAGCATGTTGCGCGATTCCGAGTAGAGTTCCTCGTAACGGCTGTTCCAGAGGACATAGCGGTCCTCGTTGTCGAACAGCACGACGCCAGCCGGAACGGCTTCGATGGCGTCGCGCAGGCGCGCGTGCGCCGTGTTCGCCTCGCGTTCCGCGCGTTCGGCTTCCGCGCGCGCCAAGCTGAGCGCCTCCTCGCGCTGCCGGCGATCGTTGAGGAGCGCGTTGAGCGATTCGGCAAGCGAGGCGACCTCGCGATAGCCGCGTACCCGCGGCAGCGCGTGGCGCGACGAATGACGCGCCGCCTCCGCGCCGATCGTGAGCAGTTTCAACGGGCCGGAAATGGCCCGCGCGAAGCCGATGCTCATCAACGCCGCGAGAATCAGCGCCAAGAGCAGCGCATAGCCGGCATTGGTGATTTCCCGGTCGATA
>JACQAE010000168.1 GCA_016195095.1 Pseudomonadota bacterium
AGCCCTTCGACACCGATTTGAGCCGGTCGTAGAAGTCGAACACCACCTCGTTGAGCGGCAGATCGTATTTGACCAGGGCGCGGTTGCCGACATAGGTCAATTCCACCTGCACGCCGCGCCGGTCCTGGCAGAGCTTGAGGACGCTGCCGAGATAATCGTCGGGCGTGAGCACGGTCGCGCGAATCCACGGCTCGTGAATTTCGGCGACCTTCATGACATCCGGCATGTCGACCGGGTTGTGGATGTCGAGAACCGACCCGTCGCGCAGCTTGATCTTGTAGATGACCGACGGCGCGGTGGCGATGAGGTCGAGGTTGAATTCGCGCTCGAGGCGTTCCTGGATGATCTCGAGATGCAGCAGCCCGAGAAAGCCGCAGCGGAATCCAAAGCCGAGCGCGGCGCTTGTCTCCATCTCGTAGGTAAAGCTCGCGTCGTTGAGGCGAAGCCTCCCCATGGCGGCGCGCAGATCCTCGAACTGCGCGGCGTCGACGGGGAACAGCCCGCAAAAGACGACCGGGATCGCCGGGCGAAATCCCGGCAGCGGTTTTTCCGTCGGCTTGCGGTCGTCGGTGATCGTATCGCCGACGCGGGTGTCGGCCACTTCCTTGATCGAGCCGGTGATGAAGCCGATCTCGCCCGGCCCAAGCTCCCCGACCACGAGCATTTTCGGCGTGAACACGCCAACACGGTCGATGTCATGCGCCGCGCCGGTGCCGATCATGCGAATGCGCTGACCCTTGATGAGCGTACCGTCAACGACGCGCACGAGCACGACGACGCCGAGATAGGTGTCGTACCAGCTATCCACCAACAGCGCCTTGAGCGGGGCGCTGCGATCGCCTTGCGGCGGCGGCAGGCGGGTGACGATCGCTTCGAGCACCTCCTCGACATTGAGGCCGGTTTTCGCCGAAATGAGGATCGCGTCGGAAGCGTCGAGGCCGATCACGTCCTCGATCTGCTGGCGCACATTGTCGGGCTCGGCGGCCGGCAGATCGACTTTGTTGAGCACCGGCACGACCTCGTGACCGCTGTCGAGCGCCTGGTAGACATTGGCCAGGGTCTGCGCCTCCACACCTTGGCTGGCGTCGACGATGAGCAACGATCCTTCGCAGGCCGCCAGGCTGCGGTTGACCTCATAGGCGAAATCGACGTGACCGGGAGTGTCGATCAGGTTGAGGACGTAATCCTTGCCGTCGCGCGCCCGGTAGGCCAGCCGCACGGTCTGTGCCTTGATGGTGATGCCGCGCTCGCGCTCGATATCCATGGAATCGAGCACCTGCTCGACCATCTCGCGCTCCGACAGCCCGCCGGTCAGCTGAATGAGCCGATCCGCCAGCGTCGACTTGCCATGGTCGATATGCGCAACAATCGAGAAATTTCGGATATTGCCGATAGGCATCGTCGTCATGGCAGGCGGGATAGCATCAGGGTCGAGACGCGGCAAGCGGATGCTGGGCGCGTCGTCGGGCGAAGTGGCATTGCCCGTGACGCAGCGGTAATCGTCGCGGTGGTGTGCATGCGGGCAAGCGCGAGCGGCCGTGTGCACGCGGCAAGAAACGCGCTATGCCTACGCAAACAGCCTGGCCGCCGACATCTGGCCGAGGCCAACGGGAGGAAATCAATCCATGAGCGATACGGGTGCGTTGTCCCGATTTGACGTGATCTTTGACGTGGAGGGCACCAACAAGGCGAAATTCCGCAACGATATGAAGGTGCACCTGCGCGGCACCCACGCCGTCAGCGTCGAACTGGCGACCGACGAAGGCGGCGTGCATGGTGGTGACGGGACGGCGCCCTATCCGCTCGCCTATTTCGCCGCCGCGCTTAACGCCTGCGTGATGACCCAGTTGCGCGCCTTCGCCAAGCGCCTGGGGATCGCGGTGAGCGAATTTCACGTCAATACGCGCTGTCACTGGCGCGCCGAGCAGCGCGGTTCGGCGCCCTATGAGAGCGCCCCTATCGGCTTCACGATGGACATTGATCTCGGCGACAGCGCCTCGGAAGCGGACAGGCGGCGGCTCGTCGCGGCGGCGGAGAAGGGCTGCTTCGTCGAAGCCTCGCTCAAGCCCGGCCTCGTGCGCCACCGCCTCAAGGTCGGCGACAAGTGGGTGGAACTGTAGGCCGCGACGCGCGGATCTTGTCTATTCGGCCGCGGCGCGACGGTCCGCGAGAAACGGCTCGACCACGACCGGCCGGCCAGCGCGCGCAATGACGACATGGCTCGGCGGCACCGCCCGCCAAAATGACCGCTCGCCGTCAAGCGGCTCGGAAACGACGAGCAGGCTCTCTCCCGCCTCGCGGTAGTAGAGGGTATTGGCGAAATCATTGTTGGCGTAGCGGAAGGCATAGAGATCGCGGCCGTCGGAGAGGGCGGCGGTAAAGCGCAGCGGTTCGCGGGTCTTGCTCGCGGTGACGATGTCGCTGAGCCGCGCCAAGGTGCGCGCGGTCGCGCCAACCGGATCCTCGTCGCCCCCGGCGCCAAGGATGGCAAGGAAGACCGCTTCCGAATCCGTCGTTCCCGCGCGCGAGGCGTAAAAGGCGTCCGGTATCATTGCCTCGACGGCGCGGCGAATCGGCGTCCAGTCTCCAACCTGTCCGTTGTGCATGAATAGCCAACGACCATGGCCGAAGGGGTGGCAGTTCGGACGCGTCGTCGGCGTACCGGTGGATGCGCGCACATGCGCGAAAAACAGCCGCGAACGGATATGTTGGCACAGGTGGCGCAGGTTCTCATCGGACCAGGCCGGGCGCACCTCCCGGTAAAGCCCGGGCTCGGGGTGCTGATCATCGTACCAGCCGAGACCAAACCCATCGCCGTTTGTCGCGGCGCTCGATTCCAGCGCCTTGAGGCTCTGCACGATGAGGGAATGCGTTGGCGCCGTGACGTATTTCTCGAGCGCGATCGGCGGCCCGCGATAGGCAATCCAGCGGCACATCATTTCCGTTCCTGTCCGCCCGACCGCAATCTAGCATCGCTTTACTGGCGCGCAAGCGGGCAGGCGCGGCGAACGGACGGCCGTCCACCGGAAGGGCGTTCCGCCACGCACCAATTGGTCGCGGCCGGCGGCGGTCGCGAGCTTCCGACGGCGAGCCTTGGTCCACAGGGGAAAAAATGCGCCGGTCGCACGGCCGGCACGGGGCAACGGCCGCCATGCCCCATTCATTGCAATTCGATCAGCGTGGCAGTTCCGCTTCTTGTCCGGGCCTAGACGTGATCGATTCTTATCGCTTGGAACATCTTGGAGCATGATGACGTCCGAAAACCACTTCGCACTTTTCGGACGGCATCATTCTCTCGCTCAATAGCGGTATTGATCGGACTTATAGGGCCCCGTCGCAGGGATATTGATATAGGCGGCCTGCTTTGGCGTCATTTTGGTGAGCTTCACGCCGATTTTGTCGAGATGCAGCCGCGCCACCTTCTCGTCGAGGTGCTTGGGCAGCGTGTAGGGCGGCCCTCGGACAAAAGGATGACGCGCTTGCCATCGGGAAATTCGATTTCGTCCACCTGCGGCTTGATGTTGTGCCATTTCAGGTTCTTGAGGCCGGCAACCTGGATCTCGCTGTCGAAATGGCCGATGTTGCAGACGATGGCGCGGTGCTTCATCTTGCGCATGTGCTCGATGGTGATCACGTCGACATTGCCGGTGGCGGTGCAGAAGATGTCGGCGCGCGCCGACGCCTCGTCCATCGTAACGACCTCATAGCCTTCCATCGCCGCCTGCAGCGCGCAGATCGGGTCGATCTCGGAAACGAGCACGCGGCATCCGGCCTGGCGCAGCGACGCGGCTGAGCCCTTGCCGACATCGCCGAAGCCGGCGACCATCGCGACCTTGCCGGCCATCATCACGTCGGTGCCGCGGCGGATGCCGTCGACCAGCGACTCGCGGCAGCCATAAAGGTTATCGAATTTCGATTTGGTCACCGAGTCGTTGACGTTGATCGCCGGCCATAGCAGCGTGCCCTTTTTCTGCATCTCGTAGAGCCGATGCACGCCGGTCGTCGTTTCCTCGGTGACGCCGCGGACCGACTTGCCAACTTCGGCGTACCAGTCGGGTTGTTTGGCGAGCCGCTTCTTGATCGACGCGAACAGGATTTCCTCTTCCTCGTTGGTCGGCTTGGCGAGCACGGAGGGGTTCTTGCGCGCTTCGATGCCAAGATGGATGAGCAATGTCGCGTCGCCGCCGTCGTCGAGAATCATGTTGGGCGCGCCACCGTCCGACCACTCGAAAATGCGGTGCTGGTAGTCCCAGTAATCCGTGAGGTTTTCACCCTTGACCGCGAAAACCGGCGTTCCGGCGGCAGCGACCGCGGCGGCGGCGTGGTCCTGCGTCGAATAAATGTTGCACGACGCCCAGCGAACCTCCGCGCCCAGCGCGCGCAACGTCTCGATGAGAACCGCCGTCTGGATCGTCATGTGCAACGACCCCGCGATCCGAGCGCCGCGCAGCGCCTTTTTCGGTCCGTATTCCTCGCGCGTCGCCATCAGCCCGGGCATTTCCGTCTCGGCGATGGCAATTTCCTTGCGGCCCCAATCGGCCAGCGACATGTCCTTGA
>JACQAE010000034.1 GCA_016195095.1 Pseudomonadota bacterium
CAAACATATTGCAAGGCGTGCACGGGATGGTCACTTCCAGCAGCGCTTCGCCAATGCGCAGCCGCTGGCCGCGTTGCAAGGCACGCACGTCCAAGCCGGTGGTCAAGACGTTCTCTTTCACTTGACCGGGAAGCAGGTCCATTTCGGCGAGAGTCTCAGCGTCGATCAAGAGTATCTGGCGCTTGCTGGCACGGCGAGCGTGTGCGCAGCCCTCGAAGCCCCAGTCGGGCACGGCTTTTGCTTCGCTGACGGCGCGAACTGGATGCCCCGGAGCTGGGCAAATGAAAAGCTTCTGAACGGAGGCCATGGGCTAGGCTCCTGCATCCTGCGGGCTAGCGAGTGCCTTGGCGCCGATGTCCTTGCGATAGTGGACACCTTCAAAGCGGATCTTGGCGGCAGCTTCGTAGGCCAGGCGCATGGCTTGGGAGAGATCGCGGCCAGCGGCGGCAACGGCGAGAACTCTACCACTACATGTGTAGCAAATACTGTCTTCGCGCTTCGTGCCCGCGTGGAAGACTTCGGCTTCCCCGCCGTCAAGGGCCAGGCCCTCGATCTTCTTGCCAACCGCGAATTCGCCAGGGTAACCGCCGGAGGCCATGACCACACACGCGCTGGCGGCGGGGTTCCACTTGGCTGCAACGGGATCAAGCTTTCCTTCGGCAACGGATAGCAGCGCTGTCGCAAGGTCAAAGTCCATGCGCATCACTAGGGCCTGGGCTTCGGGGTCTCCCATGCGGCAGTTGAACTCGAGCACCTTGGGCCCTTCTGCAGTCACCATCAGGCCGAAGTAGAGAAACCCGCGATACGCGAGCGATTCGCTTGCCAGGCCTGCGATGGTCGGCTGGACGATGGAGTGTTGGATCGATGCTCCCAGCTCTGACGGCAGCAAGCTGTCGATTGAAAATGCGCCCATGCCACCGGTGTTGGGGCCGTGGTCGCCGTCGAGAGCGCGTTTGTGATCCTGTGTGGGAGCCATGGGCAGGACGTGCTGGCCGTCGGTGAGGACGATGTAAGAAAGCTCGTGGCCCTCGAGGGCCTCTTCCAGCAAGACCATATCGCCAGCCGCGCCGAATTCTTTTTTCTCCATCACTCGCTCGATGAATGCGGTGGCTTCGTCGGGCGTGGGCGCGACCATGACTCCCTTGCCGGCGGCAAGGCCGTCGGCCTTGACGACGATCGGCGCGCCCCTGTCGCGCACGTAGCGCCGCGCCGCCGTGGCGTCGCGAAAGCGCTCATAGGCGGCGGTCGGTATGTGGTGATCGCGGCAAAGATCCTTGGTGAAGCCCTTCGACGCTTCGAGCCGCGCCGCCGCCCGCGTCGGCCCGAATGTCTTGATTTGTGCGGCCTCCAGCGCGTCGACAATGCCGGCGACAAGCGGCGCCTCGGGCCCAACGACGACGAAATCGACATTGTTGGACTTGCAGAACGCGACGACTTGCGCCGTGTCAGCAATGTCCAACGCGACGCATTCCGCCTCGCGCGCGATGCCCGCGTTGCCGGGCGCGCACCACAGCTTGCGGCACAGCGGGCTGGCGACGATCTTCCAAGCCAAGGCGTGCTCGCGCCCGCCAGAACCAAGCAGGAGAATTCTCATGGCTGTCCGATCATCGTCTCACGCCTGGCACTGGCATCTCACGCCTGGCCGCCGGCGTGGCAACGGCCGCTGGCGTCATGACCGCGGCCTGCTCGACGTTGGTGCGGCCGGCCACCTTATAGAAAACGCGTCGGCCACATGATCGTGCGCCACATGTGCGACGAGGGGCTGTTGTCGAGGCCAAGCCCTTCCTTGGGCTGGCGGAAGTGCCGCCCGATGATGTCGGTAAAATCGTTGATATCGACCTTGGCCTTGGGGTCGAAGGAATACACGTCATTGACGGTGATCATGCGCGCGCTCATATAGTACTTGTGCTTGCGCGCCCGCTCGTACTCCGCGACGATGAAGGGCTCGGGCCGGTAATGCGGCCCAAAGAATTTCACGTAGATCTCCGGGTAGGTGTAGCCGACCGATTCATCGGCAAAGAAGCGCAGCGCCTGGTGCGCGCGCACCGCCCAGCTCACTTCCTCATCGACATAGGGTTCGATCATCTGCGCGCCCCAATAGCCATGGTCGGCGCGGATGAAGCTGACCACGCCAATGTCGTGCAACAGGCAGGCGAGCACGATCTTCTCGTCGAGGCCGGCTTTGAGCGCGTGGGTCGCGCTCTGCAGAAGGTGCGCGGTTGACGCGAAACGGCAGCGGAAATAAACGAGCAAGGTCGGCTTTTCCGGCATCCGCGGCAGCCTCGGGTCGGCGCCCATGAGCATGAATTTTCCCGGATTGCGCGCCAGCAAGGCCGGCCCGTTCTCGATCTCCACCTTGCCGTCGCCCATGTTGAACAAAACGGACTTGGTGATGATGCAATCCAATTCGTGCATCATGTGTTCTTCAAGCTCGTCCGCGCGTTGTGACAACGTCTTCGTTTCGGCTGCCGGATTGCGAATCATGGACCCCTCTGTTGCCGGTTCGGCCACTTTTGCACCAACGTGATTCTAGACCAGATCGCGAATTCATGCCACCGGTGGGCGTTCGCGCAAGGCGCGATCTCTTCTATTCTCAACGTGAATTGGAACAACGGAGGATTCCCATGCGAGGTGCTCGTTTCCTGGCAATGATGGTGGCGCTGTGCGCGAACGCGGCACTCGCGCAGCCGTCGCAAAAGCCGATGCAGTTTGTCGTCCCCTTCGCGCCCGGTGGGTCGGCCGACGGTATCGCGCGGGTTGTCGCGTTGGAATTGGGCAAGCGGCTCGAGCGCACCGTTGTCGTCGAAAACAAGGCCGGTGCCGCCGGTGCACTTGGCCTGTCGGTGGTCGCGAAATCTGCACCCGACGGCGATACGCTGGGGCTCGGCGCGCCCGGCGCGCTGGTGATCAATCCACATTTCCCCGGCGCCTTGCTGGCCGAGCCGCTGCGCGACCTCGCGCCCATCGCCAAACTCATTGATATTCCCATTGTCATCATCGCTAACCCGGCGACCGGCCCCAAGAGCGTGCGCGAGTTGATCGAGCGCGCGAAGGCATCGCCCGCCGGACTGACTTATGGATCGACCGGCGTTAATTCGAGCCAACACCTGGCGATGGAGCTGCTGCGCCTGGCGACGGGCGCTAATCTGGTGCACGTGCCTTATCGCGGCAGCGCGCCGGCGGTGACGGACGTCCTCGGCGGCCAGATTCCGCTGGCCAGCGTCGATCTCACGTCGGCCTTCCCGCACATTGAATCAGGACGCGTATTGGCGCTTGGGTTGGTTCATGCACAGCGCAGCGCGCTGGTTCCCAATATTCCGACCGTCGCCGAGGGCGGCGTGCCGGGATATGGCATTTCTCAAGGATTCATGGGCCTGTTCGCGCCAGCCGGCGTTGCGGCGCCGATCGTGCAGCGGCTGAGCAAGGAAATTGGCGCAATCATGGCGTTGCCGGACGTGCAGGCGCGGGTCAGGCCGCTGGCGGTCCAGGTCGCCTACGCCAATAGCGACGATTTCGCCAAGTTTCTGAGCGCGGAATCGGCACATTGGAAGCAGGTGATCCAGTCGGGCAAGCTCATTCGCTAAACTTCGCCCGATTCCACGGATTCGCGCGCCACAACGATTACCTTCGGGCGATTGCGCCCGAGGCGCCGTTCGCGCCCCTAACCGCAAGCCAGGCCCACCGCGCATGAATATCCCGGAATGGACCGTTTCCGAACTCTCGGCCGCCCTCAGGAAGACGGTCGAGGACGCCTATGGATATGTGCGCGTGCGCGGCGAGGTGTCGGGATACAAGGGGCCATCATCCTCCGGCCACGTCTATTTTCGCCTCAAGGACCAGAAAGCCGTGCTTGAGGCGGTGATCTGGAAGGGCATCTTTGGACGCATGCGCTGGCAGCCGGAGGAGGGCCTGGACGTCGTTGCGACCGGCAAGCTGACGACGTTCGCGGGGTCGTCGAAGTATCAGATTGTCGTGGACAGCCTCGAGCCGGCCGGCGTCGGCGCCCTCATGGCATTGCTCGAGGAAAGAAAGCGCAAGCTCGCCGCCGAGGGCTTGTTCGACGCCGCACGGAAGCAATTATTGCCGTCGCTGCCACGGGTGATCGGCGTCGTGACCTCGCCGACCGGCGCGGTTATTCGCGACATCCTGCATCGCCTGGCCGATCGATTTCCAAGCCATGTAATCGTGTGGCCCGTGCGCGTGCAGGGCGAGGGTTCGGCGCAGGAGATCGCGGCGGCCATTCACGGCTTCAACGCGCTGCCCGACGATGGTCCGATTCGTCGACCAGATCTCATCATCGTGGCGCGAGGCGGCGGATCGCTCGAGGACCTATGGTCCTTCAACGAGGAAATCGTCGTACGCGCCGTGGCTGCCAGCATGATCCCGCTCATCTCCGCGGTCGGGCATGAAACCGACGTGACGCTGATCGATTTCGCCGCCGACATTCGCGCTCCGACGCCAAGCGCGGCCGCGGAAATGGCCGTCCCCGTGCGCGTGGAATTGCTTGGCCGGGTCGATGTCGGCGCGCGCCGCTTGGTGGCAGCCTGGATGCGCGCACAAGACGCCCGCAAGAAGGATCTGGCCGCGATGCTGCGCGCGCTGCCGAACCGCGACGGCCTGCTTGGCGCGTCGCGGCAGTATCTCGATGCGCTCGAGGCGCGGCTGCCGCGCGCGCTCGGTGCCAACGCGCATAGTCACCACCTGGCCTATTCGCGCGTCGCGGCGCGGCTGGCGCCGACGCTGCCGCGCCAGCGCGTCGAGCGCGAGCGCACGCGGCTGCAGGTATTACAGGTGCGCAAGGCGCAGTCTTTCGGCTATGGCGTCGAGCGCCTGCGCGCGAGATTCGACCGCGCTGTGTCGCGGCTGGCCGCGGCGTTTCGCGCCAACCTGCAATCGCGACGCGTGCTCATCGCGCACCACGGCGAGCGCGTGCGCGTCGTGTTCGCCCGCGCGGTACGCGCGATGCGCGTTGACGCGGCACAGCGCGCGGCGCGCGTCGAGCGGGCAGCGACATTGCTCGCCGCGCTCTCGCATCGCGGCGTTTTGGCGCGCGGATTTGCGATTGTACGCGGGCCGGGTGGCGCCGCGGTTCGCGCAGCGACGGAAATCCGCGCCGGGGCGGCGCTCGATATCGAATTCGGCGATGGCCACATTGGCGCCGTTGCGACGGGGGGCGGCGCGCGATCGCCAACGCAGGCCCGCGGAGCGGCGACGGTGGCCGGGCGGCGGCCGCGTCGCGGCGGCCAGGGCAGCCTCTTTGATTGACCTTTGATGCGGCGCAATGCCGCCACGTCGATATGCGTCGGCATGATAGAGCAGGAATGGACCAGGCGGGCGCAAGTTGCAGCGGGATGACGCGCGAACATAAATGTTGACGATAATCGCGCCGCTGCGCTGGTTAGAGCGGTGCCAATTGCGGCCACTCGCCTGGCTTGCCGCCGGCCAAGGCCGGCACGCGACGCTCGTGCGCGACCTCGCGCTCGGGTTGGCTGGTGGGCGCGGCGCTCGTGGCGCCACCTGCCGCGAACTTGGCCGCCGACACGGTTGCTATGTCTTTGCGGGCGGTCACATGACCTGAATGACGCGGGCGCCGTATTTGTTACGGCTGGGAATTCGCCATGTCCAATTTCCGATTTGGCATCGAGGAGGAATATTTTGTCACCACGCTGCGCACGGGAAACGTGCGCCGCACCATGTCGCGCATGTTCTTTCGCTCTTGCCAGCTTGAACTCGGCGGCACCGTCGCCAATGAATTGCTGCAGTCGCAAATCGAGGTCATCACGCCGCCATGCACCAGTCTGGGCGAGGCGCGCGCGCATCTGGCGCGCTACCGCGGCGTATTGTCCCAAGTCGCTGGGCGGTTCGGCCTTGGCATCATGGCGGCCGGAACGCATCCGGTCGCCGTGTGGCCGGAGCAGCGACAGACGCCGAAGTTGCGCTACGACGAGGTGATGGCCGATTTGCAGATGCTCGGGCGGCGCAACATGGTTTGCGGGATGCACGTGCACGTGGAGGTTCCCGATCCAGATTCGCGCATCGAGCTGATTTATCGCACCGTGCCCTTCCTGCCTTTATTGCTGGCGCTCAGCGCCTCCTCGCCGTTCTGGCAGGGTCATCAGACGGGGCTGCTTGGATATCGTCTCACCGCCTATGACGAGTTGCCGCGCACCGGCCTCCCCGAACATTTTTGTTCTTCCATCGAATACCGGCGTTACGTGGAAACGCTGGTGACCGCCGGCGTGATCAAGGACGAAAGTTTCATCTGGTGGGCCATCCGACCCTCGATGCGCCACCCAACGATCGAGCTGCGCATCGCCGACGCTTGCACACACATGGACGACGCAATCTGTGTCGCCGCCATATTCCGTTGCCTCGTTCGCCATCTTGTCCACGACACCAGCCTGCATGCCGAACTTGCCGCGGTCGGGCGCGCGATCGCGGAAGAAAACAAATGGCGAGCCCAGCGCTATGGCACGGCGGCCGGTTTCATCGATCACGTTGCAATGAAAGTCGATCCCGCGCGTGAGGTGCTGGAGCGGTTGCTGGAACTCATCCGCGCCGATGCGCAGGCGCTCGATTGCGTTCCGGAAATCGAGCATGCTCGCGCCATCCTCGCGCGCGGTTCCAGCGCGGAGCAGCAAATTCGCGTTTTTGACGACGCGCTCGCGCGCGGGCAGGCGCGACCGCACGCGCTCAAGGCGGTCGTCGACTGGCTCATTGCCGCGACGGCGCAGGTTTGATTGCAGTGACCCGGCGGTGGCCGGCGCAGCGAGTCGTCGCGCCTCCCCGCGCCATGTCGGGCCTAGGCCACTGACCAGGCGCCCGGATCAGGCGGCCGGCGCCTCGCGCGGTGCCTCGCTTGATGCATGCGCGAGGTCGGAGAAGCGCGCGCCAATATCGGCGAGCATCGACTTGGCGATTTCCTCCTCGCCCATGACGACCATTGTCGCTCCGTGCAGCTGGAGATGCGCCACTTCCTCGTCGGAATGCGCCCGCGCGATGATCGGCAGCGCCGCGTTGAGCGCGCGCGCCTGCGCGACGACCTGGCCGCCCTCGAAACCGTCGGGAATGGCGACCAGCAGGCAGCGCGCCGCCGCGAAGTTCGCGGCGTTCATGACCTCGGGATCGGCGCCATTGCCGTTGATCGTTTGCACACCGCGCGCGCGCAGGGCCTCCGCGATATCCACGTCGTCCTCGATGACGAGAAACGGAATTCCGTTCGCCGACAGGGCTTTGCTGATCGTGCGCCCGACGCGGCCGTGTCCGACCAGCACGACGTGGTCGCGTAGTGTCGTTGTTTCGATCGGGTGGCGGCTTGGCGGCTCGGCGACCTGCGCGGAGGAATTGCGGACCGGCTGCTGAGGTTCGTACTGATCGGAGAATTGGTCGATCGCCGCGTAAAGGAGCGGATTGAGCAGGATGGAGAATATCGCCCCCGCGAGAATAAGGTCGCGTCCCATCTGCGGCAGAATGCCAAGGCTCACGCCGAGCGCAGCGAGGATAAAAGAGAATTCGCCAATCTGCGCACGGCTCGCCGCGACCATCAGCGACGTCGATTGCGGGTAGCGGAATACCCGCATGATGGCAAAGCCGATGCCCGCCTTGCACGCGACGATGATGATGATCACCGCAATCAGCGAGAAGGGTGCCTTCAGCACGATCCCCGGATCGAATAGCATGCCGACCGAGACGAAAAACAGGACGGCGAAAGCGTCGCGCAAGGGCAGCGATGCGGAGGCGGCGCGCAGGCCGAGCTGGGAGATCGCCAGAACCGCCAGCCGGAACAGCTCGCGCGAGCCGGTATGGGCAACATAGTGCAGCAGCCAGGGAATGACCCTGATGCCGACGATGAACATGGCGATGATGAAACCGGCGATTTTGATAAACGTCGTGGCCAACGGCTCCGCGAGCGCCGACATGTTCCAGGGTGCGTCGCCATTGAGAATTCCGGTCAGCGGCGGCAGCAGGACGAGCGTGAACACCATGATGATGTCTTCGACGATCAGCCAGCCAATGGCGATGCGTCCGCGCTCGGTCTCCACAAGGCGTCGCTCCTGCAAGACGCGCAGCACCACGACCGTGCTGGCGACCGAAAGGGCAAGGCCAAAAACGAATCCGCCGGCCGGGGTCCAGCCGAGGAGCCGGCCAAGTCCCATGCCGAGCAATGTCACGACAGCGATCTGGACGAATGCTCCCGGTATCGCGATGGCGCGAACCGAAAAAAGATCGCGCCTGGAAAAATGCAGCCCAACGCCGAACATCAAGAGGATGACGCCGATTTCAGCCAACTCCTTGGCCAGTCCCGGATCGGCGGCGAAACCAGGCGCGAATTGTCCGATAAAAATTCCGGCAAGGAGATAGCCGACCAGCGGAGAAATGCGTGCGCGATGCACGAGCGCGCCAAAAGCGAAAGCAAGAACCAAGGCAATGACGATGGTCGAGATCAGGGGCGTCTGGGTATGCATCTACTTCCTATAGAGCATTTTTTCGCGAAGCGGGGAGCGGATCGCCGCAGAAGATTCCCCAGCGTCTACAGCGGTTGCGGCAGCGGCATGGCGCCCACGCCATTGGCGGCAAGCAAGGCCTTGGTCACCGATGGCCGGGCAGTTGCAAGAGCTCATCGAGCTGGCGCTGGCTAAGCTCTTGCCGGAGGTACTTGAGGGTCAACGCATCTTGCATGGCCACGTCAATCCCACCCACGTCCTCGAGTTGCAACATCGACTTGGGATAGAAGCGGTCGCGCACCTGCCGCGCCATGTGCATGGAGATCTTGGCGTGGCGCGCGAAGGCGTCGAGCGCGGCGTCGTCAGCATACATCCAGTCGATGACCTCGCGATAGGCGCGGATGAATCGCTCATGGACCGTGCGACGGCGCGTCATATCCTTGGCGTTGGCGATAATGACGCGCATCGTTTGCGTGCGCACGCTTGTAAGGTCGTTGCCAAGGGCGATGATGCGGATTTTCCCCTGACCGACGGCGTCGAGCCCGAAGGGGGGCGTCGCATAACCGACATCGATTTTCCCCACCATGACCGCCGCGAACGTCGCCTGGACGCTTCCGGTCGCAACGAGCCGCGAGCGAAATCCATAGGTCTTCTTGAAATGCAGGGCGGTGACATGTGTTGCCGAGCCGTTGGTCGAAAATGCCACGGTGTTGGCCGGCGCGATGCCGGCGAAGTCCTTGCCGATGGCCGAAGCAGCCGTGACAAAAAAATATTCCGCCACCCCGGTTGTCGCGCCGGCGATGATGCGCACGGGAGCGGCCTCGGCATAGGCGCCGAGGATCGCGCGCGTGCCGGGACCGATGCCGATATCGACGCTGCCGGAAAACACCGCCTGCTGCGTCTCGCCGCCGCCGGACGTGTGGAGAATTCGCAGCGTCAGCCCGTGCAGCGCAAAGATCCCGGCATTCGCTCCGAGTTCGGCGACGGAACTATCCCACCGCCCGCGCTGGCCAACGGCGATTTTGAGCAGGTCATCGGCCACCGCCGGCGTCGATGCAAGACACAGCGCGATCGCCGCGCCCGCCAGAGCGTGACGGCGAAAAGTGCGAAGCGGACTTCGTATGACATCATGCATTAGCGCCGCAGCCAATTTGGCACGCGGATGAGCGCGTCGGCGCGCGCCGCCGGATTGGTTCCCGTGCGCACGCGGCCGGAGCCGTCGGCAGAGAATGCATGGTTGGTGCGCGTTTGCAGCGGCCGGTGGGGATGGTCGAAGTCGTGATAGGCGCGCGGATAGACCACGATTGATATGCCGGCGCTGCGTTTGCGCGCGCCTGCCACCATCTGCTCGCATGGCGCGGCCGGCGTCCAGTCATCGGCGCGGCCGATCAGAATGAGCGTCGGGATTCGCGCGCTCCATGCCGTGGCATTGAGGCGTCCGCAGCCGGGATAAAACGCCA
>JACQAE010000166.1 GCA_016195095.1 Pseudomonadota bacterium
GGGCTCGCCTTCTTGATCTCGGCAATCAACGCACGTCCATCGCTGGCGAGCTTGCCCTCGATGGCCTGCAGAAAGCCGCGTGGCTTGGGCGCGGCGCGCGCGGCGGATCGCATGGCGCGGTCCGGGCATGCCGATTTTGCGGCGGCGATTTCCGCGCGCTTATAGGCCTCGATTTGCGCGAGGATGCTCATGCGGGCGCGTTGGATACGGCCACGAGGCGTTCAAGCGCGCGCGCCGCGGCGCCCGAATCGATCGCGTTTTGCGCGAGCGGCAGGGCGCCGGCGATGCCGTCGGCGCGGCCGGCGACGTCCAACGCCGCGGCGGCATTGAGAATGGCGACATCGCGCAGCGGCGTTTTTTGTCCTTGAAGGACGGCGCGCAGCGCGGCGGCATTGGTCGCCGCGTCGCCGCCGCGCAGGGCTTCGGGCGTGCTGCGCTTGAAACCAAATTCCTCCGGCGCGATGTCCATCACGCGCACAACGCCATTTTCCAGAACCGCGGCGTGCGTCGGGCCGACGGTGGTGATCTCGTCCAAGCCATCCGAGCCATGCACGACATAGGCGCGCTCCGACCCCAGATTCTTGAGCACATGCGCCAGCGGCTCAACCCATTGCCGCGCAAAGACGCCGACCATCTGCCGCTTGACGCCGGCCGGATTGGACAGCGGCCCGAGCATGTTGAAAATCGTGCGCGTGCCAAGCTCGACCCGCGTCGCCGCCACGTGCTTGGTCGCGGGATGATGCGCCGGGGCGAACATAAATCCGATGCCGGCCTGCGCGCCGCCGGTCCCGACCACGTCGATGGCGTCGGGCGGCGCCTCGACGCGCAGCATCTTGGCGCGCATGGCGGTCACCGCGCCGGTAATCTCCTCGACCGTTTCGCCGCGCAGGCGCAGCGCCATAAGGAATGCGCCCATCTGCGACGGCGTTGCCTCGCCCGACATCATCATCTCGAAGGCCGCCGCCGCTTCTTCACGCGCGAGGGTGGCGCCGGTGGCGATCTTGCCGATGAGTGCCTTGAGTTCGATCATGATCGCGCCTTAGTTGGACCGTGTTGGCGCGCGCGCGCCGGCGGGGCCGGGTCGGCGGCCGCCACGCAAGTTCCATTCGGCGGCGAGGTCAAGGAAATTGCGCAGCAGCGTGTGGCCGTGTTCCGAGGCGATGCTCTCTGGATGGAACTGTACCCCGTGCACCGGCAATGTCGCATGCTGCAATCCCATGATCAGGCCGTCCGCGCTCTCCGCGCTGACGGCGAGGCTTGCCGGCAGCGTTTCGCGCCGCACCACCAGGGAGTGGTAACGCGTCGCCTCGAACGGCGCGTTGATGCCGCGGAACACGCCGCCGCCGAAATGACGGACCGAGGAGGTCTTACCATGCACCGGCGCGGGCGCGCGCACCACGTTGCCGCCGAATACCTGACCGATGGCCTGGTGCCCGAGGCAGACGCCGAAAATCGGGATCGTCGCGCAGGCGAGGCGCAGCAGGTCGAGACAAATGCCGGCGTCATCGGGCGTGCCTGGTCCGGGCGAAAGGACAATGGCGTCGGGATCGGCGGCCACGACGTCGGCCGCCGTGATTGCGTCATTGCGGTGCACGCGCACGCGCGCGCCGAGCTCGCCGAAATAGTGCACGAGGTTGAAGGAGAAGCTGTCGTAATTGTCGATCAGGACGATCATTGGCGCGCCTGTTACAGCCAGCGGGTCGTAGCGCAGATCGATCGGACTGGAATCGCAACGGCGTCAGGACACATTGAAATTCCGCAAGAGCTTATCCAAAAAGCTCACTTCTATTCGCCAACATGCTCTAGAGGCGGGCTCGCCACGGGTCAAGCAGGGCTCGCCCCGACACTGCCGGCCCTAGGATTTGCCGCGCTCGGCGCTGGCGAAGCGCCGCGCCTCTTCGGCTGCGCGGAACAGCGCTTTGGCCTTGTTGATGCATTCCACCTGTTCGCTGGCGGGGTCTGAATCGGCGACGATGCCGGCGCCCGCCTGCACATACATCGTCGCGTCCTTGATGAGCGCCGTGCGCAGAACGATGCAGGTATCCATGTCGCCGGCGGCGGAAAAGTACCCGACGCTGCCGGCATAAAGACCGCGCTTGTCGCGCTCGAGCTCGTCGATGATCTGCATGGCGCGCACCTTGGGCGCGCCGGAAACCGTACCCGCGGGAAATCCCGCGATCAGTGCGTCGAGCGCGTCGTGGCGCGCGTCCAGCCGTCCCTCGACGTTGGAGACGATGTGCATGACCTGGCTGAAACGCTCGACGAAGAACCTGTCGGTCACCTTGACCGTTCCGATGGCGGCGACGCGGCCGACGTCGTTGCGTCCAAGATCGAGCAGCATCAGGTGTTCGGCGGTTTCCTTCGGATCGGCCAGCAGCTCCTTTTCCAAGGCCGCGTCCTCGCGCGCCGTCGCGCCGCGCGGACGGGTGCCGGCGATCGGACGCACGGTGACCACGTCGCCACGCAGGCGCACCAGGATTTCCGGGCTCGATCCGGCGACGGCAAAATCGCCGAAATCGAGAAAAAACAGGAAAGGTGCGGGGTTGACGCGGCGCAGGGCGCGGTAAAAGGCGATCGGCGCCAGCGTGAACGGCGCGGAAAAACGCTGTGCCAGCACCACCTGGAAGATATCGCCGGCGGCGATGTGCTCCTTGGCTGCCGCGACCATCGCGGCATACTGCTCGGGCGACGTGTTCGACACCGGCGTTGCCGCTTGGCCGGTATCGAGGTCCGCTGGCGCCACGCCCGCACGCGGCGGCGGGCCGTCGAGCGCCTCGACGATACGGCCGAGCCGCGCGCGCGCCTCCGCGAGCGCCTGCTGCGCGTCGGCGCCGGCGGTCGGGCGCGCCGGCGTCGCGATGGTGATCTCGTCCTTGACGGCGTCGAAGACGATCACGATGGTCGGGCGTAGCATGATGGCATCGGCGATCCCGATGGGGTCGGGATTGGGCGGCGCCAGCCGCTCCATTTGCCGCACCATGTCGTAGCCGAGATAGCCGAATATGCCGGCAATCATTGGCGGCAGGTTTTCGGGCAGGGTGAGGCGGCTTTCCTCGATCAATTCCTTGAGCGCCGCCAGCGGCGGGCTTGCGCAGGGAACGTAGGCGTCCGCGCGCGTCGCCGCCGCGCGGTTGATTTCAGCTCGGCCGCCAAGCGCGCGCCACACCACATCGGGATTGAGGCCGATCACGCAGTAGCGGCCGCGCACGGCACCGCCCTCCACGGATTCCAGGAGGAAGCTCATCGGCCGGCCATTGGCGACCTTGAGAAAGGCGGATACCGGCGTCTCCAGGTCGGCGACCAGCGTCGTCCACACGACCTGCGCCTGGCCGCGCGCATAGCCGCGCGCGAACTCGCCGGCGGACGGCTCGACCTGAATTGCCACGTCAGTTCTCAGCCGCGGCCGCCCCTGTCGCCTGGTTCAACGCGTTCTGGTTGATGCTGGTGCCAAGCTCGGTCTCGATATGCGCCAGGTATTGCGCCAGGAGATCGTCGGCGAGCGCGTTGCGCAGGCTGTCGTCGATGCGTTTCGCGTCCGCGCCCGCCTTGTCGAGAAGCGGAAGCGTGACGTCGGTCACCTTGAGCACGATGCGCTGCGTCGCCTCCTTGCCCTCGGCGACGGCATAGGCGTCCTTCGCCGTCGCGAAGGCGGCATTGATCGCCGGCGCCGGCAGCGCCGAAGACCCACGTCGCTTGATCCAGGCCGCCGTCTCGACCTTGAGGCCTTCGACGCCGGCAAGATCGTGCATGCCCGATCCGCCGCGCAATTTCTCGAGCAATGCGTCGCCGCGCTCCTTGAGGCGCTTGGCAATCTCAAGGTCGCGCCAGCGCGCCTCGACGCGCTCGCGCACTTGCGCCAGCGGGCGTTCGTGCGAGGGCATGATCTTGGCGACCTCGTACCATACATAGCCGCCGCCTTGTGGCTGCAGCGGGTCGTTCTCGACCCCGACGTCGGACGCGTAGGCGTTGCTCACGACGTCGACGCCAGCGGGCAGGTCGGCGACTGGGTTTCCGTCGGCGTCGCGGCCGGAACGGTCAATGGCTTCGATCGTGCGCGCCTTCAGCCCGACCTTTGCCGCCACCTCGTCGAGCCGCAGGCCGGCGGCGCGTTCGTCCTCGATCTTGTCGTGCAGGCTGGACAGGCTTGTCTTCGCGCGCTCGGTGGCGATGCTGCGTTTGATCTCCGCCGACACGTCAGCGAACGAGCGGACCTTCTCCGGCTCGATTTTTGTCACGCGCACGAGAACGACGCCGAAACGGCCCTCGACCGGAGCGCTGACCGCGCCATCCGTGAGCGCGAAAGCGGCATTGGCGACGGCGCGGTCGAGCACGCCGTCGCGGGTGACGAGGCCGAGATCGATGTCGCTGTCGTTCATTCCGCGTTGCGTCGCGACGGCGGTGAAATCGGCGCCCGCGGCGATCGCTTCGGCGCCCTTTTTCGCATCCGCCATGGTGGCGAAGACGATCTGCTGCAAATGCCGGCGTTCCGGGGTCACGAAACGCGTCCGGTGGTCGTCATAGTAGCGTTTGGCGTCGGCGTCGGAGACTTCAACGCCCTCGGCGATCTCTTGCGCCGTCAACCGCAAAATGGCGATCTTGCGGTATTCCGGCGCGCGAAATAGCGTCTTGTTATCGTCGAAATACTTGGCCAGCGCCTCCGGCGTCGGCGCCGGGATGTCGCCGGCGTTCGCGGCGGTGAGCAGGATATATTCGACATTTCGCTGCTCGTTTTCATATTGGTAGATGACCGTGCGGGCGATGTCGGGAACGATCAATTCACCGCTCACGCTCGAAGTCAATTGGCGCCGGATCGACACCCGCCGCTGCTCGGCGATATAGCGCGGCTCGCTATAACCCGCCTGGCGGATCATCTGCTCGAAACGGGCGCGCTCGAACTGGCCGCCAATGCCGCGAAAGACCGGCTCGCTCATCACCCGGCGCGCCACCTCGTCGTCCGACAATCCCAGCCGCAGCGATTTCGCGCGCTCGTCAAGCGCGGTTTCCGCCAGGATCTGGCTGAGGATCTGGCGATCGAGCCCCAATGCGCGCGCCTGGTCGGAGGCCAGCGGCCGGCCCAATTGGCGGGAATATTGTTGTAGCCGGTCGTTGTAGATCTGGCGGAACTGATCGATGGTGATTTCCGTGCCGCCGATCTTGGCCACCGTGGTGCGCCCGAAACCGCGAAAAATGTCGCCAATCCCCCAGATCGCGAAACTGACCGCGATGAGGCCCAGCACCACCCCCATGACAATGCGGCCCAGCCAGTTCGCGGAAGCGGTACGGATGCCTCGGAGCATGGATGCTTACTTTTTCCCTTTGCGCGGACGCGATTGGCATGCGCGCGGCGCGCCAGCATGCGCGTCAGGTGCAATCATATGGACGCGGGCGCATGATCGCAACAGAGCGAATCCGCTCAAATATCATCGATTTGGCAAAACTTGGTTCGTGATGGCGCATACCATGCGCAACGATTGGATCGCCGCCTTGCCGCGCGCGCGGCGGCAAGGTCCTTCCGGTCGGCGTTGGCCTCTGCTAACCGCATGGCGGCACGAGAGGGGAAAGCCATGACGACGTCGCGACGGCCGCTGATCGCGGGAAACTGGAAAATGAACGGCCTTGCCGCCTCGATGGCGCAGCTTGGGGGCATGATCGCCGGCGTCGATTCCGTCGTCCCAAGGATCGATTTGATGATATTTCCGCCGGCGACGCTCGTGGCTGCGTTCGCTTCCCGCGCGCGCGGCTCGCGCATTGGCATTGGCGGCCAGGATTGCCACGTGCAAGCGGACGGGCCGTTTACCGGCGACCTGTCGGCGGAAATGCTTGCGGACGCCGGCGCGCAGGCGGTCATTGTCGGGCATTCGGAACGGCGCGTCGGCCATTGCGAGACCTGCGCCGTGGTGCAGGCGAAGGTCCTGGCGGCATGGCGTGCCGGGCTCATGGCGATCGTTTGCATTGGGGAAACGCAGGCCGAACGTGCCGCCGGCAGCACGCTGGACATCATTGGCCGGCAGATCGCGCAGTCTCTGCCATACAAGGCGCCCGCGCGCGACCTGACGATCGCTTATGAGCCGATCTGGGCCATCGGCAGCGGCCTTACGCCGACGCTGGAGGAAATCGCGCAGGTCCACCAGTCCATTCGCGCCAGCGTCGTGGCTCGATTTGGCGGCGAGGGGGAGAATATGCGCCTGCTTTATGGCGGTTCGGTAAAGGCGGCGAATGCGGCCGCGATCCTGCATCTCGAAAACGTGGATGGCGCGCTGATCGGCGGCGCGAGCCTTGCGGCGCGCGATTTCCTCGCCATCGCGGCGACTTATCGCTGAGAACCGATGGCCATCGCACGCGTGCCCATTGGATGCGCCGACGCGCAAAGACGCGGCGCGAGCGTTGGCCGCGCCCGCGGCAGCGGCGTTCAGCGCGGCTTGAGCGCCTCGATGGTCGGCGCATTCGGACAATAGGCGCGATAATTGTCCGCGGCGCCGCCGCCGGCGAGATCATTGGCGCATTCGACCTTGCGCGCACACTGGCCGCAAAGGCGCTGCAGGTCGTGCATGACCCCCGGCTCGTCGCGCGCAATTGCCTTGGCATCGATGCCGAGCGCGTCCAGCATGCGTGGCAGAAGAGCCGCGGCATCGGGCCCCTGCCGCGCCAGCGCGCGCAGCTCGCTCGTCGAGACCCCGAGGTCACGGGCGATGCGCGCAACCTCCGTGCAGCCGCACGCGTTGAGCCCGTCCGCGCCGCGATCGTTGTCGCGCCAATGTCGCAGCCAGGCGGCGATCTTGCTGACAAAGGGCGCAAGCAATGCATTCTTGGACGGTTGTCGTGTTTCCGGCATGACATCCTCCGCGTTTTTCCAGCCTCGGTCATAGTGTTGCAGATGATGCGGATCGCCCCTTTGCGCTCGATCAAACCGGCGCCATCGGCCTCGGCGGCACTTGACCGCTGCCACGGCGGCGACCATGTCGGGGTGGAAACACGGCCCTGCTTGGTGTAGAGACGCGCCCAGTGCCGCGCGTCCTTGTTGGAGCGCCGCCCAACATTGAATGGATCGGTTGAATGCTCACGGTTATCGTCGTGATCCACCTCGTCATTGTCATGTCGATGGTGGGGCTCGTGCTGATTCAGCGCTCGGAAGGCGGCGGCCTGGGCATGGGGGGAGGGACCGGGGGATTCCTTTCCAGCCGCGGTACCGCCAATGTTCTCACCCGCTCGACCGCCATGCTGGCGGCGGCATTCTTTGTTACGAGCCTTGCCCTGTCCATACTCGCCGGCTGGGACCGCAGGCCGAGGTCGATCCTGCAGAATACCGGCGCGCCGACGCAGCAAACCGCCCCCGGGGCTCCGGCGCCACTTGGCGGCACCGGCGGCGGCGTTCTCGACACGCTGCGCGGCGCGCCCGCGCAGCCTGCGGCGCCAGCGCCGACCGGGCCGCAGGTGCCGCAATCGCGGTGACCGGGGCTGCGCAGTCCATGGCCGCGGCCTTGGCACTTGCGCGGGAGACGCCGGGAAGGGCCGAAACGCGGTTCTTGCACGTTTGGCGTGTATTCCGCGACCGACGCCTCGCGAAGCGTGAACGGCAGGCGCTTGATCGCGTGGCGGCGGGGGACATTGCGTTTATTTGCGTTCGGGAAGGGGAATTGCTCGTCGAATCGCGCGCGGTGGGCTAATACTTGGGTCCCATGGCGCGGTATATTTTCATCACCGGCGGCGTGGTTTCCTCTTTGGGCAAGGGTCTGGCGTCGGCGGCGCTCGGCGCGCTGTTGCAGGCACGCGGTTACCGCGTGCGCCTGCGCAAGCTCGACCCCTACCTCAACGTCGATCCCGGCACCATGTCGCCCTACCAGCATGGCGAGGTCTTCGTCACCGACGACGGTGCGGAAACCGATCTTGACCTCGGCCATTACGAGCGTTTCACCGGCCGCCCGGCGAGCCGTCAGGACAACATCACGACCGGGCGCATCTACCGGGAAATTCTGGCCAAGGAACGGCGCGGCGATTATCTCGGCGCGACCATCCAGGTCGTTCCGCATGTGACCAACGCCATCAAGGACTTCATCCGCTACGGCAACGAGGATTTCGATTTCGTCCTGTGCGAGATCGGCGGCACGGTTGGCGACATCGAAGGCCTGCCGTTTTTCGAGGCGATCCGCCAGTTCGGCAATGAGCTGGAGCGCAATCGCGCGATCTACATCCACCTGACGCTGTTGCCCTTTGTGTCTGGCGCCGGCGAACTCAAGACAAAGCCGACGCAACATTCCGTCAAGGAACTGCGTTCCATCGGCATCCAGCCCGATATTCTGCTCTGCCGCAGCGATCGGCCGATCCCGCGCGAGGAGCGCCGCAAGCTGTCGCTGTTTTGCAACGTGCGCGAGAGCGCCGTCATCGAGGCGCTCGACGTGGACAATATCTACGCGGTGCCCGAGGCCTATCATGTCGCCGGCCTCGACAAGGAGGTGTTGGCGGCGTTCGCCATCGACAACGCCAGGCCGCCCGACCTCGCGCAATGGACGCGCATCAATGAGCGCATTCGCAACCCCGAAGGCGACGTCACGATCGCGATCGTGGGCAAATATACCGGAATGAAGGACGCCTATAAATCGCTCATCGAAGCGCTCTCGCATGGCGGCATCGCCAACAAGGTGAAAGTCAATCTCGACTGGATCGAAAGCGAGGTGTTCGAGCGCGAGGATCCGGTTCCTTTTCTCGATCACGTCGACGGCATTCTCGTGCCCGGCGGCTTCGGCCAGCGCGGCGCCGAGGGCAAGATTCGTGCGGCACGGTTCGCGCGCGAGCGCAAGCTGCCCTATTTCGGGATTTGCTTTGGCATGCAGATGGCCGTCATCGAGGCGGCGCGCAATCTGTGCGGCATCGAGGATGCCAATTCGACGGAATTCGGACCCGCCACGGAGCCCGTCGTCGGGCTGATGACGGAATGGCTCAAGGGCAACGACCTGCAAAAACGCGCCGCCGGTGGCGATCTCGGCGGTACGATGCGGCTCGGCGCCTATGACGCGCTGCTCGCCGGCGGCAGCCGTATTGCCTCAATCTACGAGGCCAGCGCCATTTCGGAGCGCCACCGGCACCGTTTCGAGGTCAACACCGCCTATAAGGGCCGCCTGGAGCAACGCGGCCTGCGGTTTTCCGGCATGTCGCCGGACGGTATCCTGCCGGAGATCGTCGAATACGAGGATCACCCTTGGTTCGTCGGGGTGCAGTTTCATCCCGAGTTGAAATCGCGCCCGTTCGCGCCGCACCCGCTGTTTTCCTCCTTCATCGAGGCGGCCGTGGTGCAGAGCCGGCTGGTGTGACCGCGCGCGTCGCGCGATCATTTCCTCGACCAGCGCGGCGAGTTTTGCCAAATTTGTGCCGCAACCTCGGCAAGGACCAGGAATGACCGCGCGCGGCCTCGACCATATCGTGCACGTCGTGCGCGATCTTGACGCCACGGGCGAATTCTACGCCCGCGCCGGCTTCACGGTCGGCACACGCAATCACAATCCCTGGGGGACGCATAATCGCATCGTCCAGCTTCCTGGTTTCTTCATCGAACTCCTCACCCTTGCGCAGCCGGAACAACTGACCGACGAAGGCATCGCCTTGCATTTTGGCGGCCTTGCCCGAGACGTCCTTGCCCGTGGCGAGGGGCTGGCGATGCTCGTTCTCCTCAGCGCCGACGCGGCCAAGGACGCGGCGGCGTTCGCCGCCGCCGGTATCGCGCTTTCGCCGCCGTTGCGTTTTGAGCGTTTTGGTAGGCGCCCGGACAAGTCACCGGTCAAGGTGGCGTTCAGCCTGGCCTTCGCGCGCGACAAGCGCTCGCCGGCAACGGGATTTTTTGTCTGCCAGCAGCATTTCCCGGAGAATTTCTGGAATCCCGCGTTGCAGGGACATGCCAATGGCGCGACGGCGGTCCTTGGCGCCGTGCTGATCGCCGAAGAGCCCGACGCGCATCGCGATTTTCTCTTAGCCTTCGCCGGCACGGTCGAATTTTCCGCGACGCCGGGCACGCTGCGCCTCGCCACGCCGCGCGGCGAAATCGAGATCATGGACGCCGCCAACTTTCGTCGCCGCTTTGCCGCGGAACCTGCGGGCGGCGCGTCGGGAATGCGCGTCGCCGCACTGCGCTTGGCCGTGCGCGATGCGCGCGCGCTGGACGCCAGCCTCGAGCGCGGCGGCGTGAAGGCCATTCGCCATCACGACCTGATCGTGCTCGCGGCGCCGGATGCGGCCGGCGCGATCCTGATATTCGAGCCGATGGCGGGGCGTTGACGCCGCTAGATGTTGCGACCGCGTCAACGGATGCGCGGCAGCTTGCCGAACTGGTGGAACGGCGGCGGCGACGACAGGGTCCATTCGAGGGTCGTGGCGCCCGGCCCCCACGGGTTGTCGCCGGCGGCCTCCTTGCGCAGGAACGCACGCGTCATGCCGAAGAAAAAGATGAGGATGCCGAGCGCCGAAATATAGGCGCCGACCGATGACACCGCGTTCCAGCCCGAATAAGCGTCCGGATAATCGACATAGCGGCGCGGCATGCCGGCAAGACCGAGGAAATGTTGCGGAAAGAACACGAGGTTGACGCCGACAAACGTCACCCAGAAATGCAGCTTGCCAATGGTCTCGGAGTACATATAGCCGCTGATTTTCGGAAACCAGTAGTACCAAGCGGCAAAAATGCCGAACGTGGCGCCAAGCGACATCGTGTAGTGGAAGTGGGCGACGACGTAATAGGTATCCTGCAACGATCGGTCAACGCCGGCATTGGCGAGGACGACGCCGGTCACGCCGCCCATGGTGAACAAGAAGATGAAACCCATCGCCCATAACATGGGCGTGCGGAACGTGATCGACCCGCCCCACATGGTGGCGATCCAGGAGAAGATCTTCACCCCCGTCGGCACCGCGATCACCATGGTGGCGGCGACGAAATAGGCTTGCGCGGCGGCCGACATGCCGACCGTGTACATGTGGTGCGCCCAGACGATGAACCCGATCGCGCCGATCGCGACCATGGCATAGGCCATGCCGAGATAGCCGAATACCGGCTTGCGCGAGAACGTGGCGACGATCTGGCTGATGGCGCCAAACGCGGGCAGGATGAGGACGTAGACTTCCGGGTGGCCGAAAAACCAGAACAGGTGCTGGAAGAGAACCGGATCGCCGCCGCCCTCGGCGGCGAAGAAGGTGGTGCCGAAATTGCGGTCGGTGAGCAGCATGGTGATGGCGCCCGCGAGTACCGGGAGCGAAAGTAGCAGCAGGAACACCGTGACCAGGATCGACCACACGAATAGCGGCATCTTGTGCAGCGTCATGCCGGGCGCGCGCATGTTGAAGATCGTGGTGATGAAGTTGATGGCGCCGAGGATCGACGACGCGCCGGCGATGTGCAGCGAGAGAATGGCGAAATCGACGGCCGGTCCCGGGTGTCCGCTGGTGGAGAGCGGCGCGTAGAGCGTCCAGCCGCCGCCCACGCCTGGCGCGCCCGGCTCGCCCTCGAAAAACATCGAGCTGAGCAACAGCGCGAACGAGGCCGGCAGCAGCCAGAACGAGATATTGTTCATGCGTGGAAAGGCCATGTCCGGCGCGCCGATCATCAGCGGCACGATCCAATTGCCGAAGCCGCCGATCATCGCCGGCATGACCATGAAGAAGATCATGATCAGGCCGTGCGCCGTCGTGAACACGTTGAACGTGTGCGCGCTGGCGAAGATCTGCATGCCGGGCGATTGCAGCTCCATGCGCATGGCGATGGAGAGGAACCCGCCGATGACGCCGCCGACAATGGCGAAGACAAGGTACATCGTGCCGATGTCTTTATGATTGGTCGAATAGACGAAACGCCGCCACCCGGTCGGATGGCCGTGTCCCTCGCCCGAATCATGCGCCGCGTGTGCCGCCGCCGTCGTTGCCATCAGTGTCAATCCCGGTATGCCGTTTGCCCTGCGTCCGCTATCGCCGCGGTCTGATTATACACATTCATACTTTTGAATGCATTCCGACCGCCGTTTTATTTCCGCGTGGCGCCATCCGTCGCGGCCAATGTGAGCGGGCCACGATCCTCGCGCGCGAATTTCTTCTTCGCCTGCTCGACCCATGTGGCGAAGGCCTGCTCGCCCACCACGCGCACCGCAATGGGCATGAACGCATGGTCGCGGCCACAGAGTTCGGAACATTGGCCGTAATAGACGCCCTCGCGCGTCGCGCGGAACCAGGTCTCGTTGAGCCGTCCCGGGATGGCGTCGATCTTGATGCCGAAGGAC
>JACQAE010000028.1 GCA_016195095.1 Pseudomonadota bacterium
AGGCGCGCATGCCATCCGGCACGCGGGTGGAGGTGTTGTGCGGGCACCCAGAGCAGAAATAGGGATTGCGCTGCGCCACGTCCTGCGTCGCGGCGAGCATGCGCTGCGCCTGACGCAGGCTGGCGACGCGCGACGCCAGATTTTCGTCGCTCGCGTATTTGATGAGCCGCTCGCCGATGCAGATCGCGATGTCATTGGGATCGAGCGCGCCCTTGACCGGGAACAGCCACTTGCCCTGCTCGTCCTTCTTGCCGATGCAGACCGGCTGATTGGCGGTGCCGTAAAGCTCCTCGCGCACCTGCACTTCGATGAGCGAGCGCTTTTCCTCAACGACAATGATGAGATCGAGACCGCGCGCGAAATCGGCCAACTCCTGGCGGCTGATCGGCCAAGGACAGGCGACCTTGTGAACGCGCAGGCCGAGCGCGTTGCAGCGCACCTCGTCGATGCCGAGTTCGTCGAGCGCTTGGCGCACGTCGAGATAGGATTTTCCGACCGTGATGACCCCGATCTTGGCGTTCGGCCCGCCCGAGGTGATGACGCGGTTGAGCCGGTTGGCGCGGACAAAGGCAAGCATGGCGTCGCGCTTGAAGTCGTGGATGCGCGCCTCCATGGCGAGCGCGCTATCGTGCAGGCGGATGTTGAGGCCGCCTTGCGGCATGACGAATTCGTCGTCGCCGGGCACGATGATCTTGAGCCGGTCGATGCTGCCGTCGATGACGGCCGTCGACTCGACCGTCTCGTGCATGCATTTGAGCCCGACCCAGGTGCCGGTGAAGCGCGACATCGCCCAGCCGAACAAGCCGTAATCGACGATTTCCTGCACGCCGGCGGGATTGAGAATCGGGATCATCACGTCGACGAAATTAAATTCCGACTGATGCGCGGTGGTCGAGGATTCCGCCGTGTGATCGTCGCCCATCAGCGCGAGGATGCCGCCGAGCGGCGAGGTGCCGGCGAAATTGGCGTGGCGGAACGCGTCGCCCGCGCGGTCGACGCCCGGTCCCTTGCCGTACCAGATACCGAACACGCCGTCATAGCGGCCTTCGCCGCGCAACTCCGCCTGCTGCGTGCCCCAAAGGGCGGTCGCCGCCAGGTCCTCGTTGATGGCGGCCTGGAACACGACGTCATGCTTTTGCAGGGCGGCGGCGGCGCGCTGGAACTGCTGATCGAGGCCGCTCAGGGGCGAGCCGCGATAGCCGGTGACATAGCCCGCCGTGTTGCGGCCGGCGCGGCGGTCGCGCTCCTTCTGCGCCAGGCACATGCGGATGATCGCCTGATATCCTGTGACGAATATCTGACGTTGCGTGAGGTCGTATTTGTCATCGAGGCCAACGTCTCGAAGCGGGGTATTCCTGAGCGTCATCGCTCGCCTCCGCGCGTGTTCGAAATTGCGCCGTTTGGACTAATATATACGTCTTTGCCGGCGCAGGAAGAATATGCTGCGCGCGGACCGCGAATTGCGCCACGCTCGACGCCAGCAGAATAAAGTTGCGGCGCGCGGCGCCGGCACGGACGCGAATGTCCGCCGCGCGGTTTTCAAGGCTGATCGCCCGGTGGAACGGTGGCATCGCCCGCAATGCCGCGACGGCGCGCCGACCACGCGTTCCACGCGATTTTGAGGCCGACGGGCGCCAGCGTGAGCGTCGCCAGCACCAGCAATGCCGCCGCCAGCAGCGGACCGCTTGCCTCGACAAGCCCTTCCCCGGCATAGGCCAACAGGATACTCACCGGAATGACGCCGGCGATGGTGGCGAGCGCGAAGCGCCAATACGCGAGTGGCGTGAGGCCGGCCGCGTAGCTCACCGCGTCGAATGAAATGAACGGGACGAGGCGCGAGGCGAACACGATGCCCGTGAGCCACCATTGCGACCGGCTGCGCGAAAGATAGGCCACGATCTTTTCCGCCGCCGCCCACCGGCGCACCGCCTCATAGCCAAAACAGCGCGCCAGCGTGAAGGCGATCATTGCCCCGACCACGGCGCCGATGACGATATAGATGGTGCCCCAGAACGGGCCGAAGGCCGCACCGGCGGCGACCGCGATCGGGCCGCTCGGAATGGGACTGAAAACGATGGCCGTCACCTCAAGCGCGATCAACGCCGCCGGCCCCCAGGCGCCCAGCCCGATGACCGCGCGCCGCAACGCTTCGGGCTTCCACAGCACATCGAACAATCCGGCGCGCCAGAGAACGAGGCCGAGCGCCGCGACCAGCACCGCGATCGCGGCGCCGGCGAGAATCGACCATCGTGCGCGCGGTAACGCGCGTTCGCCATCATCGGTGCGCTCGCCGCGCGCGTTCATTGCAATGTCCCGGCCGGATCCTGGCGTCAGTTATCGGCGTCGCGCCACTTGGCCGGCGCCGCCGCGGTTTGCGCGCGAGCCATCACGCGCAATCCGTCACGCGCGGCCCATTACACGCGATCCGGCGTACTCCAGCGCCAGAAATCGCGATCTTCCGTGCGCATGAAACGCGCCAGCACCATCATGTGCACCTCGCTCGCGCCATCGACAAGGCGCGCGGCGCGGGCGGCGCGATAAATCCATTCCAGGATCGTGTCCTTGGAATAGCCGCGCGCGCCGTTGAGCTGAATGCCGACGTCGGCGGCTTGGTGCAACGTATCGGCGACATGCACCTTGGCCATGGACACTTCCTTGCGCGCAAGGTCGCCCTGGTCGAGCTTCCAGGCGGCGTGCATGGTGAGCAGACGCCCGATCGCGATGCGCTGGGCGACCTCGCCGAGCTTGATCTGCACGCTTTCCCGGTCGGCGAGGCGAACGCCGAAACTCACGCGTTCGTTGACATAGGCCTGGGCGATTTCCAGGCAGCGTTTCGACCAGCCGAGCCAGCGCATGCAATGCGTCAGCCGCGCCGGGCCGAGGCGAATCTGGGTCACGCGCAGCCCGTCGCCAACCGTCATCAGCACGTTCTCGTCGGCGACCTCCAGGCCATCGAATTCAAGCTCGCAATGGCCGCCATGCTCCTCGGGTCCAAGGATGGGGATGCGCCGCACGATGCGCCAGCCGGGCTGGTCGCGGTGATAGAGAAACGCGGTCAAGCCGCGGCGGCTGTCGTCGGAGGTGCGCGCGATCACGATGAAATGCGCGGCGCCGTCGGCGCCGGTGATGAACCATTTGCGCCCGCTGATCGACCAGCCGCCCTGCCGACGCTCCGCTTGCGTCACGATCATGCCGGGATCGGAACCGCCGCCCGGCGCCGGCTCGGTCATGGCGAAGGCGGAACGCACCTCGCCGCGCACGATCGGGCGCAGCCATTTTTCCTGCTGCGCCGGCGTCGCCACCCGCGCCAACAGGCTCATGTTGCCATCGTCGGGCGCCATGCAGTTGAAAGCCGACGGGCCGAAGATCGACCGCGCCGCCTCTTCGTACATCACCGCCCGCGCCACGACCGGCAATTCCATGCCGCCCATCGCCTTGGGCGATTGCGGCGCCCACAGGCCGGCGGCGCGCGCCTTCGCGCGCAACGGCACAAGCACGTCCTCGCGGATGTTCTCATGCGCGTCCCATTGCGACCGGTCGGCTTCGAGCGGCAGCACGTGCTCGGCGACAAAGGCGCGCGTGCGCAGGCGGATGTCCTCGATTTCCGGCGTCAGCGTGAAGTCCATGCGCGTTCCCGTCCTTGATCGTCAGCCCCGCAACGCCACCATCTGCCCGCCATCGACCACCAGCGTCGCGCCGGCGATATAGCGACCGGCATTGGAGGCAAGCAACAAAAGCGCGCCGTCCAGGTCGCCCTCGGCGCCAAATCGGCCAACCGGGATTTCGCGCGTCAACGCGCGGCCCTGCTCGCTCGTCAGATAGTCGCGGTTGATGTCGGTGACGAACCAGCCCGGTGCAATCGCATTGACGCGAACGTCCTTGAAGGCGAATTCCAGCGCCATGGCCTTGGTGAGCTGGATCACGCCGGCCTTGGCGGTCGCGTAGGCGGCGGTTCCCTTCGAAACGCCAAAACCAAGCACGGACGCAATATTGACGATCGCGCCGGCTTGGCCGGCGGCCATCATGCGCCGCGCCGCCTCCTGCGCCCAGAAGAATACGGCGTCAAGATTGGTGGACAGGATGCGGCGCCATTGCGCCTCGCCGATTTCCGCCACCCGGTCCGAGTGTGCCACCCCGGCATTATTGACCAGGATCGTCACCGTCCCGAACGCCTTCTCCGCGCCATCGAATGCGCGCAGCATGGCATCGCGATCGAGCACATCCGCGGCGACGGCGATCGCGCGGCCGCCGGCCTGGCGGATGCGCGCCTCAAGCGCGGCAAGCTGGTCCCGGCGCCGTGCGACGAGCGCGACCGACGCGCCGTTGGCGGCGAGAACTTGCGCGAAGCGCGATCCAAGCCCGCCGGACGCGCCCGTGACCAGCGCCACCCGTCCGGACAGATCGAAGATATCGGCTGACTTCATACCGGGCCCCTCGCCGCCTTTAGAGCGCATCCACACGTCCCGCCACAAGTCCCGCCGCCGGCCATTGCGCCTGATGTGTCACAGCCATCATTGGCCATAGATCAGCCGTGGCAGCCAGGTCGCGAGCCCGGGCAAATACCACAGCACGACAAGCGCGATGAGCTGGATGGCAATGAATGGGATGACGCCGACATAAATATGCGCCGTCGTGATCTGCGGCGGCGCGACGGCGCGCAGAAAAAACAGCGTCGGCCCCAGCGGCGGATGCATGTAGGAGGTCTGCAAGTTGAGCGCCATCATGACCGCGAGCCAGATGGGATCAATACCGGGCATTTTCAACAGCGCCGGCGCAACGATCGGCACGACGACAAAGATGATCTCAAAGGCATCCATCACGAAGCCGAGCAGAAACATCGCCAGCATCACCGCGACGACCGCGCCGCCGGTCCCGCCGGGCAGCCGCGACAGCGCCGCGTGCACCATGTCGTCGCCGCCGAGGCCGCGGAACACCAGGCTGAACAGCGTCGCCCCGATGAGGATCAGGAAGATCATGCTGGTGACGCCCGCCGTTGCATGCACCGCCGCCGCGAGCACGCCGGCCCGATGCACGCTGCGCGCCGCGAATGCCAAGCAAAACGCGATCGCCGCCAGCATAATAATCGCCAAACCGGTTCCCGCGATATCGATTCCGGTGGCGCGTGCGTGGCCGACGCGCAGGTCAACAAACGCGCGCAAGACCAACAGGATGGTAGCCGCCATGACAGTCACGATTACGAGCCGCGCGCACCGCGCATCGAGCTTGCGCGCGGTGAGCAGAATCGCGCCGGCGGCGCCGATCGCGGCGGCCTCGGTGGGCGTGGCCAGGCCGCCGAGGATCGAGCCAAGCACGGCGAGGATGAGGGCGACGGGCGCGACCAGCGCGGTGAGGAGACGGCGCGCGAGCGCGGCGCCGCGCGGCGCGCCGGGCTCGGGCGGGATCGGCGGCGAGGTGAGCGGAAACAGGCGCGCCACCGCGATCAGGAATATGAGATAAAGCGCGACAAGCGCGAATGCCGGCACGACGGCGCCGGCGAACAGATCGCTTACCGTTACCGCCCTGGGCGCGAAGATTCCCTGCGCAAGCTGCGCCGACTGGTAGGCATTGCTCATCTGGTCGCCGAGCAACACGAGCACGGTCGCCGGCGGAAAGATTTGCGCGAGCGTAGCGGTCGCCGCCACCGTGCCGGCGGCAAGGCGCGGGTCATATCCATGGCGCAGCATGGTGGGCAGGACGATCAATCCCATGGTGACCGTGGTCGCGCCCACGATCCCCTTGGCCGCGGCGAGTAGCACCCCGACAATGGTCACCGCGATGGCCAGCCCGCCGGCGAATGAGCCGAACAAGCGGCCCATGGATTCCAGCAAATCCTCGGCGATCCCCGAACGCTCGAACATCACCCCCATGAACACGAAAAGCGGGATTGCCAGCAGCACTGGGTTGGTCATGATGCCAAAGACCCGCTGCGGCAGCGCGCCGAGGAGCGCGATATCGAGGACGCCGAGCGCCTCGCCGGCGCCGGCGAATGCCAGCGACACGCCGGCGAGCGTGAGCGCCACCGGATAGCCCAGCATCAACGCGCCGCAGACGCTGGCCACCATGAGGAGAGCGACAAGGTCGGCGAGGGTCATGCGCGCATGGCGTCCGCGCCCGCTCGCAGCGCCCGCCAGGCGCGCAGGCCCTGCGCCACGCCCTGCGCCGCCATCAATAGCGCGAATAGCGGGATGAGCGACTTGAGCACGAACACCAGCGGCAATCCGCTGGTCTCGCGCGAGCGCTCGAAAATGGCAATGGATCGCGCGGCATAGGGTAGCGACAGCCACAGCAGCACCAGCGCGAACGGCAGCAGGAACGCGATGGCGCCAAGGAGGTCGATCAGCGATTTCGTGCGCGGCAAGGCGTCGGCGTAAAAGATGTCGACGCGCACGTGGCCCTGATTGCGCAGCGTCCAGGCGCAAGCCAGCAGGAACAGCGCCGCGTGCGCGTAGAGGATCGATTCCTGCATCCAGATGGAGCCCACGCCAAGGACATAGCGCAACAGCACCACCGCCAATTGGACGCCGACCATCAGCATCACCAACCACGCGGCGGCGCGGCCGATACCGCACGTCGCCCGGTCGATGCCAAGCGCCACCCATTCGGCGCGTCCCGCGCACGTGCTCGCCATCGGCCGCTCCATTCACGCGCGCCGGCCGCAGATTCGCCGGCGGACGCCAGCATGGCGCATATGGGCTGCGAGCTAAAGAGCCGGCCCCGGCAAATATCGACCCGCGCAGGCATGCGGGCGGGTGACGGCCGCGTTGCCAGGTCCTATATAGTTGCGCAACGGAGCCCGCCAATGCCTGAAAAGATCCCCGTCACCGTCCTCACCGGCTATCTCGGCGCCGGCAAGACGACGCTTCTCAACCGTATCCTGTCGGAGCCGCACGGCCACAAGTTCGCGGTCATCGTCAATGAGTTCGGCGAAATCGGCGTCGATAGCGACCTCGTGGTCAACGCCGACGAGGAAGTGTTCGAGATGAACAATGGCTGCGTGTGTTGCACCGTGCGCGGCGACCTCATCCGCATCATCGATGGGCTGATGCGCCGCAAGGGCAAGTTCGACGCCATCATTGTCGAGACGACGGGCCTCGCCGACCCGGCGCCGGTGGCGCAGACGTTCTTCGTCGACGACAATGTCGGCCGGCTGACCAAGCTCGACGCCGTCGTGACCGTGGCCGACGCCAAATGGCTGGCGCTTCGCCTCAAGGACGCGCCGGAGGCGAAGAACCAGATCGCCTTCGCCGACGTGATCCTGCTCAACAAGACCGACCTCGTCAGCAGCGACGAGCTTGCCGAGGTCGAAGGACGCATCCGCGCGATCAATCACTACGCGCGTATTCACCGCACGCAACGCTGCGCCGTGCCGCTGGGCGAAGTCCTGGCGCGCAACGCCTTCGATCTCGACCGCATTCTCGAAATCGAGCCGGCGTTTCTCGATTCAAACGCGCATGAGCATGTCCACGGGCACGACCATGATGAACTCCGCCACCAAGGCCATGACCACGCGCATGGCGAGCAACATCGCCCTGCCGGCGCGGGTCTCAAGCATTATCACGACGAGGACATGCGCTCGCTGGCGCTACGCACCAACAATCCACTCGACCCGGACAAGTTCTTCCGCTGGATTCAAAACCTGGTCGCCACCGACGGCCCGCAGATCCTGCGCTCGAAGGGCATTCTTTCGTTCAAGGACGATCCCGACCGCTTCGTGTTCCAGGGCGTGCACATGATCCTGGACGGCAATCACCAGCGCGCCTGGCAGCCCGACGAGAAACGCGAAAGCCGCCTGGTCTTTATCGGGCGCGAATTGCCGGTCGAAAAGATCCGCGAGGGTTTCCAGTCCTGCCATGCGTAGGGCGTGATGGCGAGATATCGCGGACCTCTTGCGCGCGGCCGCGACCGGTAATGGACCGCGCGCCCGCCACGCTCACCATCATGGACCGGCAACGATTCAGCTCCCCGTGACACAAATCCGCCCGCAAGCCCGTTCCGTCGTCGAGCGCAGCCGCGTGTTGGCCGCCGGCGCCGCCATTGTCGGCGCGCACTTTATCGCCGACACGGCGGTGTTCGTGCTCGGCGAGGAGGCGCTCCTCTTCGTGGACAAGGAAGCGCGCGAACGGCGCGTGGCCGTGCACGCCGGTGCCATCCTTGCCTCAGCCGGCGGCGACGCGCGGATTATCACAGGAGGCGACGACGGTGCGGTCATGGCGACGGAAAATGACGGCAAGCCGGTGGCGATTGCCACCGACGCCAAGCGGCGATGGATCGATCGCGTCGCGGTCGGCCCCGACGGCGCGGTCGCCTGGTCGGCCGGCAAGCAGGCCTTTGTCCTGACGCGCAACGGGCAAACGCGCGCGCTTGACCTGCCGTCGGCGGCTGGCGGTCTCGCCTTCCTGCCCAAGGGGTTTCGTCTTGCCATCGCGCATTACAACGGCGCGACGCTCTGGTTCGCAAACGCGCAATCGGCGCCGCAAATGTTGGATTGGAAAGGCTCGCATCTCGACGCCGCGGTCAGCCCGGACGGGCGGTTCCTCGTCACCGCGATGCAGGAGCCGACATTGCATGGCTGGCGTCTGGAGGACGGCAAGCACATGCGCATGGCCGGTTATGCCGCAAGGGTCCGCGCGATGAGCTGGACCGCGGACGGCAAGGGCCTGGCAACGGCGGGATCGACGCAGATTATCCTTTGGCCGTTCCACGGCAAGGACGGGCCCATGGGCAAGGCGCCCAAGATGCTCGCGGAACACGAGCACCTGGTCGGCATCGTCGCCTGCCATCCGCGCCAGCCAGTTGTCGCGGCCGGCTATCGGGACGGGCTCATTTTGCTGGCGCATACCGATGACGGCACCGAAATCATCGTCAGGAACCCCGGCGAAGCGCCGGTATCGGCCCTTGCCTGGAACGCGGCCGGCACGGTGCTGGCGTTTGGCACCGAGGATGGCGTGGCCGGCCTCGCCGACCTGGCGTAACCGCGCCGTCGCCGGCGCGGCGCCCTGCCCGGCACGCCTTGGAGCCGCGAGATGGCGGCAAATCCCCCAACCCGATCGCGCATGGCGACGATTGGCCGCGGCAGCGGTCCGGCATGCAGCCGCGGTCCGGCGCGATTTGGACAAGAGACGCACCGGCGGCTAACCTATGCCGCCGCGAACAATCCGTTCACGTCGCGCCGCGACCGATCCATGCGTCCGATAGCCTTAATCCGGTTCACTCGCCGTGTCTCATCCACGTCATATGACCGATCCCCTGCAGACGTCGCAATCGTATCGATCGCTCGCCGTCGGCTTGCGCCACCGCCTCAGCCTGCGGGTCGAGGAGCGGCTGACCGTGCCCACAATGTCCGGCGCGTTCAGCGGCTTTGCCGACATGCCACCGGTTTTCGCAACCGCTTTCATGGTGGGCCTGATCGAATGGACCTGCATTGAGGCCTTGCGCCCGTTTCTCGCCGCGCATGAACGTAGCGTGGGAACGCATGTCGACGTGAGCCATGTCGCGGCGACGCCGGTCGGCATGACCGTCACCGCGGCGGTCGAACTCGTCGAGCTGCGCGGCCGCACGCTGCGCTTCAAGGTGGCGTGCCGCGACGATCTCGATTTGATCGGCGAGGGATTTCACGAGCGCGCGATCATCGATCACGGCAAGTTCATAAAACGGGTTTCGAGCAAGGCGGAGCGCGGCGGGCATGTTTGAGGGATTCGAGCGCAAACGCGTCACGGTCGGAGGGATCGACATCGCCTGCGTCATGGGCGGGTCGGGGCCGCCGGCACTCCTCCTGCATGGCTTTCCTCAAAACCTCGCCATGTGGGCACGGGTCGCGCCGCAACTCGCCAGGCATTTCACCGTTATCTGCGCGGACCTGCGCGGATACGGCGATTCGGCCAAGCCGAAATGCCTGCCGGATCGATCCAATTACGCCTTCCGCGCCTTCGCCGCCGACCAGGTCGGCCTCATGCGCCAACTCGGCTTCGAACGATTTCACCTTGTCGGACATGATCGCGGCGGGCGCACCGGGCACCGCATGGCGCTCGATCACCCGCAAGCGGTGGCCACGCTCACGGTCATGGATATCGTGCCGACACACGCCATGTTCATGCGAACGAACCGCGAGGTCTCCGGTGCTTACTGGCACTGGTATTTTCTTTCGCAGCCCGAGCCGTTCCCCGAACGGCTCATCGGCAACGATCCGGATTTCTTCTACGAGACCTGCCTCGTCGGATGGGGCGCGACGCGGGTCGCGGATTTCGATCCCGAAATGATCGCCGATTATCGCCGCGCCTGGCGCGATCCCGGCATGATCCACGGCTCGTGTTCCGATTACCGCGCCGCCGCGAGCATCGATCTTGCGCATGATGCGACCGATATCGAACGCAAGGTCGCCTGTCCGACGCTGGTATTTTATGGCTCTGCTGGCGCGATGGCGCGGCTTTTTGACATTCCCGCGCAATGGCGTGAGCGCTGCGCCGACGTCACCGTGGCGTCGCTTCCCGGCGGCCACTTTTTCGTCGACCAATTTCCCGACGAATGCGCGCGGATCCTGCACGACTTTCTGCGCGACGCCGGTGATCGCGCGCGCCCCGGCTGCCAGTGATGCGACACAAAGCGATGGTCCGCGTCGCTTCGGATAAGTCGCCCCTCGGATCGAAAACGTTCGTGGGCTGTCGCCCGGTTCCCGACCGCCGGGGGCAAGCGGCTGACGACGTATCCATATTTTCCACACCTGCAGCCAATGCCGCCGCGTGATGCGCTGACTTTACGGGAGTGCCGCACAAATTGTGTGGTTGCGGTCGCGGGTGCGCTCGACCTAATGGAGCCTACCCAATACGCGCGGCGGACCGGCACTGGATTCGCTGAAAAAATAGTCCATGAGCTCGCGATTTGGCACGATTGCCGGCATGCGGCATGATCGACGCGATTCGGGGAACGATCGACAGATGAAGTGCGTGCCATTGGGCGCCAGGGTTGCCGCCGCGCCGGAGGCGCTGCTTGTGACGCTTTGGCTGGGTATCCTCGTGATGCTCGCGATAGGACCTATTGCGTATCCGGGGCAACCCTCCGTCGCCGCCCTCCTCGTGATTGCAGCGGGCATCGTGATGTTCGTGATCGGATGCGCGGCCGGAAGAACAACGGCGCGGATGTTGCAGCCCCGGACCGCTCAACTGCCAGCGGCGACGCCGCGCCTGCTCAATGCCGTCGTTGCCGCAACCGCGATTCTCGGCATTCTCGGTATCGCGCTGATCGCCATCGATCGCGAATTCTTGAGCGGAATCGACAACCGCGACTATGCCACGCTGTTGCGCTGCGCGCCGGAATTCGTCGAATACGTCAAGATTCGCCGCACGCCCTTGATCTATATCGGCTACCTGACATTTTCCTTCGGCTTTGCGTCGCTGGCGCTATTTTTGCTGCGCGCCGAAACCGTTCGCCCGTGGCCGGCTTATCTGGCGCAATTTGCGATCGTGTCGCCGATCGTCTATGCGCTGATCTATTCCGGGCGAATGCCGATCTTGTTAATGATTACGCTACTGGCCACCGTCGGCCTTGTCCGCCGCTGCCAAGGGCTCCCGCTCTTGCCGCGCGGTCATCACCTGGGTCTCAAAGCGCTGATTGTCGTGGTCGCCTTCGCTATCTATGCGAGCGCGACGTGGGCAAGCCGGCGAGATTTTTGTACCCAAACGGAAGCGCTTGTCCACGAACTGCGGCAGAAACTTGCGGCTCCGCATGCGGCGGCGCGGCCGGCGGGAGCGCGGAGCGAATCGATCGCGCCGGAGCCGAGGAAAAATATCAGCGCCAAATCGCTCACTGACATGATTGAAAAGGCGCAAGACGCGCAGCTCGCCCCATCGGCCGGCAAGGACCAAAAATTGCATTCCGGCGGCAATGCAGGATGGCAGCAACTCATTGCCATTATGAGGCAAGCGTGGGGCGTCCAGCCACGACATTATGTCTTGACGGCCGTCGAGCGCGGGATCGTTGCGCCGCAGGTCGCGGTCATCCTGATGAACAACTACTTTTATTTGACGCATAGCGTCATGATCGTTGACCGGATCTGGCTGGCGCGGGAACACCTGACGCCGGTTTGGGGCGTCTACCAAATCAGCGCCCTCTCGCCGCTCATTCGCATCTACTTTCCCGAAAGCAAAGTTTTGTTGGACATGAGATTGCAAATGAGAAAAGCGAATATCGATGGCTTCTTTCCGTCGGCCTGGGGAGCGGCGTTCGTCGATTTTGGCGCCGTCGGTGGCAGCGTTTATATTCTCATTTGGGGCCTGATGGGCGGCTGGGCCTATGGCGCGTGCCGGGGCACGCACTTGGCCACGCCAGCCCTATTGCTGGCATTTGTGTTGGCCATGGTGATGTTGAGCCCCGTGGTGGGCCCGCTTGGTTCGGCGAATTCCGCGCTGGTGCTGATATCGATGCTCATCGTCGGATTGTACCTGGACCTGGTCTCTGCTTTCCGAAATACAAAGGCTGTCGAAGCCTCCACGACCGTTGCGGGGGCAACCTGACGCAAAGGCGTCGCGTCAAGAAAGCATTTTCCGTGGACGCATTGCACCTCTTGGCGCGCGGCCCGCGTCGCGCGCCGGCCGTTGACGCGCTCCGATTAGAGCGATTTCGAGCGAAGTGGGTACCGGTTCGCGTGAAGAAAACGCGTCAAAACAAAAAGCCAGAGCGATTTCGAGCGAAGTGGGTATCGGTTCGCGTAAAGAAAACGCGTCAAAACAATAAATTAGAGCCCCAGTTTTGGTTCCATCAAAGCCGGAAAGGTTCTAGCGGCGAAGGGTGTGAAACCATCGCACCGTTTCGGCCACCCCTTGTTGCATCGTGTAAGGCAGTTCTCCGCACGCCGCGCGCGTCGCCTCGAGGTCGAAACGGTACTGCGTCAGCACGTTATTCAAGCGAAATGAGTTGAATGCAAAGCGCCGAAATCCAACGGCGTTCGCGACATCGCCGCAGGCGGCGAGGGCCGCGGCGACGCCACGCGGCAAATGCGGGATCGCGCGCGATCCAAACGCGCGGCC
>JACQAE010000172.1 GCA_016195095.1 Pseudomonadota bacterium
CGGCGCTGGCGCTCGATTTCGACGTTTCCATGACGCGTGCGCGCCAACTGGTGCGCGCGATCGCGCGGTCGCGGCGCCACCCCGAGGACGCCGACGCGCAAATCGCCGACGCGCGCGCCTCCTACCGGCGCGCGCTCACGCGCAACAATCTCATCGAGCGCGACGAATTGGTCGGCCACGCGGCCCGTGCGCTCGCCGCCGACGCCGATCTCGCCGCATCCTGCCGCGCCTGGTTCGATCATATCGCCATCGACGACATTCACGAAATCGACGATGCGCACGCTCGTCTCCTGGCGGCGCTGATCGGCACGCACGGCAATGTCTGCGCCGCCGGCATCGCGACGGGCGTCGCGGACGCCGTGTTCGACGCGCGCCTGGCGCGCTTCGAGCGCGAGCATCGCGGCTGCGCTTGCGTGCGGCTCGGTGGACGTTACCGTGCCGACGGCGCCATCGCCTTGCTCGCCGCGCGGCTATTGGCGCCGCCCGCGGCCGAACGCGCGGGCGGCGCGCGCGGTGCCTTGCCCGACTGCGTCACCATTCACGCGGCGAAGTCCGACTTCGCCGAGGCCGAGTTCGTCGCCGCGACGATCGAGCAGATGATCGGTGGCCAGAACTTCCTTGTGCATGCGCGCGGCGGCGCCGCGCAACCGCCGCGCATGTTATCGCTGGCGGATTTCGCGATCCTCTACCGCAGCGCCGAACAGGCGGATATTCTCACCGAGGCGCTGGCGCGTGCGCGCATCCCGTTCCACACGCTGAGTTGCCGCCCGCTTGACGAGGACGCCGCCGTCCTGGCGCTGCTCGCGCGACTTGACGCGGCCGTGCCGGATGTTAACCGCCCGCTGGCCGACGCGCTGCGCGCGGCGACCGAGGCGCTCATTCTCGACGGCGTATTCGCGCCGGTGGATGTCGCGCCGGCCTACCGGCAATTATCGGCGCTGATCGGCGCCGGCGCGGAGAGTCTCGCGGCGCTCGACGACGCCGTCGCCATGGCCGACGCCGCGGATTTTTTCGATGCGCATGCCGCGCGCGTCGTGCTTTCGACGCTGGGTGCCGCCGATGGCCTCGAATTCGCCGTCGTCTTCATCGTCGGCGTCGAGGACGGCGTGCTGCCGCTTTATGTCGATACGCCCGACGCGCGGGCGCTGGAGGACGACCGCTTGCGACTTTATCGCGGCATGGCGCGCGCGGGCGAGCGGCTGGTTTTGAGCCACGCGCGCAAACGGCTGTGGCGCGGACGCATGCGCGCGCTCGGCGCCTCGCCGTTCCTGCGCGAGCTTGGCTACGAACCGGCGCCCGGCGCCGACGCGCCCGCCCGCGCCTTGCCCGGGCCGCAACTGCGCCTCATCTGACGCCTGGCGCGCGACCGGCGCGACTGGCGTCCGGCGCGCAATGTGCGAAGCGGACATTGCGGTGGGCGGGGCGGCGCTTATATCGTGCGCGCGGTGACGGCGGCGGACAGCGGGATGGCATCGATGACACAACACAAGCCGATCGAGACGCTGGGCTTCATCGGGCTCGGCGTCATGGGCGAGCGCATGTGCGCCAACCTTATCGCGCGTTCGGCGAGGCCGGTATATGGCCACGACACGCGCCGCGAGCCGCGCGATCGGCTGGCGCGCAAGGGGTTGCGATCCTGCGCGTCGATCGGCGAGGTCGCGGCGGCGGCCGACGCGGTCTTCCTGTCGCTGCCGAGCGGCGTCGAGGTGGAGGCGGTCTGCCTTGGACCCGGCGGGCTCGCGCCAGCCAATGGCCGCGTGCACACCGTCATCGACATGAGCACGAGCCCGGTCAGGCTCATGCGCGATATCGCGCCGCGGCTGGCGCGGCGCGCCATCGCCTTTGCCGACGCGCCGGTATCCGGCATGCGCCAGCGCGCCAGCGACGGCACGCTGTCGGTCATGGTCGGCGCCGAGGCGGCGCTGTTCGCGGCGATCCGCCCGTTGCTCGCCTGCATGGGCGCCACCGTGACCCATTGCGGTGCGGTAGGCTGCGGGCAGATGGTGAAGGCGCTCAATAACATGGTCGTGTTCATGAACGTCAATGCGCTGGCCGAGGCGATCACCATCGGCCGGCGCGCGGGCCTCGACGCGCAATTGCTGCTCGAGACCATGGCCAAGGGGTCCTCCGACAGCGCCGCGCTGCGCACGCCCGGGCTCAAGCACATGGTGCCCGGCCATTTCCCCGAGGATGCCTTCCCGACCGATTACGCGCTCAAGGACATGCGCATCGCGCTAGAGCTGGCGCGCGATACCGGCGTCGTCGCCAGCGCCGCGCGCCACACCTGCGCGCTCCTGGAAGCCACCAGCCGCGCCGGTTATGGTCGCAACTACTATCCCGCCATGGTCAAGCTGATCGAGAGCGAACAGGATCGCGCACTGGCAGGGCAAGAGGAGAAGCCGCGTTGACCAGACCCGAAAGGCTCAAGCTGCACACGCTGCTCGGCAATTACCCCAACGTGGCGGCGATCCGCAACGGCGCGATCGCTTCCGACCTGGTCGAATTCGACTTCGCCGATATCGCGGTCGCCAATCGCGGCTTCAAGCCGCTGGTGCGCGAGGCGCGCTTCGACCTTGGCGAGCTGGCGATCGGCACGTTCTTGCAAGCCAGGGCCTATGCCAAGCCCTATGTGCTCATCCCCGCGACCATCCTCGGCCGCGGCCAGCTGCATACCATCGCCTATGATCCCAGCCGCGGCCATCTCGCGCCCTCCGACCTCGCCGGTAAGCGCGTCGGTGTGCGCGCCTATACCCAGACCACCGGCGTCTGGGTGCGCGGCATGCTGGCCGATTTTTATGGCGTCGATCTGGCGCGCGTGTGCTGGGTGACGTTCGAGGACCCGCATCTGGCCGAATACGAGGATCCGGAATTTATCGAGCGCGCGCCGGCCGGCAAGGACATCGTCCAGATGCTGCTCGACGGCGAGCTTGACGCCGCCATTATCGGCGACACGTTCCCCGACGCCCGCCTCAAGCCGCTGGTGCCCGACGCCGCCGCCGCCAACCGCGCCTGGGCGCAGAAAAACGGCGGCATCCCCATCAACCACATGCTGGTCATGCGCCAATCCATCGCGCACGCGCGGCCGGACGTAGTCAAGGATGTCTTCGACCTGTTCCGCCGCGCCCGCCAGGCGGATGCGCCCGATGCGCCCGACGCGCTCGATCCCTATCGCTTCGGCGTCGAGGCCAACCGGCGCTCGCTTGAATTGATGATCGATTATTCGTTCCGCCAGCGGCTCATTCCAAACCGCTGCACGGTCGACGAATTGTTCGACGCCACGACGCGCGCGTTGCGATAGCGCATCTTCCGCGCTGAGCCGGTTCCGCTTGGCCGGGAGTTACCCCGGTGCTTGATCCGCAAGAAGGCGAATCGGTTTTCGCATTCACGGTCGCGCGCGCGGCTTGGCGGCGACGCTTCCAGGCTCGACGTCGAAGGTCTGCGCCCTCGCGCCGATGGCGGCGAACGCGGCCGGGTCGGCGCCGGTCATCCAGACCTGGGCGCCGAGCGCATCGAGCGCGTCGAAGAGGGCGGCGCGGCGCCCGGGGTCGAGATGCGCGACGATTTCGTCGAGCAACAGCACCGGCGCGCAGCCCGTCATCGTGGCCACGAGCCCGGCATGGGCGAGGACGAGCCCGATCAGCAGCGCCTTCTGCTCGCCGGTCGAGGCATCGCGCGCGGGAATATTCTTGGGCGCGAAGAAGACCTTCAGGTCGGTGAGGTGCGGGCCGTCGGTGGTGCGGCCGGCGGCGGCGTCGCGCGCGCGGTTGTCGCGCAGCACGGCGCGGTAGCGGTCTTCGAGCGCCAGGGCCGGGCGCGCGGCCACCAGCGTCTCCATCCAGCCGTCAAGCGCGATCTGCGCGGCGGGAAAGGCGTGGCGCGCATGCGCGCGCTCGCCGAGCGCCGCCGACAGCCGGCTCACCGTCTCCGCCCGCGCCGCGGCGACGGCGACCGCAAGCTCCGCCGTCTCGCGCTCCACGGCGTCGAGCCAATGCGCGTCGGGCGCGTGGCCCTCCAGGAGCCGGTTGCGCGAGCGCAGCGCGCGCTCGAGCGCGTTGACGCGCGCGCCGTGCTCGGCGTCGACGGCGAGCACCAGGCGATCGAGAAACCGCCGCCGCTCGGACCCCGGTCCGGCGAACAGGCCATCCATGCTCGGCACCAGCCACACGACGCGCAGATGCAAGGCCAGTGCCGCCGCCGATGCGACCGGCTCGCGGTCGACGCGCCATTGGCGCAGCGGCGCCGCCATGTCGGCCGCCGCCGGTTCCATCCCGGTGCCCAGCGTCGCCAGGCCCAGTGCGCCCTCGACCTCCGCCGACACCGCCCACGCGACGGCGCCGTCGCCATCGGCATAGGCCACGTCGTCGAGGCTGGCGCGGCGCAGGCCGCGTCCCGGCGCCAGGAACGAGATGGCTTCGAGAATATTGGTCTTGCCCGCGCCGTTCGGCCCGACAAGGACGACGGGCCCGGCGCTGATTTCCATGCTGGCGGCGCGGTAGCTGCGAAAATTCGCCAGGCCGAGACGGCGGATGCGCGCGGCGTTCATGGCGCTGTGCTCATGGGCGCGGGCGCGCCACGCGGGTGCGCGCGGATCACACCCGCATCGGCATCAGGACATAGATCGCGCCCGCGGCATCCTTGCCCTCGACCAGCGTCGGCGAGCCCGGATCGGCCAGCATGAGCACCGCCTGGTCGCTCTCGATCTGCGCGGCAATGTCGAGGAGATAGCGCGAATTGAATCCGATATCGATGGGATCGGCCTCATAGACCGCCTCAAGCTCTTCCGTCGCGCTGCCGGTATCGGGATTGGTGACGGACAGAACGAGCTTGCCGCTGGCGATCGCCAGTTTCACGGCGCGACCTGACGCGGCCATAATCGGGGAAGGTACCGTCGATGAGCTTCGAGGTCAGGACAACGCTGCCGATGGTGAAACGGATCTTGGCCTGCGAAAGCTCGACCTGGATTTCCGCCCCGGTGTCCTCGATCAGGCGCTGCACCTCGCCGACCGTCTTGCGCGGCACGATGACGCCGGGCATGCCTTCGGCCCCCGCCGGCGCCGGCAGCTCGACGCGCGCGAGCCGATGGCCGTCGGTCGCCACCGAGCGCAGCAGCACGGTCTTGCCGCTGGCGACGGTGTGCAGATAGATGCCGTTGAGATAGTAGCGGGTCTCCTCCGTCGAAATCGCGAATTGGGTCTTGTCGATCAGGCGCTTGAGGTCGGCGGCGGCGAGCGTGAAGCGGTGCGTCATGTCGCCGGCGGTCAGGTCGGGAAAGTCGCTCTCGGGCAGGGTTTGCAGCGTGAACCGCGACCGCCCGGCGCGGATCGCCATGACGGCGCGATCGCCGCCCGCTTCAAGGACGATCTGCGCGCCGTCCGGCAGCTTGCGCACGATGTCGTAGAACATATAGGCCGGAATCGTCGTCACGCCCGGCATCGCGACCTCCGCGGCGACCGTTTCGACGATTTCGAGATCGAGATCGGTGGCGGTGAACGCGAGCGCGGAGCGCTCGGCGCGCATCAGCACGTTGGCGAGGATCGGAATCGTGTTGCGCCGCTCCACCACGCGGTGGACGCGGGCCAGTGATTTGAGCAGTTCTGCGCGCTCGACGGTAACCTTCATCGCGGAACCCCGGACGGTCTGGCGCATGTCGCGCGGCGCCGTGAATGGCGACCGCCCTCGGACCGGGCGCCGATCGCATTATGGTGGCGCGTTCCGGCACCACGCCGGATCGCGCTCTTACACGATGCGCGCGCCACGGCGTCGCGGGTCAAGTCCGCATCGCCCTGGCGCGGCACCGGGCTGAAATTGGCCCGCCGGCGCGGATTCGGCAAGGGCGGGCGACGCCCGCAGGGCGGGTTTTCCCAGCCTTGAACGTCGCGTTGGCGGCTATTCCTGCAACCGGCGCCTGAGCGCGTCCACATCCTGGGCCAGCGACGCATCCTTGCCGAGCAGCAGTTCGATCTTGCGCACGGCGTGCAGCACGGTCGTATGGTCGCGGCCGCCGAAGCGCCGGCCGATTTCGGGCAGCGAGCGCAGGGTGAGGCTCTTGGCCAGATACATGGCGACCTGGCGCGGGCGCACCACGTTGGCGGTGCGCCGCGACGACAGGAGATCGCTGCGGCTGACGTTGTAATGCAGCGCGACAATGCGCTGAATTTCCTCGATCTTGACGCGCCTGGGTTCCTGCGGCCGGATCAGGTCGCGCACCTCGCGCTCGGCCAGTTCCATGGTCACCGCCTGGCCGTTGAACTTGCTTTGGGCGAGAAGCCGCGTCAGCGCGCCTTCGAGATCGCGGCCGTTCTGCGTCACGCAGCGCGCGATATAGGCGAGCACGGGGGGCGGAACGTCGAAGGAGCCATGATATTGGCGCACCGCGGCGACGCGCGCCTTGACGATCTCAAGCCGCAAATCCTCGCCCAGCGCGCCCAACTCCACCACCAGCCCGCCGGCCAGCCGCGAGCGCACGCGCTCGTCGAGACTTTCCATGTCCGCGGGCGGTCGGTCGGCGGCGACCACGACTTGGCGGCCGGCGTCGATCAGCGAGTTGAGCGTGTGCGAGAACTCCGCCTGCATGGATTTTCCCTGCAGGAATTGCAGGTCGTCGATCACCAACACGTCGATGCCGCGCAGCGATTCCTTGAACGCGATCGCGGTCTGCGCGCGCAGCGCGGAGACGAATCCATACATGAATCGCTCCGCCGTGAGATAAAGCACCTTGCGGTCGCCGCCGCCATTGCCGGCGAACGTCACTGCCTGCAGGAGATGCGTCTTGCCAAGCCCGACGCCAGAATGGACGTAGAACGGATTGAACACGACCGGTTCGCCGCGCCGCGCGGCGGCGACCTGGCGCGCGGCCGCGTGCGCCAGCGCGTTGCAGCGCCCGACAATGAAATTCTCGAATGTCAGGCGCTGGTCGAGCGGCGAGCCGCCAAAGGATTCATGCGCGCTGATGATCGGGCCGATGGCCGCGCCACGGGCGCGGTCGGCGACATGCGCGTTATTCGACCCCGCCGCGTCGCCGGCAAGCGCGCACGCCTTTTCGACGGCGGGGGGGCGCACGGCCGAACGCACGCGGATATCGATGCGGCGAACATCGCCGTCCTCGGTCTGCCAGCATGACAGCAGCCGCGATCCATATTGCGTCTGCAGCCAACTCTTGAGGAAGCGCGTGGGCACCGACATGCGAACGCTGCCATTCTCGATGCCGTCGAGGTCGAGCCGCGTGAACCAGCTTGAAAAGATTTCCTCGCCAACCTCGGTCCGCAGCCGACCTTTCACGCGCATCCAGCGTTCATGGTCCAAGGAGGTCATTGCGTTTGGCCTTTTCGGGAGATTGCGCGGGCGCGAGGACGGACGCCTTGATGCCGACGGCGGCATTGCACGGCGGTCGCAATGCATCGGCGGCGATGCCAAGCCTCGGCACGCGTCGCGGGACGATTGCGCGAAATCCGCGGCGGGTTCCTTAGGCGAAGCTTTGCCGGCTGGACGTTTAAGCGCCGGGCGGCGCCGTCCCACCGCGGCCGCTGCGGCCGGCGCGATCGGGCCGCGCCGGCAATTCCGGGCCGGGATGACGTGAATCGAAATTGATACGCAATCGATCGGCTGGTCTGACGGTCCTACGTCCGGCCCACATCGTGGCCGGGTCGCTCCCCGTTGATGTCATGATGCCCTGCCTTCGCCGCTGCGTTGTTGTAGACCCCCCAAGGGGCGACCCCCACGCGGACAACCCGCCGCGCCCCTCAAGCACTTACCGCCCGTTTTCGTGTCATCCCGCGCATAAGCATACTATCGCAAAGACTACACGAAGGTCCGTACGCCGCGTTTACGTATCAATACTCTCATACGTAATGATCGACTGTGCAAAACACCATCGTTCTCATTCTCGATGAGTGCGAATTCGAACCTTTTACTGAAAGCCCCCGAGATTTCGAGAGCGTTAACAAATCAATACCACGACCGATGGCAGCCGCAACCGACTTTGCCGGCGTCTCCGCGACCCTGGACGCGGACGAAATTGCCGCCGGTCATGCGCGGATTCCCGATGGCGCCACTAACATAATGATATTCAAAGATAATTTCTATTGTTCGCGGCTCGGCCGTGGCGCGCCACGAAAATTTGACCGGTGCGCGCGCGCGCGAAAAGCGCCGCGGAATTTTGCCGTTTTCCCAACCCGGCTTTCGCCAAGGGACGTTAACCAATTACAATGACGGCGTTTTTTCCGTGCCCGGGGCGAAGGTAACCCGACCGGCGCACGCGCCAATCGGCCACATAAACCGCGCACTTGTGACAAAAACCGCGCAGCGATGCATTTTAGCGGACTGATGTGACATTTCGAACACAATCGCGGCGCGGCGCGCGATCAATCGCGTCGCGCGCGCGAACCGGACTTTATCCGACACGGGCCGCGGGCTTGCGCGCAAGCGGCATGACGCGCAGCGCGGTGATGCGATTGCGGTACTTCTTGAGCACGTGGAAGCGGAATCCGTGAAAGATGAAGCTCTGGCCGGGTTCGGGTATGGAACGCGCGTCATGGATCACCAGGCCGGCGACGGTCGTCGCCTCGTGATCGGGCAGGTTCCATTCCATGGCGCGATTGAGGTCGCGAATGGGCACCGCGCCATCGACATCGACCGAGCCGTCGGAATGCGGCCGCACGCCGCTGACGACGACGTCGTGCTCGTCGCTCACGTCGCCGATGATCTCGGCAAGAATGTCGGCCAGCGTCACCAGTCCCATGACTTCGCCATATTCGTCGACGACGAGCGCGAACGGCGTCTTGCGCCGCCGGAACGCCTTGAGCTGCTCCGACACCGGCCGAATGTCCGGGACGAACCATGGCGGGCGCATGATCGCGTCGATGTCGACCTTGGAAAAATCGCCGTCCATGGCCTCGATCTGGAGCAGAAGATCGCGGGCGTGAATGATCCCGGCGATGTTTTCCGGCGAATTGCGCCACAGCGGGATACGCGTCTTGCCGGCGGCGAGCACCGCCTTGATGATGGCCTCCGGCGCGTCGGCCGCGTTTGCCGTGATCATTTCCGTGCGGTGGATCATGACGTCCGAGACCACCAGGTCGCGCAGGTCGAGGAGACCGCCGAGCATGTCGCGGTCGTGCTTCTCGACGGTTCCCTCGCGATGCATGATATCGACGGCGCCGCGCAATTCCTCGTGCGCCGGCAATAATGGATCGTGCGCGCCGAGCCGGAATCCGACATGATTGAGGATGAAGCGCACGATCGCCTCGATCACGGCGACGGCGGGCGCCAGCGCGCGCACGATCAGGTGAATCAGCGGCGCGACCAGGAGCGCGACGCGGTCGGGCCGGTTAATGGCGACGGTTTTCGGCAGCACCTCGGTGAAAATCACCACCACCACGGTCATGACGATGGTGGCATAGACGACGCCGACTTCGCCGAACCACATGTAGAGAAGCCCCGTCGTCAGCGCCGAGGCGGTAATGTTGACGATGTTATTGCTCAACAGCAGCGTGCCGATCATGCGTTCGCGCGTCTCGAGCATCAGGTTGACGATCTTGGCGCGGTGCTGCCCCTCCTTGGCCAATCGCAGCATCGCCGCGCGCGACGACGCGGTCAGCGCGGTTTCGCTCGCGGAGAAGAAAAACGACAGCACGAGGCACACGAACACCGCCGCGATACTGAGCCAGGCGTGCGCGTTCATGGTGAAGCGAGTTCCGCGTCCAGGAAGCGGCGCACGTCACCCTCATCGACGTCATCGGCGATGAAGGCCTGGCCGATCGCGCGCGCCAGGATGAACGTCATGCGGCCGCGCCTGACCTTCTTGTCCTGGCCCATCAGCGCCATCAGGCGGTCGGCGTCCGCCGGCGCGCCGCCCTGCACCTGCGCGAGGCGCGTCGGCAGTCCGACGGCGTCGAGATGGCGCGCGACGCGCGCGACCTCGGCGGCGGCGATCAGGTTGCGGCCGGCACAGAAGCGCAACACCAGCGCCAAGCCGAGCGCCACCGCCTCGCCATGCA
>JACQAE010000173.1 GCA_016195095.1 Pseudomonadota bacterium
CAAGAAGACTATCGGCCTGAAGGAAATCGAAACCACCATCGCTACCATGGCGCGGATTCCGCCCAAGGCAGTGTCGAAGGATGACGCCGAAGTGTTGCGTCACCTTGAAACCACACTGAAGCAGGTGGTATACGGCCAGGACAAGGCGATCGACGCGCTGGCGGCCTCAATCAAGCTCGCGCGCGCGGGCCTGCGCGAGCCGGAAAAGCCGATCGGCTGCTACCTGTTCTCGGGCCCGACCGGCGTCGGCAAGACCGAAGTCGCCAAGCAACTCGCCGCCTCGCTCGGCGTCGAACTCATCCGCTTCGACATGTCGGAATACATGGAGCGGCACACGGTTTCGCGCCTGATCGGCGCGCCTCCGGGCTATGTCGGCTTCGACCAGGGCGGGCTCTTGACCGACGGCGTCGATCAGCACCCGCATTGCGTGCTGCTGCTCGACGAAATCGAAAAGGCCCACCCCGATCTCTTCAACGTGCTGTTGCAGATCATGGATCACGGCAAGTTGACCGATCATAACGGCAAGCAGGTCGATTTCCGCAACGTCATCTTGATCATGACGACCAATGCCGGCGCCGCCGATCTCGCCAAGCAGGCCTATGGGTTCACGCGCAGCAAGCGCGAGGGCGACGACGTGGAGGCGATCAATCGCCTGTTCGCGCCGGAATTCCGCAACCGCCTCGACGCCATGATCACCTTTGGCCACCTTTCGGCGGAGATCATCGCCAAGGTGGTCGAGAAATTTGTCCTGCAGCTCGAGGCGCAACTGGCCGATCGCGACGTCACCATCGAGCTCTCGGAGGCCGCCGCCCAATGGCTGATCGCGCACGGCTATGACGAGCAGATGGGGGCGCGGCCGTTGGCGCGCGTCATCCAGGAGCACATCAAGAAGCCGCTCGCCGACGAGGTTCTGTTCGGCAAGCTCAAGTCCGGCGGCCATGTGCGCGTCGTCGTCGGCAAGGATGACGCGGGCAAGGACAAGCTCCGCTTTGAGTATGTCGAGGGCCCGATGCAGCCCAAGCCGGACAAGATTCCCGAAAAGCGCCCGGCGCGCGCCAAGCGGCGCAATCGCACGCCGCGGCGCAAGCCGGCGGGTCCGCGCGGCGACGGCGGCGGGGGCCCCTCGGGCGGCCGCAGTTCCGTCCCCAAGGTGCCGCTGGTGAAGGTCTGAGCCTGGCGCCGGCGGCGCGTCGGCGCACCGCGACGCCCGTACGCGCCGGCGCCTGCGACGCGGTATCGCGGGCGACGGCAGATCGGCTTGGGGCGTCTGCGCGGCGGGCCACGCTTCGCGCCGCGAGGCCGGCGTTTTGTGCCACCGCCGCCGCCCACGACAATGTCGGTCCGCCGGCGGCGATTGCGCCGCTCCTTCAGGTGTGGGAAACAGGCGCGATGAGCCCGCCATGTTTGCGTTCGCGCTGACGGCACGCGCATGACCGCCGCGCAGGGGTTCCGCCATGGCCTGCGCACGGCCATTGTGTCGGTTTTCGCGTTGGTTCTGGTCGGCACCTATGTCAGCGTTGGCGCGCTCGCCCATGATTTCGGATTTTCCGCGTCTTGGGTCGCCGCGCAGACGGTGCTGATTTGGGCGGCCCCGGCGCAGGTCATCATGATCACGGCGATGGGCGCCGGCGCGTCGCCGCTGGAAGTGGCGATTGCCGTTGGCCTGTCGGCCGTGCGCTTGATGCCGATGGTCGTGGCGCTGTTGCCGATCCTGCGCACGCCGCGAACGCGCGGATGGCAACTCGTTATCACGGCGCATTTTACGGCGGCCAGCATGTGGATCGAGGCATTGCGGCTGGCGCCCGACGTGCCGCGCGAGGCTCGGATCGGCTTTGCCAATGGGCTCGGCGTGGCATTCATGTCGGTCGCGGTCGCGTCCGCGGTGGGTGGATATTTCCTGGCGTTCAGCCTGCCCACCGCGCTCGTCGCTGCGCTCCTATTCCTCACGCCGTCGTCGTTTCTAATCGGGGCCATTCGCAACAGCCGCCGCATGGTCGACTGGCTGGCGCTGGCATTTGGCCTGGCGCTGGCCCCGGTCCTGGCGCTCGGCGCCGTGCGGCTCGATCTGTTGTGGACCGGGCTCGTCGGCGGCACCGCCGCCTATCTCGTGCAGCGGCTGCGGGGCGGGCGATGAGCGTGCTCGGCGACCTTTGGCCCTATGTCGTGCTGGTGCTGGTCGGGTTCCTGCCGAACGAGATCTGGCGGTGGCTCGGCGTCGTCGCGGCGCACAGGGCGGGCGAGCAATCGGAATTCCTAACCTGGGCGCGCGCGGTGGCGACGGCCGTGCTCGCTGGCGTCGTCGCCAAGATCATCTTTTTCGCGCCGGGGGCGCTCGCGAGCGTCCCGCTTGCGGTGCGCTTGGCGGCAACGGTGGTGGCGGTCATCGCCTATCTTTTGATCCGCCGATCGATTTTCGCCGGCGTCCTGTGTGGATCGATTGCGCTCGTCCTCGGTGGGCTGGTATTGGCCCCATGATCGAATCGGTGGCGGTCGGGTTATCATCGCGCCGCCGGGGCGCGGTGGCCGATCCGCGCCGGTATCGGTATCGCGCGCGCGCATTGCGGCTGGTCCAACGGGAATGCATCGATCGCCCGGATTTTTGTTCCTCTGTGCCGTGACGATCGCGGCCATCGTTGCCCTGGCGCGGCTTTATGGGCCGGGCGAGGGGAGGTCACGCCCGCATCCCCAGGCGCCCGGTCAAGCGGGACCGGGCCAAGCGGGACCGGGCCAAGCGGGACCGGGCCAGCGCGGACCCGGCGAGAGCGCGCGCATCGTTGGCGTTGCGCATGTGACCGACGGGGATTCGCTTGTCATCGACGGCACGCGCATCAGGATCTGGGGCATCGACGCGCCGGAATATGACCAGATCTGCGGCGACACGTCGGGGCGCGACTATCGCTGCGGCCAAGCGGCGACGCGCGCGCTTCTCGGACGGCTGCGCGGGGCGAGCGTCACCTGCCACGCGCGCGAGCGTGACCGCTACGATCGCATTGTCGCGCAATGCATGCTCGGCAAGGAGGACATCGGCCGCTGGATGGTGGGCGAAGGCTGGGCCATCGCCTATCCCAATGCGGCGCAACATGCCTATGCCGCCGACCAGGAGGTGGCGCGCCGGGCACGGCGCGGGCTCTGGCAGGGCAAATTCGAGGAGCCGGCGCGTTGGCGCCGCGCCAAGCGCGAGCGCTAGAGCTTGATCGCGAAAAATGGGAACCGCTTTTGCGACAAGATCATGCGCGAACAAGGGTCCGGGCCGCCGCACGAATCAACCTGAAGCGGTAAGGCTCGCGAGCATTTTCCGGCGAAGCGGGAACCGGTTCGCCGCGGAAAACGCGACAAAGTCAGAGAAAATAGCGCGCGTTCCGATTCAATCGAAATGGAATGCGCCCCGAGGCGCGACCGCGCGAATCGGCAGCCGCATCGCGCGTGGAGCGCGCGTGCTAGGCCCCGGCCAGCGCGGCGGCGAGTTTCCTGGCCTGTTCGCGCAGCACGCCGTCGTCTTCCTTGACGCTTGCCGGCGGCTTCATGGCGACGCCATTCTGGCGCGGGATGACGTGAAAATGCAGATGGAACACGACCTGGCCGCCGGCCGGCTCGTTGAATTGCTGCAGCGTGATCCCGTCGGCGCCGCAGGCCTGCATGGCGGCGCGGGCGATCTTCTGCGCCACCGCTGCCACATGCGCGAGGTCGGCCGCGTCGATGTCGAGCAGATTGCGCGCAGCGGCCTTGGGCAGCACCAGCGTGTGGCCGGGCGCGCGCGGCATGATGTCGAGAAATGCCAGCACGCGCGCGTCCTCATAGACCTTGTGGCAGGGCAACTCGCCGCGAATGATCTTGGCAAAGATGTTGTTTGGGTCGTAATTCGCCATTTTCGGTCTCGCCTCCTGCCTGGTCTCCTCAGGACCGACGACGGTGACCGCCGGCTATTCGCGTATTCACCGCGTATCGCGGGCAATTCGCGCTGAAGCTAGATTTTCCGCCGCCTGTGTGCAGACCCGCGTCGTTGCCGTCAAGGCGCACAATCAGGCGTCCTCGGCTGCGACGTGCTTGCGGAAGGGCGCGTAACCGGCGAGGTCGCGCGCAGCGATTTCAACATGGCTGCGTTCGCGTTCCAGGTACTCGGCCACCGCGCGGCGAAATCCTGGATCGGCGATGAAATGCGCGGAATGCATCGTCGTCGGCAAGTATCCGCGCGCCAGCTTGTGCTCGCCTTGCGCGCCGGCTTCCACGCGCGCGAGCCGCCGCGAAATGGCGAAATCGATGGCCTGGTAGTAGCACAGTTCAAAGTGCAGGAACGGGTGGTGCTCGATCGCACCCCAATGGCGGCCGAACAGCGTGTGCGAGCCGATGAAATTGATGGCGCCCGCGATATAGCGCCCGTCGCGCCGCGCCATGACCAGGAGGATTCGCTCGGCCATCCGCTCGCCAATCAGCGAATAGAATTGGCGCGTCAGGTAGGGGCGCCCCCATTTGCGCGAGCCGGTCTCGATATAGAACGCGAAAAAATCGTCCCAGACGGCCTCCGTCAGATCCGATCCGGTCAGCCATCGCACCTCGACTCCGGCGGCAAGCGCCTCGCGCCGCTCGCGCCGGATGAGCTTGCGCTTGCGCGCGGCGAGCTCGCCCAGGAAGTCATCAAACGTGGCATAACTGTTGTTGCGCCAATGGAATTGTTGGTCTGTGCGCGCCAGATAGCCGTGCCGGGCGAGCACGTCTGCCTCCCCCCGCGGCAGGAACGTGACATGTGCCGAGGAGGCCTCGCGCAGCCGGCAAAGCTCGATCAGCCCGCGCGCTAGCGCCGAGCGCACCGCATCGGCGTCGCTTCCCGTGCGCACCATGAGGCGGCGCGCGGTCGCCGGCGTGAAGGGAACCGCCACCTGCAGTTTGGGGTAGTAGCTGCCGCCGGCGCGCTCATAGGCCTCCGCCCAGCCGGCGTCGAACACATACTCGCCGCGCGAATGCGCCTTGAGGTAGCAGGGCGCGACCCCGACCACGCCGCTATCGTCCTCGGCGACCAGGTGCTGGGGTTGCCAGCCGGTTCGAGCGATCGCCGACCCGGAAGCCTCCAAGCAATAAAGAAAATCGTGCGAAATGAAAGGATTGTAGGCGCTTTCACAACAAGCTTCGGAATCGTGGGCGAGGCTCAAGGCCGACTCGGCGCCGGCCGCGCCTGTGGCGGCCCCTCCACCCGGATTGGCGCAGGCGTCCCAGTCCGCCGCCGCGACCTCGGCGATGGCGGGCATCACGCGGATGCGAAATTCGGCGCTCGACATATCTGCCTATCGGTTTCCCGTCGCCGCATTCTAGCGCCTTGCCACGTCAAGTATCATACTGCGACGGCAGCGGCTTTTCGTTGGCGCGCGATGCTGCGCGAGGCGGCGGCTGCTGCCTTTTGCCTTCATGCTTTAGGGCCTCAAACCCTCGAAAATCATCTGCTCGGCATGGCGTTGCGCGCGCGCGCGCTCCGCTGGCGTGCGCACCGTCCAGGTCAGGAGCCGCATGCCGAGGACATGCCGTGCCAGGAACGGCGCCAGCGCCGGCAGATCGCGCAGCGCATAGGCGATGAAGTGCGGCCGCGTGCGCGCGAGATGCAGGAGGTGCGCGAGGCTGCGCCTCTGTCCGGGCGTCAATCCACGCCATTCGTCATGGTCGTAGCGCCGCTCGGCGACGATGCCGCGCGGCAGGCCCGGTGCCGCGTGCCGCAACCCCGCGACCACCGCCGGATCGAACGACATTGCCGCGATCGGCCCGGCATAATCGCGCACCAGCCTGGCGGTATGTTCGGCCAGGCGCAGGTCGCCGTCAAAGCCGCTCTTGATCTCGAGAACGACGGTCGTTCGCCCGCCAACGCGCTCGAGCAGTTCGCCGAGCGTCATGATCCGGTCGTTGCCCGCGCGCATTGCCACCGCGCGCAGCTGTGCCGCGGTGCACGCGGCAAGCGGGCCTTGGCCGAAGGTCAACCGATCGAGCGTAAAATCATGAAATACCATCGCCTCGCCATCGGCGCTGAGTTGCAGGTCGACCTCGATGCCGTAGCCGCCATCGATCGCCGCCGCCACCGCGGAGGCGGTGTTCTCGACGACGCCGCGCGCCGCGTTATGCAGCCCGCGATGCGCGATCGGGCGCGCGGTCAGCCAGTCAAGGCCGGGCATGGGTCACAATCGCCTTCGCCGCGTCACGCCGCCTCGAAAATGCCCTCGACTTCGACCGCGGCGTCGAGCGGCAGGGCGGCGACGCCGACGGTCGTGCGGGCGTGGCGGCCGTTATCGCCGAAGACTTCAACCATCAGATCAGAAGCGCCGTTCATCACCTTTGGGCCGTCAAGGAAGTCGGGCGTCGAATTAATGAATCCACCAAGCCGCAGCACGCGCGTCACGCGGTCGAGATCTCCGAGCGCGATCTGCACCTGGGCAAGGAGATTGAGCGCGCAGGCGCGCGCCGCCTTGGCGCCGTCGGCCACCGACACGCCGCCGCCGAGCTTGCCTTTGGCGACGAGCTTGCCGTCCGGCCCAAGGCAAAGCTGACCGGAAACGATGACGAGCCTGCCGGTCTGCACGAAGCCGACATAATTGGCGATCGGCGCCACGGGTTTTGCAAGCGTGATGCCGAGGGCGGCCAGTCGGGAGGCTACCGTTGCGGTCATTGGATGCTCCAGGATTGTGGGAATTGTCAGGCCGCGCGCCCCCGCGTCGTCATCAGTTTTCTCCGATCCGGCACGCGCTTGCAAGCCTTGGCTGGGCTGGCGCAAAGCTTAAGGTTGCGGCGCGAGCGCCACGCGCCTATTTTGCCGGCGGTGACGCGCAAATGGCGATGCGGGCGCCGGCCCCGCGTCGCGCAGTGCGTCGATCGAAAGTGGCGGAGCAAAGAGGTTCTCACTTATGGCATTTCCTTGCGCGCGATCCCGCGCCGTTTTGATTGCGCTTGCCGTGGCGGTGCTTGGCGTCACCGGGACTGGCTTGACCGGGAGCGGCTTGGCGCGGGCCGCGCCGGCGTCCGGCGGTGGCGCTAACGACGACGTCACGCTGGTACCGCATCGCGCGGTCTACGACCTCAAGCTCGCCAAATCCACGGGCAAGCGCACGATCGAGGGGGTGAGTGGGCGGATTCTGTACGATTTCTCCGGCAGCGCCTGCGAGGGGTTTAGCCTGCAATTTCGCCAAGTGTCGGAGCTTGATTCTGGCGAGGGCAAGGCGGCGCTGAGCGATCTGCGATCGAGCACCTGGGAGGACGGCAACGCGCGTAATTTCCGTTTCAAATCGGAGAATTTCCTCAACGAGCAGTCGCAGTCCACGGTCGACGGCCGCGCCGAGCGCCGCGCCGACGGCATGGGTGTCACGCTGACCAAGCCGGCGGCCAAGACCTTCGCGCTCGATATCGCGACCGTGCTGCCGACCGAGCACATTTTCCGCGCCATTCGCGCGGCGCGCTCGGGCAAGACCATTCTCGAATTCCCGGTCTATGACGGTTCCGATAATGGCGAGAAAATTTACAATTCGCTGACCGTGATCGGCCGCCCGATCGCGCCCGATGCGCACCTGCTAGCCGACGCGGCGCGCGGCCAAGCGGGCCTTGAGAAAATGTCGCGATGGCCGATGACGGTAAGCTATTTCGACAAGAACTCCTCGCCCGGCGAGCAGACCCCGGTCTATGCCATCAGCTTCGAACTTTACGAGAACGGCATCTCGCGCGCGCTTTTGCTGGATTACGGGAACTTCTCGATCTCCGGGGAACTCAAGCAGCTCGACATCGGCGCGGCCAAGCGCTGTCCGTGACGGCGCCGCGCGGGCCTCAATCGCCCTCGTCGTCGGCGCGATCGAGCACGAGCCCGCGCACCATGGCGGCGCGGCCGAACTTTTCGCGCACGCGGTCAACCGCGCGTTCCGCCGCCTTGTGGCGCCCGGCGGCGCGATCGACCAGGTCTTCGGGGTCGGCGTCGGCGGCGGGCGCCAGCGCGCAGACGCCGACGCCGATGAGACGGAACGCCGATGCGTCGACTTCGCGCGCTAGCAATTCGCGCGCGACGTCAAAGATCGTGCGCGCGAGCTGGGTCGGCGCGCGCAGCGATTGCGCGCGCGTGCGAATGCGGAAATCGGCGCTTTTGAGCTTGAGCGTCACCGTCGCGCCCGCCTGATCGCGCGCCTTGAGGCGTGCCGATACGCGCTCCGCCAGCAGCCACAGGCGCCGCTCGAGGCGGCGGAAATCGGCGATATCAACGGCAAAGGTCGTCTCCGCCGAGATGCTCTTGGCGTCGCGGTCGGGATTGACGGCGCGACGGTCGATGCCATGCGCGAGGCGCGCGAGGCGGCGCCCCTCCGCGCCGTAGCGGCGGCCAAGGTCGCCGGGATTGGTGCGCTGAAGATCGGCGATCGTGGCGAAGCCGTCGCGCTTTAGCCGCGCCCCCGTCTGCTTGCCCACGCCCCAGATGAAGGTCACGGGCCTGGGCGCCAGAAAGGCCGCCGCCTCGCGCATCCCCAAAACCGCGAAGCCGCGCGGCTTGTCCAGGTCGGAGGCGATCTTGGCCAGGAACTTGTTGGCCGCGAGCCCGATGGAAACGCTGATGCCGACCTCGCGTTCGACGCATTGCGCGAAGCGGGCGAGCGATTTCGCCGGGCTCATGGCATGCAGGCGCTGCGTGCCGGCGAGGTCCATGAATGCCTCGTCGATGGACAGGGGCTCGACCAGCGGCGTGAGCGCGTTCATGCGGGCGCGCACGTCGCGGCTGACGCTTGCATATTTGGCCATGTCGGGGCGGATGACGACCGCCTGCGGGCAGAGCCGGCGCGCCTGGAACATGGGCATGGCCGAGCGCACGCCGCTGACGCGCGCGACATAGCACGCCGTCGTCACCACGCCGCGCTTGCCGCCGCCGACGATGACCGGCTGGTCGATCAGCGCCGGATTGTCGCGCTTTTCGACGGCGGCGTAGAAGGCGTCGCAATCGACATGGGCGATGGCGAGGTCGTCGATCTCGGCGTGAAAGACAAGCCGCGGCGAGCCGCAAGCGGCGCAGCGTCGCGCGCCCGCGCGTGCGTCGGCCAGACAGTCGCGGCAAAACCCAGGCATGGCGTGCCCGCGCGTTAAAGCATGATGGCGAAACCGGCACCGCGGTTTTGCGACGACATCATGCTCCAAGATACGAGAATCGTTCACGTTCGCGATCTTGCATCGCCTCGATCCAGGATCGTCGCGATCCAATGTCCGCGCCGATCATGCGCCAATCCTCGGCGCGGGATCAATTGCCGGCCGGCACCCGCCGGCCGGCGCGCAACGCCGCAAGCGCGCGCGCGATCGCCGCCGGATCGACGCCGGCGTCGGCGGCGAAGGCCATCAGCAGCGCCTCGTCATTGGCGATATAGTCCAAAAGCCCGGACAGAAAGCCGGGCTCGCGCGCCGCGCGGCGGATATCGGCGGGCCCAATGCCGGTAAAAGCCGCGAAGCGGCCGAATCGATCCGCCTCGGCGGCGATGAAGGCTAAGGCATTGATGGCCAACGCCTGCGCGTCGTCGGCGGAAAGCGGTTGCCCCTTGCGCATGGAGCGGCATTTGCCTTTCTGTAAGGAATCGCCACTAACGTGATGCAATCTATCCCTCCGGCCCGCGGGTGCAATGGCGCCGCGCCCGGCTGCGCCTGAATATAAGGTTGGCCAAGGGGCATTCGTCGCGGATTGCATGGGGACCCTGGGATGGCCAAAACGGTCCTGATCGTCGAGGACAACGAGCTTAACATGAAGCTCTTTCACGATCTTTTGGAGGCGCACGGCTACCAGACCATCGCTACCCGCAACGGCATCGAGGCGCTCGAACTGGCGCGGAGGCACCGGCCGGACCTCATTCTCATGGATATTCAACTCCCCGAGGTCTCCGGCCTTGAAGTGACCAAGTGGCTTAAGGACGATCACGAGCTCAAGGCCATTCCGGTCGTCGCGGTGACGGCCTTCGCCATGAAGGGCGACGAGGACCGCATCCGCGAGGGCGGCTGCGAGGCCTATCTGTCCAAGCCGATTTCGGTCGGCAAGTTCATCGAAACCATCCGCCATTTCCTTGGAACCTGAGGCGCAGACCCGTGACCGCGCGCATCCTTGTCGTCGACGACGTGCTGGCCAATGTGAAGCTGTTGGAGGCGCGCCTGTCGGCGGAATATTTCGACGTACTCACCGCCACCAGCGGGCGCGAGGCGCTGGCGATCTGCGAGCGCGCGGAATGCGATATCGTGCTGCTCGACGTCATGATGCCGGACATGGACGGCTTTTCGGTCTGCCGCAGCCTCAAGTCGAACCCCGCCACGCATCACATTCCCGTGGTCATGGTCACCGCGCTCGACCAGCCCTCCGACCGGCTGCGCGGTCTTGACGCGGGCGCCGATGAATTCCTCACCAAGCCGGTTTCCGATCTTGCCCTGATCGCGCGCGTGCGCTCGCTGGTGCGGCTCAAGATGATGACCGACGAATTGCGCATGCGCGCGGTGACGTCGCGCGAGATCGGTATTCAGAATCCGGCGCATGAGGCGATCGCCGATTCCGGTCGTGGCGGACGGCTCCTGCTCGTCGACGACCGCAAGTCGTCCTATGAGCGCATCGCGGCTGCGCTGAGCGCGGAACATGCCATCGACATCGAGCCGAAACCCGACGAGGCGTTGTTTCACGCCGCCGAGGGCAATTACGATCTGATGGTGATTTCGTTCGGCCTTGAGAAACACGACGCGCTGCGCCTGTGCAGCCAGGCGCGCTCGCTCGAGCGCACGCGCACCATGCCGATCCTCGCCATCGCGGAGGCCGAGGACAATCTGCGCCTCATGCGCGGCCTGGAGATCGGCGTCAACGACTTCCTGGTGCGCCCAATCGACAGGAACGAGCTGCTGGCGCGGGTGCGCACGCAGGTGCGCAAGAAACGCTACACCGACCGGCTGCGCGACAACATGCAGATGTCGATCGAGATGGCGATCACCGACGCGCTCACCGGCCTGCACAATCGCCGCTACATGGAGACCCACCTCGCGACGCTCGTCGAACAGGCCGCCGGTCGCGGCAAGCCGCTGACGGTGCTGGTGCTCGACATCGATTATTTCAAGGCGATCAACGATTCGCATGGGCACGACGTCGGCGACGACGTGCTGCGCGAGTTCGCCACGCGGGTGAGGAAATCGATCCGCGGCATCGACCTCGCCTGCCGCTATGGCGGCGAGGAATTCGTTATCGTCATGCCGGAGACCGACATGGCGGTGGCCGCCATCGTCGCCGAGCGCCTGCGCCGGCGCATCGCGACGGAGCCGTTCCTCATCGAAAAGGGCGCGCGTGCGATCGACGTGACGATTTCCGTCGGACTTGCCTCGCTTGCCGCGCCCGGCGACGGCGCGACAAGCATCCTCAAGCGCGCCGACCAGGCGCTCTACCGCGCCAAGCGCGATGGCCGCAACCGGGTCGTATCCGACGCCGCGTGAGCGTCGCGACGACGGGGCGCAGGCGGCCACCTGGCGCCGGCGCTCCGCGGCGGCGTTTTCCGGCGAACCGGTTCTCACTTCGCCGGGATCAAATTTCCTTTATTGGGCATGATCTTTTCCGTAAAGCGGTTCCCACTTTTCGGGATCAAGCTTTAGACGTCGAGCACGTCGTCGCTCGCGAATGCCGCGCGTTCCTGGATGAATTCGAAGCGCGCCTCCGCCTTGGCGCCCATCAGCCGCTCGACCGCGTCGGCGGCGCCTTCGCGCTCGTCGTCGGCGAGCGTCACGCGCAGCAAGGTGCGCTTGCGCGGGTCCATGGTCGTCTCCTTGAGCTGCGCCGGCATCATCTCGCCAAGGCCCTTGAAGCGGCCGATCTCGACCTTGGCGTTGGCGTGAAACTCCTTGCGCAGGAGCTCGTCCCTGTGCGCGTCGTCGCGCGCATAGAACACCTTGCCGCCATGCGCGAGGCGGTAGAGCGGTGGGACCGCGAGGTAGAGATGGCCGGCGTCGATGAGCGCCGGCATCTGGCGATAAAAGTAGGTGATCAGCAGCGAGGCGATGTGGGCGCCGTCGACGTCGGCGTCGCACATGATGACGACCTTCTCGTAGCGCAGGTCGGCGTCGCGATAATGCCCGCCGGTGCCGCAGCCAAGCGCCTGGACGAGGTCGGCGAGCTGCGCGTTCTGCGCCAGCTTATCGCGGCCGGCGGAGGCGACGTTGAGGATCTTGCCGCGCAGCGGCAGCACCGCCTGGCTCGCGCGATTGCGCGCTTGCTTGGCCGAGCCGCCGGCGGAATCGCCTTCGACGATGAAGATCTCCGAGCCTTGCGCCGCGGTATTGGTGCAGTCGGCGAGCTTGCCGGGCAGGCGCAACTTGCGTACCGCGCTCTTGCGCGAAATCTCCTTTTCCTGGCGGCGGCGAACGCGTTCCTCGGCGCGCTCGACGACGAATTCAAGGAGCTTGTTGGATGCGAGCGGATTGCCGGCGAGCCAGTGGTCGAACTGATCCTTGACGGCGCCCTCGACGATCTTGTGCGCCTCCGCGGTGGCCAGCCGGTCCTTGGTTTGGCCCTGGAATTCCGGCTCGCGGATGAATACGGAAATCATGGCGGCGGCCCCCGTCATGATGTCGTCGCTGGTCATCGGCGCGCCGCGCTTGCCTTGCCCGACGCGCTCGGCATGGTCCTTAAGGCCGCGCAGCAAGGCCGCGCGCAGGCCGGTCTCGTGCGTGCCGCCGTCGGCGGTGGGAATGGTGTTGCAATAGGACGACAGGAATCCATCGCAATCCGCCGTCCACGCGACCGCCCATTCGACCGCGCCATTGGCGCCGGGGCGGCCGCTGCGGCCGGTAAAGACGTCGGGGTGCACGAGCGTGTGCCCCTCGGTCTCGCGGGCGATGAAGTCCTTGAGCCCATCGGCGAAGTGGAACGTTTCTTCTTGCGGCACGCCGTCGACGCCGGCGAGCTGCGCCGCCGCGCATGACCAGCGGATTTCGACGCCACCGAACAGGTAGGCCTTGGCGCGCGCCATGCGGAACAGGCGCTGCGGATTGAACGCCACCCTGGCGCCGAATATCTCTCGGTCCGGCTTGAAGCGCACCCTGGTGCCGCGCCGGTTGGCGATCTTGCCGAGCTTTTCCAGCCCGCGCAGGGGCTTGCCGCGTTGGAAGATCTGCCGGTAGAGCTGACCCTGGCGCGCGACCTCGACCTCCATGTGCTCGGAAAGCGCGTTAACGACCGACACGCCGACGCCGTGCAACCCACCCGAAGTCTCATAGACCTCCGAATCGAACTTGCCGCCGGCATGCAGCGTGCACATGATCACTTCGAGCGCCGACTTCTTGGGAAATTTCGGGTGTGGATCGACCGGCACCCCGCGGCCATTGTCGCTGACCGTCAGGAGACCGTCGGCGTCCAGGTCGACCTCGATGAACGTGGCATGTCCGGCCAGCGCCTCGTCCATCGCATTGTCGATCACTTCGGCGAAAAGATGATGCAGCGCCTTTTCGTCGGTTCCGCCGATATACATGCCGGGCCGGCGGCGTACCGGTTCGAGCCCTTCCAGCACCTCGATATGGCGCGCGCTGTAGCTGGAGGCGTCGGCCGCGGCGGGGGCGCGCGCGGCGCGGGCGGGGCGCGCGGCGAGCCCGCGCGCCCCAGGCTCCGCGAACAGGTCGCGCATCTTGCCTTGCTGCGTATGCTTCTTTGCCGCCTTGGTCATGAGCCTCAACCATACGCTGTTCCGACCGCGCATTTTTTGCGCCGGCGCGGGACGCGAATCACCGCGCGGTCGACTATGCCACGGCCTGCCGCAGGCGTCGCTTCGGCGCGTTCGCGGCCTTGTCGTCGCATTGGTAGGCGGATAGGGACGGCGACGCGGCCGATTCACGTAACGTCTTTTTGATCTCGCGAAGTTCGCGCCGCCGGCCGCCGAGGCGCTGTGCGGCCGCTGGCATTCGCCCAAGGTCCGGGCTACATAGCCCGGTCCGCAACGCGAGCATTTGCAAATGACAGGCTCCTTCGCCGCCTTCGACGAGCATATGAAGGCCGTTATCATGTTCGTCCAGGCGAACCAGGTTTGGGCCGCCCCCATCGTCGGCGCGCTGGCGTTTGGCGAATCGCTGGTATTTCTTTCGCTGCTGTTGCCGGCGACGCTGGCGCTTGTCGGCATCGGCGCGCTCATTGGCGTCAGCGGCATCAGCTTCGTTCCCATCTGGCTCGCCGCCGCCATCGGCGCCAGCCTTGGCGACTGGCTGTCGTTCTGGCTGGGCGTCAAGTTCAAGGGCCCGATCGCGCATGTGTGGCCGCTCTCGCGCTATCCCTTTCTCATGCCGCGCGGTCACGCCTTTGTCGAGAAATGGGGCATCTACGCCGTCTTCATCGGCCGCTTCTTCGGGCCGTTGCGCGCCTCCGTGCCGCTTGCGGCCGGCATTCTCGACATGCCCTGGTGGCCGTTCCAGATCGCCAATGTCACGTCGGCATTGCTTTGGGCGGCGCTGTTATTGGCGCCGGGCGCGCTCGGGATGAAGTTGATGCTGTGGTAGGCGGAGGACGCCGGCGGCGCGGCGGCGAATAGCGCGATCGTCGCGGCGAGAGGACTGGGATGATGAACAAGTTGGCGAAAGTAGGCGTGCTCGGCGCGTCCGGCTATACCGGCGCGGAATGCGTGCGCCTACTGGCGCGACACGCGCATGTGCAAATCGAGCTTCTGACCGCCGAGCGACGCGCCGGCCAGGACTTGCGCGAAGTGTTCGCGCAATTCTCTCCACTCGCATTGCCCAAGCTGGTCGCCATCGAATCCGTCGATTGGGCGGCGGCCGGGCTCGACCTCGTTTTTTGCGCGCTGCCGCACGCAACGACGCAAAAGGTCGTCGGCGAACTCCTGGCCAAGGCGCCGCGGACCAAGGTCGTCGACCTGTCGGCAGATTTTCGCCTCGCCGATCCGGCCGCCTACGCGCGCTGGTATGGACAGGCGCACCAGGCGCCGGAGTTGCAGGGGGAGGCGGTCTACGGCCTGGTCGAACTGCACCGCGCCGACATCGTCAAGGCGCGGCTCGTGGCCAATCCGGGCTGCTATACGACCAGCGCGCAGCTCGCGCTCGTCCCGCTCATCGCCGCCAAGGCGATCGCGCTCGACGATATCGTCATCGACGCCAAATCCGGCGCCACCGGCGCCGGGCGCGCGGTGCGCGAGGCCATGCTGTTTGCGGAAGTCGCCGAGGGCATGCGCGCCTACGGCGTCGGGCATCACCGCCATATGGCCGAACTCGATCAGGAATTCTCGCGTGCCGCCGGCCGCGAGGTCATCGTGAGCTTCACGCCGCATCTCGTGCCGATGAACCGCGGCATCCTGTCCACCATCTATGTGCGCGGCGCGCGCGACCTGGCGGCGGGCGACCTGCACGCGCTCCTCGCCAAGGCCTATGCCGGCGAGACGTTCGTGCACGTCCTGCCCTTTGGCGAGATGCCGCAGACCCAGCATGTGCGCGGCTCCAACATGACGTTCCTCGGGGTGGTCGCCGACCGCGCGCGCGGGCGCGCCATTATCGGATCGGCGCTTGACAATCTGGTCAAGGGCGCGTCCGGGCAGGCGGTGCAGAATATGAACGTGATGCTCGGATTTCCCGAGGCAACCGCGCTCGAACAGATCGCGCTCGTTCCGTGATGCGCGCTGACGGAGCGGTTCCGCGCGGAACGGTCGGCGTCATGCCTTTCGTTTGCGCATGATCTTGCCCGAAAAGCGATTCCCACTTTTCGCGATCACGCGCTAGAGCGCTTCCCGTTTCGATTGAATTCGGAAAGCGCTCTGTTTTCTTTGACTTCGTCGCATTTTCCGCGGCGAACCGGTTTCCGCTTCGCCGGAATATGCGCTAGGATCCCGTCGCCACCGGCCGCACGATCACGTTGTCGTTGATCGCGTGCACGCCCGGCGTCACCTCGGTCGCGACGCGGATCGCCTTCTTCTCCGCCGCCGAATCGACGACGCCCCACAGGTCGACGGTGCCGCCCGCCACCGTGACGTTGATCAGCGCGGTGCGCGCCCATGGCTCCGACGACAGGCGCGCCATCACCTCGTCGCGCAGTTCCGCGTCGGCGCGCGGCTTGTCGATGGAAATCTGCTTGTTGAGGCTGGCCAGGGCCTGCAACAGATTGGCGCGGCTGACGATACCCACGATGTGGCCGTCCTGCACGATCGGCACGCGCTTGATGGCGTTGCGTTCAAGCAGCGTCGCCACCTCGCCCACCGACATGTCCGGCGTCGCGGTGATGACGCGGCGCGTCATCACGTCGGCAACCTTGCGCGAATGCTCCTTGATGTATTCGAGCGCCAGCGCCTCGCGGCCCATGACCAGGCGCAGCCACCACGAGCGCGAATGCCCGGTTCCCGCATCGGCGCGGCGAATGAGGTCACCCTCGCTGACGATGCCGACCATGGCGCCCTTGGCATCGACGACCGGCACCGCGCTGATCCGGTTTGTCAGCAGCAATTCCGCGACCTGCGGGACGCTGGCGTCGGGCGAAATCGTGATCACGTTGGCAACCATCACGTCGGAGGCTTTCATGATGAAAACTCCTATGCTCAATCGCGAGGAATGGCGTTCGTTGATCGATGATGGACTTTCGCCGCCGGCCGGCATTGACCTGCGTCAATGGCGCGCCGGCCGCGCCTGGCCCTAGCTGCGAACGCGCACGTAGGAGCCGGGCGCATCCTCGATCGGCCTGAGCACGCCCGCGCCCGGCGTGCGCGCCGCGACCTGGTCGCGGCCGAGCTTACGCAGCCAGCTCATCCAATCCGGCCACCATGAGCCTTGATGCTCTTTCGCCTTTGCCAGCCAAGCGTCGAGATCGTCGCCCTTGGGCCGCGCGCCGGTCCAATACTGATATTTCGCCCGGTCGGGCGGATTGATCACGCCGGCGATATGGCCGGAACCGGACAGCACGAAACGCACCGCGCCGCCGAAGAACGAGCAGCCAAAATGAACCGACCGGGCCGGGGCGATGTGATCCTCCCGCGTCGCCAGGCTATAGATCGGCTGCGTCACCTGCCGCAGATCGAGGCACGTGCCGTCCATGCACATCTTGCCGCGCGTGAGATTGTTCTCAAGATAGCAGTTGCGCATGTAGAACGAGTGATTGGCGGCGGGCATGCGCGTGGCGTCGGCGTTCCAGTAGAGCAAGTCGAACGGCAGCGGCGCCTGGCCCTTGAGATAATTGTTGATGATATAGGGCCAGAACAGGTCGTTTGAGCGCAGCATGTTGAACACGTTGGCCATCTTGGCGCCTTCGAGATAGCCCTGCGGCGCCATCAGCCGCTCCACCGCGCGCACCTGTTCCTCGTCGCCGGCGAAAACCTTCAGGTCCCCGGAATGCGTGAAATCGACCTGCGTGGTGAGGAAGGTCGCGGAGGCAACGCGCCGGTCGCCGCGCGCCGCCATCAGCGCCAGCGTCGCCGCCAATAGCGTGCCGCCGACGCAATAGCCGAGCGCGTGAACTTCCTCTTCGCCGGTCGCGCGCCGGATCGCTTCGAGCGCCGCGAACACGCCCTCGCGCATGTATTCGCCGAAGGACTTTGCCGCCAGCCGTTCGTCGGGATTGACCCATGAGATGCAGAAGACGGTGAGCCCCTGCGCGACGCACCACCTGATGAAGGACTTATCCGCCGTCAGGTCGAGAATATAATATTTGTTGATCCAGGGCGGCACGATGAGCAGCGGACGGCGCAGCACGGCGGGCGTCGTCGGCGCGTATTGGATCAACTGCATGAGGTCGTTCTGGTAGACGACTTTTCCCGGCGTGAGCGCGAGATTGCCGCCGACGGCGAACTTGCTCGCGTCGGTCTGGCGGATGCGCAATTCGCCACCGCCGGCCTCGATGTCCTCGGCGAGCATATGCATGCCGCGCACGAGATTTTCCGCGTTCAGGTCGAGCGTCTGACGCACGAGCTCGGGGTTTGTGAGCACGAAATTCGACGGCGCGATCGCGTTGGCGATCTGGCGCACGTAGAACTCGGCCTTTTGCCGCGTATGCGCGTCGATGCCCTTGGCGTCGGCGACGAGGTGGTCGGCCCAATTCGTGGTCAGGAGATAGGCCTGCTTGAGAAAATCGAAAAACTGGTTCGACGACCATTCCGGATCGCCGAAGCGCTTGTCGCGCGGGTCGGGCTTGACGACCGGCTCGGGATTTTCCCCGGCCATGCGGCGCACCGCCGCCGACCACAGGTCGAGATAGGAGCGGCCAAGCGAGGTTTGCAGCTCCAGCGCGCGCTGCGGGTCGGCGAGCCAGTACTCGAGGACCTGGCCAAGCGTCTTGACCACGTCGGCGATCTCGTCGCTGCGCTGGGCGCGCAGCCTGCCTTCCTCGCGCGGCTTGATATAGGCGGCGAGCGCCTTGCCGCCCTCCTCGATCAGCCGCGCGACATTGTGCGCCATGGCGTCGACGTCGGGACCGGCGGCTTCGCCGGCCTGCGGCGGAGCCACGATCGCCTTGCCTTTTCGGCCGCCTTTTTGGCGTGTATCCATCGCTCCCCGTCGGCACCGCGGCCGCCATCGTCACGCATTGTCAGATCGGCACATGGCGCGGCCAAGGCCGGCCTGCAAGGTGGCAATCTTCACGCTCGATAATGCCTCCGCCGCGCCGCATTCCACGGCGATCATCGCGCAAAATCGTCGCGCTTGATTATCGGATATTAACCGATCCGCCGGCAGGCTGGGCGCACATGCGTCACACCAGCGGACCGACGCCATGGCCGGTGTCGAAATCGTGATGTAACATGTTGAATATGATCAAAGAAATTGGACTGCGCGCGACCGCCTTCGTGGCCCCGGGCGGCAAGCATTGGCGGCGTGCGCTGCTTATTCTGCCGGCGCTGGCGGCGCTTGGCGGCTGCGGCGCCACCATCGGCGAGGCGCTGCCGACGCGCATGGGCGGGCTGAGCGCCGGCGCGCCGGCGCGATCGAGCGCGCCTGAAATATTTCCCGCAGTGCATGACATGCCGCCGGAGCGCGAGATTCCGGTTCTGAGCACGGGTGACATCAAGAAGACGACCGCCGAGCTCGCGACCCAGCGCGACCAACAGATCAAGGACGCCCAGCGTCCGTCGGCGAAACGGCGCTACGGGCGCCAGCCTGAGCCGCAATAAAGGCGAGTGTCCCGATTGCGAATTTCGCGCCACGCTGCGGCGCGCTTCGATGCGAACTTCGGAATCGAAGGGACACTAGCAAACTTATGATTCTAGTGTTGTTTTCGATTTGAAGCTCCTCTACGAATACGCGGCAAGGATGGTAGGTATTTCAAATCCGCCACACGAGAGCCTTTCCGGCTTTGATGGAATCAAGGCCGGGGCTCTAACTTTTGTTTTGACGCGTTTTCTTCGCGCAAATCGTTACCCGCTTCGCTCGAAAACGCTCTAGGCGCGCAATCACATGGCGCTGGCCTGGCGCCAATGACATGGTAAAAGTCGTGCAGGTCGCGCTGGCGTGGCCGCCGGGCATGGTGTCGCATCCGGGAGACGGGCGAGCATGGACGAATTTCATCGCATCAAGCGGCTGCCGCCCTACGTCTTCGAGGAGGTCAACCGCGCCAAGGCCACGGCGCGCAATTCCGGCGCCGATATCATTGACCTCGGCATGGGCAACCCGGACCTGCCGACGCCGGCACATGTGGTGGAAAAACTCAAGGACACGATCGGCAAGCCGCGCACCGACCGCTATTCGGCGTCGAAGGGAATAGCCGGATTGCGCAAGGCGCAGGCCGGCTATTACGCGCGCCGCTTTGGCGTCAAGCTCAATCCCGAAACGCAAATCGTGGCGACGCTGGGGTCGAAGGAGGGTTTTGCCAATGTCGCGCAAGCGATCACGGCGCCGGGCGACGTGGTGCTCGTGCCCAATCCGAGCTATCCCATTCACGCGTTCGGCTTTCTCATGGCCGGCGGCGTTATCCGCTCGGTGCCTTCCGAGCCGACGCCACAGTTTTTCGAGGCGCTTGAGCGGGCGGTGATCCACTCCATTCCGCGCCCGCTTGCGGTCGTCGTGTGCTATCCGGCCAATCCGACCGCCTATGTCGCCGACCTCGATTTTTACCGCGAACTCGTGCTGTTCGCCAAGAAGCACGGCATTTTCGTGCTTTCCGACCTTGCCTATGCCGAGGTCTATTTCGACGATGTGCCGCCGCCGTCCATCTTGCAGGCGCCCGGCGCGATGGAGGTTGCCGTCGAGTTCACCTCGATGTCGAAGACCTACTCGATGCCGGGATGGCGCATCGGGTTCGCGGTCGGCAACGAGCGCATCATCGCGGCGCTGGCGCGGGTGAAATCCTACCTCGATTACGGCGCCTTCACGCCGGTCCAGGTGGCCGCGACCGCGGCGCTCAACGGACCCGACGATTGCATTCGCGACATGCGCGAGACCTATAAGCGCCGCCGCGACGTGATGGTGGAGAGCTTCGGGCGTGCCGGCTGGGAGGTGCCGCCGCCACGCGCCTCGATGTTCGCCTGGGCGCGGCTGCCGCAGCCGTTCGACATGCTCGGCAGCGTCGAATTCGCCAAGCTGCTGGTCGAGGAGGCCGCGGTCGCCGTGGCGCCGGGCATCGGCTTTGGCGAGCATGGCGACGGATTCGTGCGCATCGCGCTTGTGGAGAACGAGCAGCGCATCCGCCAGGCCGCCCGCAACGTGCGCCGCTTCCTTGAATCGGGGCCGGAAAAGTTGCACAACGTCGTCCCCTTGGCCAAGCGGCGCTGAGTCTGCGGCGTCGCCCCCGTGCAGGTCGCCGTCGTTGATGGTTGCCCCCCTGAGAATCGGACTGGCCGGCGTCGGCACCGTCGGCGCGGCGGTCATGCGCCTCATCGAAAGCCAGCGCGCGCTGCTCAAGGCCCGCACCGGTCGCGGCATCGAGGTCGTGGCCGTGTGCGCGCGCAAGGCGCGCAAGAAGCGTGACGTCGATATTTCGCGCGTGCGCTTCCTCGCCGACCCACTGGCGCTCGCCACCGATCGCGGCATCGACGTCTTTGTCGAGCTCATGGGCGGCGAGGGCGACCCGGCCAGGGCCGCCGTCGCGGCGGCGCTGGCGGCCGGCCGGCCGGTGGTGACCGCCAACAAGGCGCTGATCGCGCGCCATGGAACGGCGCTTGCGGCGACGGCGGAGACGAACGGCGTGGCGCTCAATTTCGAGGCCGCCGTGGGCGGCGCCATCCCCATCGTCAAGACGCTGCGCGAGGGGATGGCGGGCAGTTCGTATGCGCGCGTCTACGGCATCCTCAACGGCACCTGCAATTACATCCTCACCCGCATGCAGGAGGAGGGCCTGTCATTCGCCGACTGCCTCAAGGACGCCCAGCGTCTCGGCTACGCGGAGGCCAATCCCGCCTTCGACGTTGACGGGCATGACACGGCGCAGAAGCTCGCCATTCTGGCGAGCATCGCATTCGGAACCAGGGTCAATCCCGATGCCGTCTATGTCGAGGGCATCTCCTCGATCGCGCCGCAGGATCTCGATGCCGCCGCGCAGCTCGGCTATCGCATCAAGCTGCTTGGCGTCGCCGTGCGCACCGCCAAGGGGATCGAGCAGCGCGTGCACCCGACCATGGTGCCGCGCGAGAGCGCGATTGCCCAGGTCATGGGCGTGACCAACGCGGTGACCATCGACGCCGAGGGCATCGAGCGCATCACGTTGGTCGGCCCCGGCGCCGGCGGGGCCGCGACCGCGGCGGCGGTCGTCGCCGATATTGGCGATATCGCGCGCGGGCTGCGCGTGGCCCCGTTCGGGCGGCCGACGGCGAAGCTTGCGGCCAGCCGCAAGGCGCCGATGCAGCGGCACGAGGGCGGCTACTATATCCGCCTCGCCGCCGTCGATCGCCCCGGCACGTTCGCCGCGATCGCACGCCATCTTGCGGCGCAGGGCATTTCGCTCGAATCCATCGTGCAGCACCGCGCCGGCGAGCGCGCGCATGGTGGCGAGGATCCCAGGAGCCCGGCCGCCCCCGCGCCGGTCATTCTCATCACCTACGCAACGACCGAGGATGCCGTGCGGCGGGCGCTGCAGGCGATCCAGCGCCAGGGCGTCGTCGCCGGCCGCCCGCAACTGATCCGTATCGAGAGGGATTAGCGCGTGACCGCGACAGGGGCTACCGGATTTCGCTGGAATTCACGCGCATATCGACGGGCCGGCGGCGTAATGCCATTCGAATTCAGTTCATCCCGCTTTCGTGACCTTGGGGTTTAACGGGCAAGCACAGGACGGGCCAGCATGTCGTCGCATCACGCGCAAACGCGCCACCTGCTCGAGCGCATCCTCTCGATCGAGATCGTGCGCGTGACCGAGCGCGCCGCCGTGGCGGCGGCGCGGCTGCGCGGGCTCGGCAACGAGAAGGACGCCGACCAGGCCGCCGTCGATGCCATGCGACGAGAACTCAACAAGCTGCCGATCGAGGGCACCGTGGTGATCGGCGAGGGCGAGCGCGACGAGGCGCCGATGCTGTTCATCGGCGAGGCCGTGGGCGACGGCAAGGGCCGCAAGGTCGATATCGCGGTCGATCCGCTCGAAGGCACGACGCTGTGCGCCAAGGACATGCCAGGGGCGATCGCCACCATGGCGATGGCGCAGAGCGGAACGTTGCTCAACGCCCCCGACGTCTACATGGACAAGATCGCCATCGGGCCGGGATACGCGCATGGCGTCGTCGATCTCGACGCGGCGCCGGGCGACAATATCAACGCGCTGGCCAAGGCCAAGGGCGTGCGCCCCGCCGATATCACGGCGCTGGTGCTCGACCGGCCGCGCCACGCGGACCTGATCGCGGCGGTGCGCAAGGCGGGCGCGTCGGTGCGCTTCATCTCCGACGGCGACATCGCCGGGGTCATCCATACCGCAGAGCCGGACGTGACCGGCATCGACATTTACCTGGGCATTGGCGGCGCGCCGGAGGGCGTGCTGGCGGCGACCGCGCTCGCCTGCATCGGCGGCCAGTTGCAGGGACGCCTCGTCCTCGACAGCGAGGAAAAGCGCGCGCGCGCGCGGCAGATGGGCATCGCCGACCCGCGCAAGAAATACGAGCTCAAGGACATGGTGCGCGGCGATAGCGTATTCGCCGCCACCGGCGTCACCGACGGCAGCCTGTTGCGCGGGGTGCGCTTCCGCGACGGGCTGATCGAGACCGAGACCGTGGTAATGCGCTCGGCGACGGGGACGGTGCGCTGGATCCGCGCCGAGCACCGGCAGGTCGACAAATTCGAGCGCGGCTGAGTTGACGCGATCGCCGTTTGCCTGTTCGCGAGCGAAGCGCGTCAACGGAATTGCCGGTCGACAGCGCAGAGAACGCCATGTTTACGCACGCGCCGGGTGACCTTTGGGTGCAATTGGCCCAGCTGCCCGGTCATTTGCAGCTTTGGCTCGCCTGGCTCGCGATCGTTTCGTTCCTGGGACCGCTCGCGTTGATCCGCCATCGGCTGGCGCGCGTCGTCTTGTTGTTTCAATTGGCCAACGCCGCTTTGGGCGCCGTGCTCGGGTTGTCGCTTGGACTGGTACGGTTATTGGGCCTTTCGCATGTCATTTTCTGGACGCCGATGCTGATCGTGGTCGCGCGCGCCATACCCTCGCTCACGCGCAATAGTGCGCTTGGAATATGGGCGCGGGTCTTTGCGCTAACAATTCTGCTTTCGCTGGTTTTGGATTACATCGACGTGGCGCGCTACATTCTGGGCGAGCGTGGTCCGCTCGTGCCGCACTCCGGGCGATAGCGGCGTCGGTGGCGCGCAATGGCGCGGCGGCGGCGTGCCGCGCGGGGACATTGAGGCAGTGACGGGCACCTCCCACCACCGCGTCTTTCTTGGCGTCAACCGCTCCGCGCGCGGGCGCACCTGGCGCGAGCGGCTCGACGAGCGCAGCGGCGCGCAGGCGCTGATGATGGTGCAGCGGCTTGCGATCCCCGAACTGCTCGCGCGCGTCATGGCCGGGCGCGATGTCGAGATCGACGACGCCCGTGCATTCCTCGATCCGACGCTGCGCGCGCTGCTGCCCGACCCCAGCGTTTTGCGCGACATGGACGCGGCGGCGGCGAGGCTCGCCGATGCCGTCATGCACAACCAGCAGGTGGCGATTTTCGGCGATTACGATGTCGATGGCGCGAGCGCGGCGGCGCTCGTCGCCTCCTTTCTGCGCCACTGCGGGCTTGCGCCATTCATCCACATCCCCGACCGCATCTTCGAGGGCTACGGGCCCAATGTCGAAGCCATGCAGTCATTGGCGGCGCGCGGGGCGCGGCTTCTCGTCGCCGTCGATTGCGGCAGCACCAGCTTCGAGCCGTTCGCGCGCGCGCAGGCCTTTGGCCTCGACGTCGTGGTCATCGACCACCACCAGGTCGGCGAGGTCATTCCCGCGGTGACGGCGCTGGTCAATCCCAACCGCATGGACGATCTGTCGGGGCTTGGCCATCTCGCCGCCGTCGGGCTGGCGTTCCTGACGGTGGTTGGCCTTAATCGCGAGCTGCGCCATCGCGGGTTCTGGCGCGCGGGACGCGAGGAGCCCGACCTCCTCGATTTCACCGACCTCGTGGCGCTGGGCACGGTGGCCGACGTCGTGGCGCTGCGCGGTCTCAACCGCGCTTTCGTCGCCAAGGGGCTCGTGGCGATGCGCCGCCGCGAGCGGGTCGGTCTTGCCGCGCTGATGGACAAGGCGCGGCTCAATGGGCCGCCGCAGCCTTGGCATCTCGGCTTTCTCATCGGGCCGCGCATCAATGCCGGCGGTCGCATCGGCCGCGCCGACCTTGGCGCGCGGCTGTTGTTGACCGACGATGCGATCGAGGCCGGTGCCATCGCCGACGAACTCGACCGCCTCAACCGCGAACGCCAGGGGATCGAGCTTTCCATGCTGGCGCAAGCGGAGGCGGAGGCGACCGCCGCGCTCGGCGCCGAGGGCAGGGGATCGGTTGTCGTCACCGCCGCGCAAGGCTGGCATCCGGGCATTGTCGGGCTGGTGGCGGCACGGCTGAAGGAACGGTTCGGGCGGCCCGCTTTCGCGATCGCGCTCGAGTCTGGCGGTGGCGGCACCGGGTCGGGCCGTTCGCTGTCGGGCGTCGACCTTGGCCGCGCCGTGCGCCAGGCGGTGACAAGTGGCATATTGCTCAAGGGCGGCGGGCATGCCATGGCCGCGGGCATCACGCTGCGGCCGGGCGCGCTCGGCGATTTTCGCGCCTATATGGAGGAGACGCTGGCGCCCGCCGTCGCGGCGGCGCGGCGCGAGGACGCGCTGCTGATCGACGGCGCGGTGACCGCCGCCGGCGCCAATGCCGCGCTGGTGGCGACGATCGCGCGCGCCGGCCCGTTCGGCTCAGGCAACAGCGAGCCCATCTTCGCGCTGCCGGCGCACACGATCGCCTATGCCGAGGAGGTCGCGCAGGCGCATGTGCGGCTGCGGCTGCGCGCGGGCGACGGCGCCACGATCAGCGCCATCGCATTCCGCGCCGCGGGCGAGGTGCTGGGCCGGGCGCTGCTTGCCGCGCGCGGGCAAAAAGTTCATGTCGCCGGGTCGCTCGCCATCGACCACTGGCAGGGCCAGGAACGCGTCCAGCTGCGCGTGCTCGATATCGCGACCGAGTGGGAGCGGTGATCAGCGCGCGATCGCCAAGCGGAAGCCGGAAGAAGCGGGAAGCGGGTTTGCGAAAAGATAATGCTCGCGCGACAAGGTCGGGGAAGGGGCGACGTTCGATTTATCGGAATGCCTCGGGCGCCAGGCGAATGGCAATTGCCGCAGCGCTGATTGCGGCACGTGGCGCGCTTGCCTCGCGCCCGAGAGCCTTTCCGGCTTTGATGGAATTAAATCCCGGGCTCTAACTTTTTGTTTTGACGCGTTTTCTTCACGCGAAACCGGTACCCATTTCGCTCGAAAACGCTCTAATCGCGGCGTCCGCGGCCGCAGAACACCTCGTAGACGGCGCCAACGATCACGCGCGCGTCCTCGCTGGCAAGGCTGTAATAGATCGTCTTGCCGTCGCGCCGCGTCGTCACCAGGCCCTCCAGGCGCAGGCGCGCCAATTGCTGCGACACGGTCGGCTGGCGCAGATCGAGCACGTCCTCGAGGTCGGATACCGATTTCTCTCCCTCGGCGAGAATGCACAGGATCATCAGCCGGTTTTCGTGCGCCAGCGTCTTGAGGAAATCGGCCGCGCGCGCCGCCTTGTCGGCCATGCGTTCAGGGAGCGTTTCGCTCGCTCTGAGGTGCCTGGTGCGGGCTTGTGTCATGGACAATCCCAATTGCCGTCAGCGAACCGAGACGCGCGGCGCGGCGTCGGTGCGTGCCTGGACTCGCTCATTGCGCCGAAGCTCCAGCTTCTCGAACAGGACCGAAAGAAGGCCCCAGAAATGGTCCTCGCCAGGATAACCGCGGATGCGCCCGACTTCCCTGCCGGCATTGACAAGCACGAATACCGGCGTAAAGCGCTCGACGACGATGGCGTCAAGGTCGCGCGGAATGGCGCGCGTGATATCGACGCGACGCAGCGGCGCCAGGCGCGCCATCTCGGTCTTTTCATATTTCGGCGCGACCTCGCGATCGAAGGCCGCGCACCACGGGCATCCCGGTCGGTCGAACATGACCAATTGCGCGGCGCGCGCCAGGCCCGCCGACGCCACGAATACAATAGCCGCCACGGCGCCGTGCACAACGTGCCGGCGCCAAACGGCGCATCCTTGAACCGTCCAACGCATCATTAAAATAGCCCGCAGTCTGGCGTGCAGCATAGCACAAGGTGGGGATTTTTGTCGATGCAACAAGCGGGCCGGGGCGAATCAACCGAATCTGAACGTCATGAGGCGGTCAAACGAACGCAATTCAATGAGAATGCGGTGCAACAGCTGGTTATCGGCGTCGGCCGCCGCCTTGCCGATCAGGCCCGCCGAGGCGAGCGCGCCGTCGAACAGGCGGCGAAACTCGCCGGCGCCGCTGATCGCGGCCGGCGCCACGCGCTCGCAACGGCGCAGAATCGACATATAGGCGGCCGTCTTATCGGCAATGTCGCCGCGCGCTTGGGCGGCGTTCCAGTCCGGCGGCGACTCGTCAAAGGCGAGGAGGGGGCGCATAGCCGCATTGGCGTCAAGCACGCAATCGGCCAAGACCTCGATCTTGCCGGCGCGGCGCATGGCGGAGAGCGACTGGCGGATGGCCTCGAGCGACGCGGCGGCGGCGTCGCTGCGCCCCATGTCGAGCATCAGGAGCGCGGCGACCACGCGGGTCGGCACGTCCACCATCATGGCGACGAATCGGTCATTGTCGCGCAAGGCGGGATGCCGCGCGCCGCCGAACTGGCTCGCCAGCGCTCCCCAGGCGTCGCGCATGCGCTCGAGTTCGAGCGCCGCGAGATCGACATTGGCGTTCCTGAGGTAGCCGAGGGCGACGCGGTTATGCGCGGCCGCGCGCTCGACCGCGGCGTGGAAATCGGCGAGTTCATCGGCGCCGGCCGCGGCGTTGAGCGCAAGCCACATGGTGGCCGCGAGAATGCCGCCGAGGATCATGTGACGCGTCGCCCGTCGCGAATGCAAGCGGGTCAGCCATGCGGGCGGCGACTGCGACAGGGCCAATACCAGATCATGGTCAATATGGGGTCAACACAATGCTCAACCGTCGCACATTGCTGATCGGGGCTGGTGCCGCGTCATGCGGCTTGGGCGCCAGCGGTCCGGCCGCCGCGGCCCCCGTGTTGGGCGAGGACGGGCTTTACCACCAGCCCTGGTTTATCGAGAGCTTTCTTGAACTGGGCGACGATATCGAGACCGCGCGCAAGGCCGGGAAGCGGCTTGCCGTCATCTGGGAACTCAAGGGCTGTCCCTATTGCAAGGAAACGCATTTCGTCAATTTTGCGCGTCCCGATATTGCCGCCTATATCAAGGCCAATTTCGACGTGCTCCAGCTCAACATGATCGGCGCGCGCATGGTGACCGATGTCGACGGAACGCAGATATCGGAGAAGGCGCTTGCCGGCAAATATGGCGTGCGTTTTTCGCCGACGGTGCAGTTCTTCCCGGAATCGGCGGCCGGGCTGCGCGATAAGCCGGTGAAGGAGCGCGAGGTCGCGCGCGCGACCGGCTATCTGCGCCCGGACGATTTTCTCGCCATGTTCCGTTTTGTGCGCGAGCGCGCTTACGTCGGCGGGAGTTTCCGTGATTTTCTGCGCGCCGCCCACTAGCGCATAACCGCGTGCGAAATGCGGCCTCTCCTTTTCGGGCACATGTCTCGCGCGCGCGCTTGACCTCGCGCAAAAGGCCTGCGCTGGCGCGCAATCTTGGTCCTGCTCACCGATGCGTTAACGCCCCCGGTCGGGCTACGACCAGGGGCGCTTTTTGTAACGTCAAGCCGCGATCAGGCGCGCGGCGCCGATCACTTGCCGGTGTTGACCGGACTTTCCGGGCTCATCAGCAGCGCGACCGCGTCCGTGATCTGCTCGATGGTCAGGATCTTGTTCTTGCCGAAACGCGGCATGTTGGAACAAGGAAAGGCCGAGTGCGAGTCGTAGATCTTCTCGTAGGCCAGCTTGACGTCGGCTTCCTTGAACCCGCGCAGCTTGCCGTAATCGAGCAGGCTCGGGCCGAGCGTGCCGAAGCTGACTTCCTTGCGCGTCAACTGGTGGCAGGCATAGCAATTGCCGCCATTGGCGCGCCGCGCTGGATAATCTGAGAAGCGCAGGCCGTAGCCCGACTGCGCCAGCGCCTCGCCCTTTTTCCAGTCGCCCATGAACTTGCCGTCGGCGGGATACTCGATGGCGGCCTTCTCGCGCTTCTGGATCGTTTCCGCGAGCGCCTTTGGCGGCGCGTTGTGATGCGCCGAGCATTCCTTCATCGTCGCGTCCTGGGTCAGGCGCGACTCCCAGTCGGCCGGGGCCGTCGGGAAGGCGGCCTTGACCACGGCGTCGACGCGCGCGTCAGGTATTTTCGGCGCTTGCTGGGCGAACGCCGCCGGCGTTGCAAACGCCACCGTCGCGAGCGGGAACAGCGCGGTCGCGAAAAGTCTTGCGATGTGCATGGCTCGTTTCCTTTCGCGTCAGCGCTTGAGGCCGGGCGCGGCGATTTCGCCGCCGCTGGCCACTTTCGTGAGATAGGAGATGAGGGCGACGGTTGCTTCCGAACCGAGCCGGGCTTCCGGCATGCGCATCTGCCAATAGCAGTCATAGACGCGATGCTGCATGGTCATGACATGCGCGTTGGAGACGCGATAAGCCGGCCATTCGCCAACGACTTCCTTGGCTTCCTTGGAGTCGGCGAGGAAGGGAAGGCCCTGCAGCCGGATGCGCAGCCCCGACGCCGCGTGGCAGGTCGAACAGGAAAAATCGAACGGGCCCGAGCGTCGGAAGAACAGCGTCTCGCCAAGCGCGACCGCATCTTTCTCCTTGGCGAGGGCGAATTTGGCGGAATATTTCATGCCGCTCGACTTGCTCGCGACATAGGTCGCGATGGCGCCGAGGTCGCCGACCGGGCGCCCACCGCCTGGATAGGGTTTCTTGACGAGGTCGGCGGCGTTGAGCCCCTGGATTTTTTCCATGCACCACAGGATGCGCGTCTCCACGTCCATGACGCGATCCGCGTCGGCGAAATATCGCGGCATTTCGGCGAAGGCGCCATCCACCTTGCCCGGCCCCTTGCCGAGGTCGCAGGTTTCAAGCGACGCTTTGCGTGGCCCGCCCGCGGTGCGCCATAATGTCTCACCACGGTCGGCGTCGAGCAGCCCCGGATTGCTCCAGGGATCCTCCTTGAGCATCTGGCGGTATTTCTCGATCCCCTTTTCCGTATCGGTGTCCTGGGCGATCGCGGCGGATGCGCTGACGATCACCGCGCAAAACGCCGCACGCAATATCGACCTCGTTCTCACGGATTGGTTCCTCCCGGTGCGTATTGATGTCCTGCCCGGTCCCCGCTTTCCGATCGTGGTCGGATCGACGCCAGGAATCCGAAGCGAACCGCGCTTTCCGTCCCGCCGCGAAAATCTGCCCCAGGATCATCCATGCAGATCATCTGCACGCATGATCGCGGCTGCAGCACTGGTCACGTCGGGCCGGCGAAAATTAATTGCATTTTCGACTGTGCCCGTCTAGATACTTATCAAGAAATGTATATGTTTTGCGGCGGCGATCTTGGAAAAACTTCGGCTTCGGTCCAAGCGACATGACGCGGAACGCTTCCTCTGATGCATGCGCCAAACTCGATGTGCGCGTGATGTCATACGCACGACGTCGTATGCGCAACGTCGCATCATTGACCTTGATCAAGGTGGCGTTTTGATCGAGGTCGCACGATGGACTTTGAACGATAGACCTTGAACGATAGACGTTGAACGATAGACCTTGAACGATAGACCTTGAACGATAGACCTTGAACGATAGACGTTGAACGATAAATGCGATGATCGCCTAGGGGAGGTGTTGACATGAGCTGTGGTCTGGATCGTCGGCAGGTGTTGGCGTTCGGCGGCGGGGCGTTGGCGGTGGCGGCGTTTGGCTTTTCGGTCGGGCCGGCCAACGCGGCCAATGACGCCGCGGAGCTGATCGCGAAATTCACCGGCGGCAAGCAGGCAACAACCGGCAAGGTCAAGCTCGATCTTCCCGAGATCGCCGAGAACGGTAATACCGTTCCCATGACCTTTTCGGTGGAAAGCCCGATGACGGAAAGTTCCTACGTTTCGGAAGTGCTGGTCGTCGCCGATGAGAATCCGCGCGGCGGCATCGCGCACTTCCATTTTTCGCCGGCAAGCGGCGTGGCGGAGGCCAATACCCGCATCCGCTTGGCCAAGACGCAGAATATCATCGCCGTGGCCAAGATGAATGACGGCTCGTTTTTCACGGCCACCAAGCAGGTGAAGGTCACGATCGGCGGCTGCGGCGGCTGATCGTTATCGTCACGGCACAACATCCGCTTCGGGAGACGGACATGGCGGTCAAACCGCGTATCAAGTTGGACAAGAAAGAGGCTAAGAAGGGCGACCTCGTCGAGGTCAAGGCGCTTGTTGCGCATATCATGGAATCGGGCCAGCGGCGCGACGGCAAGGGCGAAGTCATTCCGCGCAAGATCCTCAACAAGTTCGAGGCGACGGTGAATGGCAAGCCGGTATTTTCCGCCGAATTCGAGCCGGCGATCGCCGCCAATCCTTATATTCAGTTCAAGTTCAAGGCGACGGAATCCGGCCCGGTCGTTCTGACCTGGACCGACGACGACGGCACCAAGATCGTCGGCGAGGAGAAGATCACCGTCAATTGATGCTCCGCATCGCGGTGATCGTGCCCCACGCGGCGACGACGGCTCATGGATTGCCGTTTTCGCGAACCCGTGGGGATCGCTCATGCTCAACCGTCGCGACGTTTTGCAGGTCGGCGCCGCGACCGCGGCGGCCGTCGCGGGAAGCGGTCTGGGCGCGCTCGGCACGGCACTGGCGCGCCAGCGGCTGACGCAGAACGAACTCCTGCGCTTCAAAAGCCTCGGCAACGTCACGCTCCTGCACGTCGCCGACATGCACGGGCAATTGCTGCCGGTGACGTTTCGCGAGCCGTCGACCAATATCGGCGTCGGCGCGGCGCGCGGCGAGCCGCCGCATATCACCGGCGCGGCGTTCCTCAAGCGCTTCCACATCGCCGCCGGGTCGGCCGAGGCGCACGCGTTGACGCCGGTTGATTTTGAATCGCTGGCCCGCAGCTACGGGCGCATCGGCGGGCTCGACCGCGCGGCGACGGCGATCAAGGCGGTGCGCGCGGAACGCGGCGAGGACCGCGTCCTCTTACTCGACGGCGGCGATACCTGGCAGGGCTCGCTCGGCGCTTACCGCACGCTCGGCCAGGACATGATCGACTGCATGCGCCTGCTCAAGCCCGACGCGATGACCGGGCATTGGGAATTCACCTATGGCGAGAAACGCCTCAAGGAGGCGGTCGCTGGGCTCGGCTTTGCGTTCCTCGCGCTTAACGTGCGCGATACCCAGTGGCAGGAGCCAGTGTTCGACGCCTACAAGATGTTCGAGAAGGGCGGCGTCAAGGTCGCGGTGCTCGGACAGGCGTTCCCCTATACGCCCGTGGCCAATCCGCGCTGGATGATTCCATCCTGGACGTTCGGCATTCGCGAGGAGGCGGTGCACGCCGCCGTCGACAAGGCGCGCGGCGAGGGCGCGCAGCTCGTCGTGCTGCTCTCGCATAACGGCTTTGACGTCGATCGCAAGCTCGCCGGACGCGTCCCCGGTATCGATGTCATCCTCACCGGCCATACCCACGACGCCCTGCCGGTGGCGATCAAGGTCGGCAAGACGCTGCTCGTCGCCTCGGGCAGCCATGGAAAGTTCCTCTCCCGCCTCGATCTCGACGTGCGCGCGGGCGCGGTCAGGGGCTACCGCTACAAGCTCATTCCGCTGTTCGCCGATGCGATCCGCCCGGACCCGGACATGGCTGCGATGATCGCCAAGGTGCGCGCGCCGTTCGCGCAGGAACTCGCGCGCGAGGTCGGGCGCACGGAATCGCTCCTGTATCGGCGCGGCAATATCAACGGCACGTTCGACGACCTCATCTGCGCCGCGCTCATCGAGGAGCGCGACGCGGAGATCTCGCTGTCGCCGGGTTTCCGCTGGGGCACGTCGGTGCTGGCGAATTCGCCGGTCACCGTCGAGGACATCCATAATGCCACCGCCATGACCTACCCGCAGGTCTACCGCCTTACCATGACCGGCGCGCGGCTCAAGGAAATCCTCGAGGACGTGGCCGACAATCTGTTCAATCCCGACCCCTATTACCAGCAGGGCGGTGACATGGTGCGCTGCGGCGGTCTCGGCTACACGATCGACGTCGCCAAGCCCGCCGGCCAGCGGATTTCCGCGCTGACGCATCTGGGTTCGGGCGCGCCGATCGAGGCCGCGCGCGACTACGTCGTATCCGGCTGGGCGAGCGTCAACGAGGGTGTCGAGGGCCCGCCGGTGTGGCAGGTGGTCGAGCGCTACATCGCGCGCAAGCAGGTCGTGCGCGCGGCGCCCAATACCACGGTGAAGGTTGTGGACGCCTGATGGATGCCGGTATGACGTCTTGTTGACATATTCTAGAATATGAATGTATGAATATGTTGTCGGCCGCGTTTCCGGCAGGGAGGCTGCATATGCGCGACCCTTCGAACGACCCTCCGGACCAGCGTCTCTCGCGTCGCCGGCTTTTAACCGGCGCCGCGGCGGCGACGCTGGCGAGCGCCGCGTCCGCGGCGGGCAATCCCGACAACCTGCCGCCGCATGTTCCGCCATGGACGCGCGCGCTCGGCGACGGCGTCGCCGCGCGGCCTTACGGCCTGCCGTCGAAATATGAAAAGAACGTCGTGCGCCGCGACGTGGAATGGCTGACGGCAAGCCGTGAATCCTCGGTCAGCTTCACGCCGCTGCATGAACTCGACGGCACCATCACGCCCAACGGCCTGTGTTTCGAGCGCCATCATGGCGGCGTCGCCGAGATCGATCCCGAGGATTACCGCCTCATCGTGCACGGGCTGGTCGAGAAGCCGCTGATCTTCACGCTCGACGACCTCAAGCGCCTGCCGCGCGTCAATCGCGTGTATTTTCTCGAATGCGCCGCCAATACCGGCATGGAATGGCGCGGGTCGCAGCTCAACGGCTGCCAATACACGCATGGCATGGTGCATTGCGTGCAATATACCGGCGTGCCGCTGCGCCTCTTGCTCGAACAGGCGGGTGTGCGCACCAACGCGCGCTGGATCCTGGCCGAAGGCGCCGACGCCGCGGCCATGAGCCGCTCGATCCCGCTTGAAAAGGCGCTCGACGATTGCCTCCTCGCCTATCGCATGAATGGCGAGATGCTGCGCCCGGAACAGGGCTATCCGATGCGCCTCGTCGTGCCCGGATGGGAGGGCAATGTCTGGATCAAGTGGCTGCGCCGCATCAAGGTCGGCGACCAGCCGTGGTTTTCACGCGAGGAGACGGCGAAATACACCGACCTTCTGGAAAGCGGCAAAGCGCGGCAGT
>JACQAE010000174.1 GCA_016195095.1 Pseudomonadota bacterium
GCTCGCTGCCGCCACCCAAGCACATTCTCAACGCGCCGACGGCATTGATGCGCGAGGAAGGCTACGGCTCGGGCTATGAATACGACCACGACGCGGCGCAGGGGTTTTCGGGCCAGGACTACTTCCCCGAACGGCTTGGCCGGCAGAGCTTCTACGATCCGCCCGATCGCGGGTTCGAGCGCGAGATTCGCAAGCGGCTGGATTACTGGATGAAGCTGCGCCGCGCGCGCGAGGCCAAATGATACCGGCACGCGCATTTGCCATGGTCGCGCCGCAGGGCGGCGATCGCATAGCCAAGGCTTCGTGCGCGGCCGCGATCGCGGGGGTGCGACAATGCCGTTAGCCGAGGACACCGCCGCCCACGGCGCCGACACGGGCGTGCAGACCGTCGCGGTCGCCAATGACGAAGGCGGCATGCGCGTTGACCGCTTCCTGGAGGCGCGCTTTCCCAGCCTGTCGTTTTCCCATATCCAGCGCATCATCCGCAAAGGCCAGTTGCGCGTGAACGGCAAGCGCGTCGACGCCAAGGACCGGCTGGCCGCAGGTCAGGCCGTGCGCATCCCGCCGCTGCGCCTCGACGCCGCCCCGCCGCGGCGCGGCGAGACCGGCGCGGACGCCGATACGCGCGCGTTCCTCGCATCGATCACGCTCTACGAGGACGCCGACGTGTTGGTGCTCAACAAGCCCATGGGGCTCGCGGTGCAGGGCGGATCGGGGACCGTGCGTCATGTCGACGGCATGCTCGAGGTGCTGCGCGACCGGGCTGGGCAGCGGCCGCGCCTCGTGCACCGCCTGGACAAGGATACGAGCGGCTGCCTCCTCGTTGCCCGCACGCGCTTTGCCGCCGCCGCCTTGGCCGCCACTTTTCGCTCACGCACGGCGCGCAAGACCTATTGGGCGCTGGTCGCGGGCGTGCCCAAGCCCAAGCAGGGCCGAATTTCCACCTATCTGGCAAAGGAAGAACGCGAGGACGAGAGCATCATGCGCGTCGCGCGCCATGGCGAGGAGGGGGCAAGCCACGCCGTCACCTATTACGCAACGGTGGAGACGGCGGCGCAAAAGCTTGCCTGGGTGTCGCTCAAGCCGGTGACCGGGCGTACGCATCAACTGCGCGCGCACCTTGCCCATGTCGGCCATCCGATCGTCGGCGACGCGAAATATTTCTCCAAGGAGAACTGGCAATTGCCTGGCGGCATGCAGAACCGGCTGCATCTTCTGGCGCGGCGCATCGCCGTGCCGCATCCACGCCAGGGAGCGATCGACGTGAGCGCGCCGCTGCCGGCGCATATGCTGCAGTCGTGGAATCTTCTCGGCTTTGACGCGGCGCGCTACGATCCGATCGACGCCGCGCCGCAAGATTGACCGGCGTGGAGCGCACCATGTCGACGCCCGCCGCGACGCGCCCGCGAGCGAAATCGGTGCCCATACGCGGGAGCCTGCCGGCATCCGTGATCGCCGTGCTTGTTGGCGTGTGCACCATCGCCGCCGCGCCAGCGCGCGCCGATTCGCGTCAAGGCGAAACGCCCTCGATCATGATGCCCGAGCGCGCCCCGCCGCGCGCGACTGGCAATGGCACGGCGCGTCGAACGGCGGTCGGGATGAAGGCCGTTCGGCAATCGCGCCTATCGCGCGGGCGCGCCCGGCAACACGATAGGCCGCGCGCGCACAAGCTCGCGCAACGCCGCTGGCCTTTGCCGCCGGTGCTGACGCTGAAGGCGACCCGGCCCATCCCGCCGGTTGCCACCGCGCCAACGCAAGCACCCGCGGCCAGGCGACCGCCGGCCTACACATTCACCCCCGGCTTGCCACCCATTCCCAATCTGGCGCCGGCCGTGTCCGGGCGCGGTGAGAGCTTCGGCGACCGTGCGGCGCGCTGCACGCACCAGATGGGCGTCTTTGCCGTGCCTGGAAGCGCCTCCAGCGCCTACATGCATAATTGTACGATGAACTGACGCGAGCTTCGACTTGGTGCGTCCCGGCGGAGGCGGTAGGATGCGACCGGCGGCTAACGCATTTTTCGGTGAAGTGGAAACCGGTTTTCCGCAGAAAATGCGACCCCGCGAAAATATATCGAGTGCGTTCCGATTCAACGAAAACGGGGAGCGCTCTAGGGACAGGTTGGCGGAATTGCCGCCTGAATGGCTCGGGTGGCAGGACACAGCGATGGGCAGGTCTTCTTTGCGCGCATCGAATCGATGCGGGGCATTGCCGCGCTCATGGTTGCGCTGTTCCATGTTGGGCAGGCACAATGGTCTGGCGATTTCGGCACCGCGCGATATCTCATCAATGCGAATCCGACGACCGATGCATTGACGCTCCTGTTTTATGCCATGGCAAACGGCCAGGGAGCGGTCATCGCCTTTTTCGTGATCAGCGGATTTGTCTTGTCACATGCGCTTGGTCGCGTGGAATCCCCGCGGGCGAATAGCGCAATTCGTTTCGCCGTGGCGCGGGTTTTCCGCATTTATCCCGCGGCAACCGTGACAACCACAATATTTGTCATCGCCTATTTCACGATGTCGAAGCACCTTCCCGGCGCCGATTTCAGTTCGGAAAGCATCGTCGGCAATTATCTTCTGACCGCGCCCAATATCAACGGCGTCATGTGGACGCTCAAGGCCGAGCTCCTTGCGGTCCCGGTGATCATGGCCGGGTTCTGGTTGGGGCGGCGCGTGGGCGCTGGAGCGCTGCTTGTCGTCCTGCTCGGGCTAGGCATCATGCAATCCACGGCGTGGTGGACACGCACACCATCCATTCTGTACGGCTATGGCGTCTTTTTTCCGTTCGTGGTGGGAATATTCGCTTATTTCGTTGGGCGCGGAATGGTGGAGCGCATGGCCGTCCGGGTCGGCTTCTTGCTCTTCGCCGGCGCCGGCCTTGTGATGTTGTTTGCCCGGGCGCTGATTTACACCAAGTGGATGATCCTGATCGAATCCTTGGCGGCTGGTGTCGTGGTTGCGTTCCTTGCCTATGGGCAGCTCGGGTTGGCCGGCAGGCTTTTTGATAATCGCGCGGCTCGGTTTTTCGGGCGCATCTCCTACAGCTTCTATTTGCTGCACCCGTTGACCTTGCTCGTCATTTGGAACATGCCGGAACAGATCGGAAAACTGGTGATCGTCGGCGTTCCCCGCCTTGTCGTCGTTGCCGGTCTGTTTCTCGCGTCAATCGTTGCTGTCGCGCCGATCGCTTGGCTGATGTACCGCTACGTGGAGCGTCCGGGCGTTGCGTTCGGCCGCTGGTTTAAGGACCGCCTGCGTAGCGGCGCGCAACTACAGGCGGCGCGTTAGCGCGTTTTCGAGCGAAGTGGGTACCGATTCGCGCGAAGAAAACGCGTCAAAACATAAAATGAGAGCCCCGGCTTTGATTCCATCAAAGCCGGAAAGGCTCTCGCGCCGCGCCGCGGGCGTCGCACCGAAATCGGTCGCGCGGGTGATGCAAACTGCCCTTGGCGAACTCAACGCAGGCTGGCGTTGATCGCCGCGAGCGCCGCCGATCCCGGACAAAGGTCGGCGTCGGTGAGCTGGTTGAGCGGCTGATCGACAGTGCGCAGATGGTCGTGCAGGTCGCTCGGATCCTTTTCGACGTAGAGCAATCCGGTGACGATCTGTCCACCGGCGGCGTGATGCTGCAGGAAGCCGAGCGCGGCGACGCGATCGTGCACGTCGTATTCGGCATTGAGCTTGCGCAAGGCAAGGCGCGAGCCGTCATGCTGCTCGACGATCTGGACTTCGCCGGGCGCATAATTGACGGCGATCGGCGCGCGCCCGGTCATGAAATCGAGGCGGTTGATCGCCTCGTTATGCTCGCGCACATAGTCGAAACTCTTGGTCGAGCCGGCGTGGTTATTGAATGCGACGCACGGGCTGATCACGTCGACGAAGGCGGCGCCCTCATGCTCGATGGCTGCCTTGATGATCGGGACGAGCTGGCCCTTGTCGCCGGAAAACGAGCGCGCGACGAAGGTCGCGCCGAGTTGCAGCGCCATGGCCGGAAGGTCGATCGAATTATCGGTATTGGTCACGCCGCGCTTGGATTTTGTGCCACGGTCCGCGGTGGCGGAGAACTGTCCCTTGGTCAATCCGTAAACGCCGTTATTTTCCACGATATAGACCATGTTGACGCCGCGCCGCAGCGCATGGGCGAACTGGCCGAACCCGATGGAGGCGCTGTCGCCGTCGCCGGAAACGCCGAGATAGATGAGGTCGCGGTTGGCGAGATTGGCGCCGGTAAGGACCGAGGGCATGCGGCCATGCACCGAATTGAACCCGTGCGAGAGGCCGAGGAAATAGGTCGGCGTCTTGGACGAGCAGCCGATGCCGGAAAGCTTGGCCACCCGGTGCGGCTCGATCGCCAGTTCGAAACAGGCCTCGATGATGGCGGCGGAAATCGAGTCATGTCCGCAGCCGGCGCACAGCGTCGATATCGACCCCTCGTAATCGCGATGGGTAAAGCCGATCGCGTTCTTCGGCAGGGCCGGGTGGTGGAATTTCGGCTTGGTAATGTAGGTCATGAATGCACTGTCTGCCGTTGGCTCTTTCGCAGCCGCGCTGCGATCATATCATAGCGCGATCGCGGAATTTTTGGAACGGGTGGCGCGGCGGCGCGCCGTTCACGATTCAAGAGCGCTTTCCGTTTCAACCGAATTGGAGGGCGCTCCATTTTCTTTGACTTTGTCGCATTTTCAGCGGCGAACCGGTTTCCACTTCGCCGGAAAATGCTCTAGAGGATCACGCTCGGATTGCGCAGGTTACGGTCGCAATCGATAAGGTTAAGCTGGCGCACGGTGATTTCCCAGCCGCCGGCGCGCTCGCGCAACCGGTGCGCGCACCAGCCGGCGAGACAGCGCGTTTCAAAGCCGCGAAATTCGCTGATGAGCACGTTCGAGCGCAGCATGCGCGCCTGTGGGTCGTGGCGGCAAATAAAGGCCTCGACATTGCCGACAAGGCGGACGGTGCGCGATTTCGGCTTCTGCGACCACGCATAGCCGGTGCGCAGCCGGTAGATGCGGTCTTCCAGGCGGCGGCGGTCGTCGAAAGTGATGGTGATCTCGCGCCGCGGGTCGCCGCCATTGGCGCTGGCCGGTATCCAGTAGATGCATTCGGGCGCCAGCATCGCCGCCCATTCTTCAAGCAGATCGTTGTCGAGGAGGCGCGCCTCGCGCTCGACAAGGCGGCGAAATGTGTCGCGCGCGGCGGCGTCGGTCACGGCACGGTCCTCGCGCTGCCAGTCGGTGAACCAGGCGACCACGTCGCGATAAAGCGCGTCGGTGACATAGTGCGAGGTGCGCGAGGGATCGTGCGCGGCGCGCGTGGCGGAGTTCATGGTTCGCGCCTGATGCTCAGTTGCGGTGGCGTGCGCATCAGGCGCCGCCACTCCTTGATGTATTCGCGCATGAACACTTCATCGGTCGCCGGCGCCGTGATGACGCCGTTGTCGGCGACGCGGATGCGTCCGGGAACGCCCAGGCCGCGATGCATGTAGACCCATTCGTCTTCCTGCGCCGCCAGCCCGCGCTGGATCTCCTCGAAATTGGCCAGGTCGTCGACCTCGCCGAAATTGGGGAATTGCTCCTGCGTGCGCATGCGCAGCGCGTTGATGTCGTGGATGGCGTCGCCCCAGATACCGGCCTCGTCGACAACGGCGGTGCCGTACCAGGTCGTATTGGTGGTATCGACGCTCAAGGGCTCGATGACCTGGATGTGATTGCCAAGGATCGACAGGTTGGGAAACACGTTGATGTTGACCGGCTCTGACGCGCATAGGTCGAGCGCCTCGAGTGCGCGCGCGCCAAGCTTGCGGCGCAATTCCCCTTCGACATGCTCGGTGCCTGGCGCCGCGCCCTCGATTTCCCACAATGCGCCCGGCCGCTTTTCGATATTGGGCCGCTTGTCCTTGAAATGGTGCCCGTTGCCCATATAGGCGACATACATCGGCGCGTCGTCCGGGCGTCCCTTGTAGAACGACATGCCCTTGTCGCCTTCCTCTGCCAGCCGGTTCTCGGTTTCGAGCAAGGAGCGGTGCGAGAAAATGACGTGATAGCCGTCGGAGGAATTGTCGTAGGCAAGCTTCCAATTGCCGCGATACATGAGGCGGTTGGCCTCGCGAATGACGACGCGGCCGCCGGGATGGCGGTCAAGCCACTCGTCGATGGGTCCGCTGATCGGCCCGAGATAGTCGGTGAGCGGCATTGCCGCCATGTTGAGCGTGCCAAAAATGAATCCGCGATAGGATTCAACGCGCGGCACCTGCGCGACGTTGAACTTCGGATCGTCGAAATCGCAGGCATAGCCGTCGCGCCACGGCACGGTTTGGAGCTTGCCGGAATTGAGGAACGCCCAGCCGTGATAGGGACAGCGGAACATGCGCGCCGAGCCCCGTTCCAGCCGGCACAGCGTCGTGCCGCGATGCGTACAGCGGTTGAAGAGCGCGCGCACCTGGCCTTGCGCGTCGCGCACCATGATGATCGGGCGCAGGCCGAGCCGCGTGGTGAAGAAATCATCGGGCTTGGGGATCTGGCTTTCGTGCGCGAGGTAGACCCAGGTGGCGCCGAATACATGCGTCATCTCCGCCGTGAAGATCGCCGGATCGGTGTAGATGAGCTGGTGGACGCGATCCTCCTGCACGAGTTCATCGTAGTCATAGGCGGCGTTTGGGCGAACGATCGGCGCCGGTGCCGTCCTGATCTTCTCAAGCATGGGTCACGTCCTTTCGCACCTTCAATCCGCGGTCAGAAGAAATCGAAATACTCGTTCTGCTCCCACTCGGTCACGTCCTCGCCGTCGCCTGAATTTCCCGTGTCCTCCTGCCAGCGCTCAAAGCGGCCGATCTCGTTGCGCTTGAGGCGTTGGAAATAGTCGACATAGATTGCGCCAATCTCCCGGCGAAACAATGTCGAGCGGTCGAGGGCGTCGAGCGCCGCCGGCAGGCTTTTGGGTAGAAGCGGGTGCCCGGACGCGTAAGGCTCGTCGCAGGCGGGCCCGGGATCGCGTTCATGATCGACGCCGTCGAGCCCGGCGATAATCTGCGCCAGCATGTACAGATAGGGATTGGCCGACGGCTCGCCGCAGCGGTTCTCGAAGCGCGACGCCGCGTCGCCGGCGCCGCCCAGTACACGGATCATGACGCCGCGATGATCGAACGCCCAGGTGATCCGGTCGGGCGCCAGCGAATTGGGACGAAAGCGCCGATAACCATTGATGGTCGGGGTGGTGAAGACGGTCGCAGCGGCGGCGTGCTCGATAAGGCCGCCAAGGAAATGCCGCGCCAGCGGCGAGCAGGGCTGGCCCGCCGTCTCGGGCATGAACAGGTTGCGCCCGTCAGCCGAATTGACCAGCGACTGATGCAGGTGCCAGCCGCTGGAATAGAACCCCTTGATGCCGGGCCTGCACATGAAGGTCGCGAAATGGCCCATGCGGCGGCAAATCTGCCGCGTCGCGGACCGAAACAGCACGAGATTGTCGGCGGCGGCAATGGCCGCGCTTGGCGCGAAGGTGCATTCGACCTGGCCCGGACCCCATTCATTCTCGATCGAGCGCAACGGCAGATCGATGCGCTCGCAGTGCTCGGCCAGCGCGGAAAGCACCGGCTGCATCAGGTCCATATTGGACTCGGAATGGTAGGCGTAGCCCGGCTCCACCGGCGCCGTGGCGATCGGCCGGCCGCGCATCCCGGGCGCGCCGATATTATCGTCGCCGAGCCCTTCCCCCAGGACGCGCAGCAGGTACCATTCGACTTCCAGCCCCACCTTGATGTCCATGCCGCGCTCGTGCAGGCGCGCGAGCTGCCGGCGCAGCAATTGCCGTGGGGAGAAATGGTACGGGCGGCCGTCGTTGAAATATTCCTCGCACATGATCCAACCGACGCCGGGCGCCCAGGGCAGGGCGCGAAAGCTCGACGGCTCGGGAACGATGGTAATGTTGGGCGAGCCGGTCATCTCGGCAAGTCCCATGCCGCCGCCGCGCGTGAACGAACTGAACGTGCGCGCGCCGGAGGCATCGAGCGTCGTGGTGGCGACGTTGATGTTATAACCGTCCACGAGCGCCGCAAGGAACGCGGGTACGGTCACGAGCTTGGCGCGCGCGTGCCCGTGCGTATCGGCCC
>JACQAE010000029.1 GCA_016195095.1 Pseudomonadota bacterium
CCGCGACGGCGTGCCATTCATGCTGCCAGACGTGACGGCCCTGGAAAAGCTGATCGGCGAGCTTGGCATTGCCGAGGACAGCCACGTCGTCGTGGTGCCGGCGGGCGTGAGCGTGCTCGATTTCGGCGCCGCCGCGCGCGTCTACTGGACGCTCAAGGTCGCCGGCATCGCCACCGTGTCGATCCTCGACGGCGGCTTCAAGGCGTGGACGGAAGACGCGTCCTACCCGCTGGAAGGCGGCGCGCGGCGGCCCTCGCCAACGATCTTCACCGTCGCGCTCGAGCGCGCGATGATCGCGCAGACCGCCGACGTCGAGACAATCGAGAGCGCCGGCGGCGCCACGCTGCTCGATGCGCGGCCGGCGAGCTTCTATGCGGGCAAGGAACGCGCGCTCAGCGTCGCCGCCTATGGCCATATCCCCGGCGCGCGCAATCTCGACAGCGCCGAATTTTACGACGCGGCCGCAGACCGCCTCAAGTCTCCGGCCGAACTCGCCGCCATCGCCGCCGCCATTCCGCCGGGCCCAGTCGTGAGCTATTGCAATACCGGCCATTGGGGCGCGACCAATTGGTTCGTGCTCTCGGAAATCCTCGGCCGCAAGGATGTAAGGCTCTATTACGGCTCGATGACCGCGTGGACCGCGGCGCCGGGACACGCGGTGGTGTCGGCGCGCAGCAAGTGGGATGACCTCAAGAAGACGCTCGGCTTCGGCTCCTGAGCCGGCGCGCCCGCACGGCGCGCATGGCGCAGGCGCGCAAACCGATTTTGCCAACGCAATCGAACCGGCGCAGATTGCGCGTCCACGAACAATCCGTGCGCCTCGTCGTCTGCGGCGCGCGCGTCATCCAAAGCGACGCCGCCTCCGCTTCGCCTGACAATGCCCTGATCGGATCGCCCCATGTCCGGCATGCTTGCCATTGATTCCGCGACGACCTCCGTGCCCGCGCCCGCGCGCGACTGGCCGTTCCTGGCGCTGGCCACGGGCGCGACCGGCGTCTTCGTCGCGCTGGTGCTGCTCGACGGTCAACCGCGCTCGGCGCTTCTCATCCTGTGCGGATTCGCGCTCGGCGCCGCGTTTCTCAAAGCGGAGTTCGGATTTACCGCCGCATGGCGGCGCTTCCTCGCCGGGCGCGACTCCGGCGGCCTCGTCGGCACGTTGCTGCTCATCGCGCTTAGCGCCGTCGTTATCGTGCCGGTCGCCGCGCTGGTGCCGGGATATGGCGGCGCCGGCGCCCCGCTCGGCGCGTCCCTCCTCGTTGGCGCCTTCGTGTTCGGCATCGGCATGCAACTCGGAAATGGTTGCGGCTCGGGCACGCTCTATACCGTTGGCGGCGGGTCGGGCCGCATGCTGGTCACGCACGCGTTCTTCATCGTCGGCGGCGTCATCGGCAGCCTGCAACTGCCGTTCTTCCTCGCGCTTGGCGGCTTCGATCCGCCGCTCGCCAGCGACCTCCTCGGCGCCTGGGGCGGGCTTGCGGCAACGCTCGCCAGCATCGCGCTCGTTGCCGGCGTCGTCATCGCGCTGGCGCGGCGCAAAGGCGTGAATTTCGTGCCATCGGTCACGATGACGATCGGCGCCGTCGTGATTGCGGCGCTGGCGATCGCCACTTTCCTGACCGCGCATCACCCGTGGAGCGTCACGTTCGGCTTCACGCTGTGGGGCGCCAAGATCGCGGCGGCGCTGGGATACGACTTTTCTGCCCATGAATTCTGGCAATGGCCGGGACCGCAGCACGCGCTGAGCACGTCGGTGCTGCGCGATACGACCAGCCTCACCGATTTTGGCATGATCCTCGGCGCCATGGCCGCGGCCGCCGCCGCGCGCCCGTTCGCGCGCGCCGCCTGGCCGCCGGCGCGCTCGTTGCTCGCGGCCGCGATCGGCGGCCTGCTCATGGGCTGGGGGGCGAGGCTTGGATTCGGTTGCAATATTGGCGCCTTCGTCAGCGGCGTGGCCTCGGGCTCGCTGCATGGCTGGGTCTGGTTCGCGGCCGCGCTCGGCGGCTGCGCCGTGGGCATGCGGCTGCGCCCATGGTTCGGACTTTCGCGCGTTTGAGGAGGGTGGGCGTGAGCATGCGCATCGTCTACGTCGTCGTGCTTGTTACCGCGATCGCCGCGGTGGCGATCGACCATCTGTCCTCGCCGGCGAGCGACGGCACGGGCACGCGCGAGGATGCAGCCGCCGCGCGCACGCACGAGTAGCGCGCCGCCCGCATTCACCGGCGAATGATCAGGATCAACCCGCGGCGAGCAGGCGGTCGACCTCGGCACGCTCGGGCGCGGCGGTGATGCCGCCGAAGCGGGAGCATTTGATGGCGGCCGCCGCGGCGGCAAAACGAACGGCGTCGCCCGGCGCGGCGCCTCCCGAGACGGCGACCGCGAAGGCGCCGTGAAACACATCCCCCGCCGCCAACGTGTCGACGGCATCGACGCGATAGGCCGGAAAATGAACAATCCGCGCGCCGTCAAACCAAAGCACGCCGTTGGCGCCGTCGGTGACGGCAAGAAACGAACGGCTGGTGTTGCGAAAATTCCCGAGCGCCTGGACGAGATCGTCCGTTTCCATGGTGCCGCGCAACGCCTCGGCGGAAAAAATCGTGTGGGTCGCGGCGGCAAAATGCGGATCGTTCACCGCCATCGGCTTGTCGGCGTCGAGAATAAGCGGAATTCCGCGCGCCTGCGCCGCCTTGCAGATCGGCAACGAAAAATTCGGCATGCGATTGTCGGCGAGCACCGCGTCGGCCGATGCGACCAAACCCGCCGCGTCGTCCCCCGCGATTTGCAGCAACTTCTCGTCGCGGTAGGTGACGATCGTGCGCGCGCCGCGCGCGTCGATGATGATCGTTGAAATGGGTGAGCGCAATCCCGCGACGCGGATGCAGCCATGACAATCGACCTGTTCGCGCGTCAGTGCGGCGATGATGCGATCGCCGATGGAATCTTCTCCCTGCGGTCCACCGAGCGGACCGGCAAACGCCGCCGCCGCCCCAAGCCGGCCGATCGCGACCGCTGCATTCGCCGCGCAACCGCCGCTCACCGTCTTGAAGTCGATGGCATTTCGCTTGGTGTCGACGCGGGGCAATTCGTCGATAAGAAAAACCTCGTCGAGCACCGCGATGCCGGTGCACAGGATCGACGGGCGGCGCCGCGGCGCCGGCTGCTGCGAGGAGGGGCCCCTAGCGCAAGACACGATCACCGTCCTCGAACCATTTTTGGATGATGTGGTGCGCGATCGAAATCGGCGGCGGGATTGTCAATCCGTCGGGATGCCGCCCGCTCATCATTTGCGCAACCTCCGCGCGCTCAAACCAACGCGCGGCATCGAGTTCGCTGTGGTCAATCGTCAATTCCTTGCTCAGCGCCTCGGCGAAGCAGCCGATCATCAGCGACATCGGAAACGGCCAGGGCTGCGATGAATGATACACGACGCGCCCGCACACCACCCCCGTCTCCTCGCGCGTCTCGCGCCGCGCCGCTTCCTCGATGTTTTCGCCCGGCTCGACGAATCCGGCGAGGCACGACCACATGGTGGGCGGAAATCGCGCTTGCCGCCCAAGCAGGCATCGCGTGCCATCAACCACATGCATGATAACGACCGGGTCGGTGCGCGGGAAATGCGGCGTCCGGCAGGCCGGGCAGTCGCGCCGCCAGCCGGCCTCGACCATGGCGGTCGGCGCGCCGCAGGCGGCGCAGAAGCGGTGGCGCGCATGCCATTGCAGCAGCGCCTTGGCCTGCGCCAATGGCGGCAGATGCAACGGATCGACCAGGCCCTGCACGGCGATTGTGCGCAGGTCGAGCACCACCAGGTCCGCGCGCGCGCGCAGCGCCTCGGCCGCCGCCGCGTCGATGCCGGCACCAAATCGCGCGGCACCATCGGCGAGGCCGAGGAACACCAGTTCGCGCACCTCGCCCAATACGTGTGCCTGCGCCAACGCGAACAGCGGATTGTGCGTGGGCAGCGATTTTTTCGCGATGATCGCCTCGCCGCACACGACGTAGACGCCCGCGCCGGGCGCTGCCGTCAACGCGGCGATGGCGGCCGCGTCGCCGCGCCGCTCGGCCGCCCGGTCGAGCACGCTGCGCGTGAAGCCAAGGCGCGGCCTGGCGCCAAAATCGGCAATTGACGGCATGAATGGCTCCGGCGGGTAGGCGAGGCTGGCACGCCGCGCCGGCGCGCGCAACGTGTTCAGCCAAGGTCGGCGGCGGCGCGCAGCGCGGCGATGAAGCGCGCCAGCGCCGGCGCGTCATAGGCAAGCGGCGGCGCATGATTCCAAACCGGTCTTGGCCAGGCAATGTCATCCCTGCGACGCGCGATCACATGCACGTGCAATTGCGCGACCACGTTGCCGAGCGCGGCGATATTGAGCCGGTCGCACCTGGTGAGCGTCTTGAGCGCGCCCGCGACGCGCGCGATTTCGCCCATCAGACGTGCCTGGTCCGCCGCCGACAGGTCGAGGATGTCGCTCGCCGCGGCAATGCGTGGCACCAGTAGCAGCCAGGGGAAATTGGCGTCCTTCATCACCAGGATGCGCGACAGCGGTAGGTCGGCGATGCCGACCGCGTCGGCCTGCAGGCGCGCATCGAGCGACCACGGCACGGGCGCGGCATCGCGCATCGCATAGGCCTCCCAGCGGCGCGGCCGCCGCCCTGGCCTTGCCACGTTGCATATGCGCGACCGCGACGCGGCCCGCCGCGCTGCAATGCGCAAATTCGCGGGCGCTGTAAAGAGCGTATTTTCACGCCACGCCGGCCAGCGCGCACCGCTTGCATTCGCGCGCCGATCCGTCGATATAGGCGGGGGAGGTTGGCAGTGGACGAGCCACTCGCCAACCGGGTCAGGTCCGGAAGGAAGCAGCCCCAACGAGCTTCGGTTCGGGTCGCTCGTCAGCCTCCCACTTTGCGGCCATCGGCTGGCGGGTATTTCGGCGGAATGGCCGCCTTTCGGCGGCCAGGCATGCGCCATCCGGGAAGCAAAGAGCGCGTTCACACACGAGCGGATTGCATTTTGCCGAACGCGGCCTCGCATTGCCCCGCGCAGCGGCCGGAGCGACGATGAGCGACGCCGAAAAGTCCGCGGGCGCATCCGGCGCCGCCACAGCGCCACCGCCGGCGGCCGTGGCGGGCGATTATCGCGTGCTCGCCCGCCGCCACCGGCCGACGACCTTCGCCGATCTCATCGGCCAGGAGGCGATGGTGCGCACGATCTCCAATGCATTCGCCTCGGGACGCATTCCGCAGGCCTGGATTCTCACCGGCGTGCGCGGCGTCGGCAACACCACGACCGCGCGCATTCTGGCGCGCGCGCTCAATTACGACCTCGCCGACGGCTCGATCACGGGCCCCACGATCGATATGCCCAAGCTCGGCATCCACTGCCAGGCGATCATCGAAAGCCGCCACGTCGATGTCCTGGAGATGGATGCCGCCTCGCATAACAGTGTCGACGCGGTGCGCCAGATCAACGACGCCATCCGCTATTCACCGGCCACGGCGCGCAGCAAGGTCTACATTCTCGACGAAGTGCACATGCTCTCCACGGCGGCGTTCAACGCGCTGCTCAAGACGCTGGAGGAGCCGCCGCCGCACGCCAAGTTCGTCTTCGCCACGACCGAGATCGGCAAGGTTCCGGTCACGGTGCGCTCGCGCTGCCAACGCTTCGATCTGCGGCGGGTGGAGAGCGAACGGCTGGTGGCGCATCTGGAAGCCATCGCCGGCAAGGAAGGCGTCGCCTGCGAGAGCGACGCGCTTGCGCTGATCGCGCGCGCGGCGGAAGGCTCGGTGCGCGACGCGCTGTCACTGCTCGACCAGGCGATCGCCCATGCCGGCACGCTTGGCGCCGGCGTCGCGGCGGCCGGCGTGCGCGACATGCTCGGCCTCGCCGACCGCGCCCGCGTCATCGACCTCTTTGACGCGCTGATGCGCGGCGATATCGCCTGCGCGCTGGCGGAATTGCGCGACCAGTACGATAGCGGCGCCGATCCGGCGGTGGTTTTGGCCGATCTCGCGGAATTCACGCATTTCGTGACGCGGGTCAAGATCGTTCCCGCGGTCGCCGAGGACCGCTCCCTGGCCGAGGTCGAGCGCATACGCGGCCGCGCGTTCGCCGCCGCGCTGTCGATGCCGGTGCTCTCGCGCACCTGGCAGATGCTGCTCAAGGGCCTGGCCGAAGTGCAGATCTCGGCCAGGACCATTGCCGCGGCGGAAATGGTGCTGGTGCGCATCGCCTATGTCGCCGACCTGCCGACGCCCGACGACGTCGTGCGGTCGCTCTCCGGCGAAACGCCGGCTGGCGCCGCGCCGGTGTCGAACGAGCGCCATTTGCCGGCACGCCCACAATCGCCATCGCCGGCGCCGGCGCCGCAGGGCGTGCAGGCGCCGCGGGCCATGCAAGCGCCGCGCGATGCGCAGTCGCCGCCGGCCGCACGGTCGGCGCCAGCAATGCGCCCCGAGCCGCAGGTCGCCCCCGCCATGGCCGCGCGCGCGCTTTGCGACTTCGGCGATATCGTTGCGCTGGCCATGGAAAAACGTGATCTCGTGCTCAAGGCGGCGCTTGAGCGCGACGTGCGGCTCGTGCGTTGCGAGGACGGCCGCCTCGAGATTGCGCTTGAGCCCGGCGCACCAAGGACGTTGGTCGGCGAGCTATCGCGCAAGCTCGGCGAATGGACCGGACGGCGCTGGATGGTCGTGGTTTCCGCCGAGCCCGGCGCGCCGACCTTGCGCTCGCAGGGCACGGCGCGGCGCGAGGCGCTCGAAACCGGGGTGCGGACCGACCCGTTGGTGCGCGCCGTGCTCGACCGCTTTCCCGGCGCGGAGATTATCGACGTGCGCGAGCCGCACGCGCACAATGGCGGCAATGCCAATCCGGCGCGCGCCAATGATGACGACATGCCGCAGGCGCCGCCGCGGGATGAATTCCCCGACGCCGAAATGACCGCGGATGAAACCGAATTCGACGATCCCTGATCGCGCCACTGGTTCGCCGATCGGGTGGCGTTGGCCAACAAGGACACGCAATGACGGATTTTCTCGGACTGATGAAGCAGGCGGGCGAGCTCAAGGCCAAGATGGAAGCCATGCAGGCGGAGCTTGATCGCATCTCCGTCGAGGGCGCCGCCGGCGGCGGCCTGGTCACCGTCACGCTCAGCGCCAAGGGTGCGATGAAAGGCGTGCGCGTCGACGCCTCGCTGCTCGCGCCCGGCGAAAAGGAGGTGCTCGAGGATCTGCTTATCGCTGCTCATGAGGAGGCGCGGCGCAAGGCCGAAGCCGCGGTGCAGGATAAGATGCAGGCGCTGACCGGCGGGCTTGCCCTGCCGCCGGGCCTCAAGTTGTTTTAAGCCCCGTCCCGGCCCAGCCTGGGCCAACCATCACCGCGCCGATCCGCATGTCGACCGCCATCGCCGGACCCGAAATCGAGCGTCTCATCCAGTTGCTGGCGCGGCTGCCGGGCCTCGGCCCGCGCTCGGCGCGGCGCGCGGCGCTGCATCTCATCAAGAGGCGCGAGCAATTGCTGGTGCCGCTGGCGAGCGCGATGCAAACGGCGATCGAGAAGATCACCGTGTGCCGCACCTGCGGCAATATCGATACACAAAATCCGTGCACGATCTGCGCCGACCCGCGCCGCGACCCTTCGGTCATCGTCGTCGTCGCCGATGTCGGCGACCTGTGGGCGCTGGAGCGCGCGCGCGTTATCAATGCGCGCTATCACGTGCTGGGCGGAACGCTTTCGCCGCTCGACGGCGTCGGCCCGCAAGACCTCGCGATCGAGGCGCTGGTGACGCGCGCGCATGCGAGCGACGTCGGCGAGGTCATCATCGCGCTCAACGCCACCGTGGACGGTCAGACCACGGCCTATTACATCACCGACCTCATCGCCGATGCCGGCGTCAAGGTCACGCGGCTCGCGCATGGCGTGCCGGTCGGTGGCGAGCTTGATTATCTCGACGAAGGGACGCTGTCGGCGGCGATCCGTCAGCGCACGCCGTTCTAGCGCATGATCCCGAAAAGTGGGAACCGCTTTTCGGGCAAGATCATGCGCCAGCGAAACTCATGATCCCGAAAAGTGGGAACCGCTTTTGCGGCAAGATCATGCGCCAGCGAAACTCATGATCCCGAAAAGTGGGAACCGCTTTTGCGGCAAGATCATGCGCACGGCCACGACCGCGCCGACGCCGTCGGCATTTTTTCAAGAACGCGGCCGCTGGTTCTTGTCCCGCCGCGCGCTACCAGCCCCAGCGCGACGCGCCGAAATAGAAACCGTATGGCCCAAGGCCGAAGCCGACATGCGGCCGATGGTAGTAGGGCTGGTAGTAATACGGCTGGTAATAATACGGGCTATAGTAGGGCCGCGCGTAGTAGGGCCGGTAGTAGCCGTAGCGGTGGGCGCGATACGGCCGGTAATAATAGCCATGGCGATAGGCGCGGTAATGCCGGTAATGCGCGTGCCCGCCGCGATAATGGCCATGACCGCGGTAAGCGCCATGGCGCCGGTAGTGACGCTGGGACGAGGAGAAGTCCGTGGCGCGATCAGCCACGCTGGCGCGCTCCGAACGTGGCGCGGCAGTAGCCGGCGCGGCAATCGATAATCCGCAAGCGATGATCGACGCCGCCAATCCTGCAATGAGTTTCGACATGTTCACCATCCTGTTTCCCTGTCGTCTGCCGCGAATGCCGCGACGGAACGATCGTGAGCTGCGCCGGAGCTTTTCCGGTCCGGCCTGTCGGGAATTGGCTGCATTTTATCGCAAATTTTTGGGTTCGTACCGGTGAGGGACACAAAAAAACGATCCCATCCTTAATTCCGCCGCGTGCGCGGGCGGCGGCGGCGCCGGTATCCACGGACCGGCAAGGCACGGCGCGCGAAGCAGGCGCCGATCGGCGCGCAGGTTCACTTGTTGGCCAAAATGCGCTAATAGCGCTGCGCCACGGTTGCCGCACGCTTGGCGCGGGTTGCTTGTGGCGGGAGAGTTATCGATGGGATTCAAGGTCGTGGTGGTTGGGGCCACCGGAAATGTCGGACGCGAGATGCTGGCCATCCTCGCCGAGCGGGAATTCCCCGCGAGCGAGGTCGTGGCCCTTGCCTCGCGCCGCAGCCAGGGCGTCGAGGTTTCCTTCGGCGAGCGCGTTCTCAAGTGTAAGGCGCTCGAACATTTCGATTTTTCCGACACCGACATCTGCCTGATGTCGGCCGGTTCGGCGGTGTCCAAGGATTGGTCGCCAAGGATCGCCGCCGCCGGCGCGGTCGTGATCGATAATTCATCGTGCTGGCGCTACGACGCCGACGTGCCGCTGGTCGTGCCCGAGGTCAACGCGCAGGCCCTCGACGGCTTTCGCAAGAAGGGCATCATCGCCAATCCGAACTGCTCGACCGCGCAACTGGTCGTGGCGCTCAAGCCGCTGCACGATCACGCGCGCATCAAGCGCGTCGTCGTCGCCACCTACCAGTCGGTTTCCGGCGCCGGCAAGGAGGCGATGGACGAATTGTTCTCGCAGACCAAGGCCGTCTTTACCGCCGGCGACATCACGCATAAGAATTTTCCCAAGCGCATCGCCTTCAACCTCATCCCGCAGATCGACGTGTTCATGGATGACGGGTACACCAAGGAAGAATGGAAGATGGTCGTGGAAACCAAGAAGATCCTCGACTCGAAGATCAAGCTGGTCGCGACCTGCGTGCGCGTGCCGGTATTCGTCAGCCATAGCGAGGCGGTGAATATCGAGTTCGAGAACCCGATCACGGCGCAGGAAGCGCGCGATATCCTCAGCCGCGCGCCCGGCTGTCTGGTGATCGACCGGCGCGAGCCCGGCGGCTACGTGACGCCGCACGAAGCGGCCGGCGAGGACGCGACCTATATCAGCCGCATCCGCGAGGACGCGACCGTGGAAAATGGCCTCGTGCTGTGGTGCGTATCGGATAATCTGCGCAAGGGCGCGGCGCTCAACGCCATCCAGATCGCGGAATGCCTGATCAGCCGCAAACTAATCGAGGCTAAGAAGCAGGCGGCATAGCGCGCGTTGCCATGCGCCGCCGGCAATGCTGCCGGGCCTGGCGCCGCGTATGGCGCGTGTCCTTTGTGGTAGGCTGAGCGGCATCGCCGCGAGCGCTCGGCCGACCGCGAGGGGTCGCGGGATATTCGCGATTGCGGTCGGGGGCCATCAATATCCGCGACAAACCGCTCCAATCCGAGCGGATTCGGACTCAGGGGAGCCATGCATGCTTGAGCGAACGCCACAACAATTTCGTGAGCTCAAGGAAATCACAATCAAATCCGACACGCGCGACATTCTGTCTCATGCGACGCGGCAGGCGGAATCGTTCGAGGACTATTTCCTGGTCGACATCGACGCGCATGTCACCGAGACGCAATTCTGGAACGAGATCCTCGCCTGCATCGACAACGAGGTGATCCGCGCCATGGGCATGGGCCAGCAGCTGCGTCCCGGCCAGGGATCGACGGCGCTCCTCAATACCGTGACAGGGATGAGCTACCAGCACGTCTACGGGCGCATCCCCCACCAAGCCGCGCTCGACGAGCCGGTCGAGGACACGGGCGTGCACCATTTCACCACGCTGGCGCGGCGCGCCATGGACGCGCTCGGCCTCGATTACCAGATCGTGTTCCCGACGCCCATGCTCACGCTCGGCATGCACCCGCAGGAGGACATCGAGGCGGCACTCGCCGGCGGCTACAACCGCTGGCTCACCGAACGCATCCTGCCCGAGGACGACCGTCTCAAGGGCCTCGTCTACCTGCCGTTCAACACGCCAGAAGCCTGCGTCGAGCTGGTGGAGAAATACGCCGGCGATCGCAACGTCATCGGCTTCACCGTCACCTCGACGCGCAACAAGCCGGTGCACCACAACGCCTATATGCGCCTCTATTCCATGATCGAGGAAACCGGCAAGCCGTTCGCGTTTCACTCCGGCTTCCACTGGGGCGACCCGTCATTCCTCCAGCTCAATCGCTTCATCTCCATGCACTCCATCGCATTCGTGCACTGGAGCCTGATCCACATGACCAACTGGATCATCAACGGCCTGCCCGAGCGCTTTCCCAAGCTCAAGCTTATCTGGGTGGAGAGCGGACTTGCCTGGATTCCATTCCTCATGCAGCGGCTCGACCACGAATACCAGATGCGCACCTGCGAGGCGCCGCAGCTCAAGCGGCTGCCGAGCGAATACATGCGCGACATGTTCTATACGAGCCAGCCCTTGGAAAAGACCAATCTCAAGCTGCTGCAATCGACGATGGAAGCGTTCAACGCGCAAACGCAACTGCTCTTTGCCTCCGACTGGCCGCATTGGGATTTCGATACGCCGGCTTCGGTCACCTCGCTGCCGTTCCTCGACGCGGCGGCCAAGCGCAACATCCTCGGCCTCAACGCGGCGCGGCTGTTCAATCTCGAGGTCAAGCGCCGCCGGCCGCGCGCCAAGGACGTGCTGGCGTCGCGTCCGGGCATTTCCTGATGCCGGCCGCCGCCGATCAGGCCGCGCCGGCCGCCGAGCGCGGCGCGCAAGCGGGCTGCGGCGATGATTTCGTCGCCGCCGCCGAACGCGCGCTGGCGTCCGGCGACTTCGACGCGGTGCCTGACGGCGCGCTCGAGCGCGTGATGACCGCCGCCATTCGCCTTTACGCCGCCAAGACCGAGCGCGACGTACCGGCGCCGCGGCCATTCGCCCCGGAACAGGTCACTCCCACCGACGTCGTGGTCACCGTCAGCGACATGATCCGTACCGCCGGGCTCAATCTGTGGGACGTGTCGATGTGGTTCGGCCGGCGCAAATGAGCGTGGAGAAGCCAGCATGCAGGAGTTGAACATCGGCCCCGCCGCGGACTTCACCGATCCGGGCCGCAGAATCGTCGAGTGCGACGGCATCGAGGTCGGCGTATTCAAGCTCGACGGCGCCTTCTACGCCTATGGCAACATTTGCCCGCACATGGGCGGACCCGCCTGCCAAGGCCGCATCATCGCCAAGGTGGACGAGGACATCGCGCCCGACCGCACCAGCCGAGGCTTTGTCTTTTCCAAGACGCAGTTGAACGTGATCTGTCCGTGGCACGGTTACGAGTTCGACATCCGCACCGGTCGTCATAGCGGCAACTCGAAAATGCGGCTCCTGCCGGTGCGCGTGCGCGTCTCCGAGCAGGGCGACGTCATCGTTGCCCTGCCGCCGGAAATCCGCCGCGGCATCGCCGACGCAGGCATGGGCGTGCCGCCGCGGCCAAGCCCCCCCGCCGCCTGAGCGCGACGCGTCAGCTCCAGATCGCCATGGCCAGGCCGTATTCGTCGCGCGGCGGCAGCGGCGGAAACGGCTGCGCCTCGCCGGCATGGATGCGCAGCGCGATCGCCGCGCAGGCAAGCGCGTCGAGGAGGTCGTCGGCGCTGGCGCCGGCCGGCGCCGGCGCATCGACGACGCCGACGCCGAACCCGGCCGCGATCAAGATCCGGCCGCGCTCCAGGAGGCCGGGCTCGTAGGGTCGCCCCTTGACGCGCTTTGGCTCGTCAAGCGCGCGCTCGTCGTTGAGCCGCCAGAACGCGACCTCGGGATGCACCTCAAAGACGCGCGCGGCGAGCGCGGCATCCGCGCGTAGCAGCGCGTCGACCTCGCGGATTTTCGGGGCGATACCGAATAGTTGGCGCGAGACCTTGCGCGGCGGATCGGAGGAGGCGAGCGCGGCGCGGCAGGCAAGGAGGTAGTCGCCGGCATAGACGGCGTCGCGCGCGGGCACGGAAAAGACCGACGACCGGCGCCGGCCGATGAGCGGGCGCACCGCCGCCTCCGCCGCGCGCCCGCCGGGGCCGGCCCGCTGCGGCAGCCCGATCGGGATATCGATGGCGATGACGGCCGGCGCCTCCGGCGCAAACAGGTGGGCGGCGATGTCGCGCGCGACGCGCGCGCGTACCTCGCCGCTTTGCGGGCTCACGAACGCCGCCAGCCAGCCGCCGCGGCAGCCGTCGATGCCCGCCAGCCAGACGTCGTCCTGGCGCTTGCCGTTCCCCGCCGATACCGACATGTCCCGCGCAAAGGTTTTCGGTTGATCCCCGCAGCGCACCTCCGTATTGGCAAGGCATGGATAAAAGTAGGTCGCCCGGAGGCAATTCGATGACCATGCGCCCGCGCCGCAGCGTGCTCTACATGCCCGGCTCCAACGCCCGCGCCATCGAAAAGGCCAAAACCCTGCCCGTCGACGGCGTCATCCTTGACCTAGAGGACGCCGTGGCGCCGGAGGCCAAGCCGGCGGCGCGCGCGCAGGTGGCGAGTGCGGCCAAGGCCGGCGGGTTCGCCTTGCGCGAGGTATTCATCCGCGTCAACGCGATCGCAACGCAATGGTTCGCCGATGACCTTGCCGCGGCGATCGCCGCCGCCCCCGACGCGATCCTCGTGCCGAAAGTGTCCTCGCCCGATGCGCTTGAGACGATCGGGCGGCGCCTGCGCGACGCCGGCGCCGACCCGCGCATACGCGTTTGGGCGATGATCGAAACCCCGGCCGCCATTCTCAATATCGGCGATATCGCAGCCGCCGCGCGCGGCGACACGCGACTCGCCGGCCTCGTCGTCGGCGCCAATGACCTCGCCAAGGAAACGCGCGCGCGCCAGCTTCCCGGCCGCGCCCCGATGCTGCCCTGGCTCGCGGCATGCGTGCTCGCGGCGCGCGCGCACGGCGTCGATATACTCGACGCCGTCTATAACGACCTATCCGATGCCGAGGGCTTCCGCCGCGAATGCGTGCAGGGGCGCGACATGGGGTTCGACGGCAAGACGCTGATCCACCCCGGCCAGATCGACACCTGCAACGACGTGTTCTCCCCGGCCGCCGCGGAGGTCGCGCAGGCGCGCGAGATCATCGCGATTTTCGATCTTCCCGAGAACCGCGACAAAGGCGTCGTCGGCATTGACGGGCGCATGGTCGAGCGCATGCATGCCGATATCGCGCGCCGCACGGTCGCCATCGCCGAGGCGATCGCCGCGCGGGCGTGATCCGCCAACCGCCGGCGCGCCATGCGGGCGCGTCAGAGCCAGGGGCGTTCCGCCTTGGCCTTGTGCTCGTAGCCGTCGATCTGGCCCTTGCGCACCAGGGTCAGGCCGATATCGTCGAGGCCGTTGAGCAGGCAATGCTTGCGGAACGCATCGATGTCGAAATGGATGACGCCGCCATCCGGGCCGCGAATTTCCTGTTTCGCGAGGTCGATGGAGAGCGTGGCGTTGGCGCCGCGTTCGGCGTCGTCGAACAGCTTTTGCAGCGCCTCCGGCGGCACCGCGATCGGCAGGATGCCGTTCTTGAAGCAATTGTTGTAGAAAATATCGCCGAACGAGGTCGAGATGACGCAGCGAATGCCGTGATCGAGGAGCGCCCAGGGCGCGTGCTCGCGCGAGGAGCCGCAGCCGAAATTATCGCCGGCGACCAGAATTTTGGCCTTGCGATAGGCGGGCTTGTTGAGCACGAAATCCGGGTTCTCGCTGCCGTCGTCGCGGTAGCGCTTCTCGGCGAACAGGCCCTTGCCGAGGCCGGTGCGCTCGATGGTTTTGAGATACTGCTTGGGGATGATCATGTCGGTATCGACATTGGTCATCGGCACCGGCGCGGCGACGCCTTCGAGCGTGGTGAATTTTTCCATGGTCGGCGATCTTTCACGAGGGCGGCGCCGGCAACCCGCGAACGCGCGCAGCCGCATTCGCGCGCGGCAACCCGCCTACCGGCAGTCCGCCCGTCTTATCCCGCAGGCGCGCCGTTTTGCCAAGCCGGCCTTTGTGAAAATTTCCCGCGCCCGGCACGGTGCGAAATCGCCGCGTGCGTGAGCCGTGGCGCGCGCGCCGGTCGCCCCTCACGCCATCGTGATCGTTGGCGCCGATGATTTCCTACCGTCGTCATCGTCGCGACCATAGATTGCCGCCCGCGCCGCCAGCACAGAATGTAGCCCGGCGCCCAAGGAGAAATCGATGAAGTTTACCCGCCGGAAATTCATGGCCGCGGCGACGCTCGCCGCCGCCGCACCCGCGCTGCCCCACGCCATCGGCGTTGCGCGTGCCGCCGCCCCACAAGTCGGTAAGCAGGCGCCCGCCTTCTACCGCTTCAAGCTCGGCGATTTCGAAGTGACGACCTTGCAGGACGGCGTCGCCAAGATTCCCAAGCCTGAGGCCTTCGTCGTTAACAAGCCGCTCGAGGAAATCAACAAGGCGCTCGACGCTGCCTTCATTCCGCGCGACAACGTGCGCATTCCGTTCACGCCGACGCTGGTCAATACCGGCAAGAACCTCGTCCTCATCGACACCGGTTTCGGCGACAATGGCGGGCCGACGACCGGCCAATTGATGACCAACCTCGCCGCCGCCGGCGTCGATCCGAAATCAATCGACACCATCTTGATCACGCATTTCCACCCCGACCACCTGTCCGGCATTCGCGCCAAGGCCGGCGCGGCCAATTTCCCCAACGCCGAGATCATCGTCGCCGCCAACGAATACAAGTTCTGGACCGACGAGGGCGAGGAGAGCCGCGCCGCGGCGGTGTGGAAGGCCTCGTTCGCCAATACCAAGCGCACGCTTGGCCCGATCGCCAAGGACGTCAAGCGCATCGATTACGGCAAGGAGGCGGTGCCCGGCATCACGCTCATCGATTCGCGCGGCCACAGTCCCGGCCACGCCTCCTACGTGGTCGCCTCCGGCAACGCCAAGCTGATGGTGATCGGCGACGTCACCAATCTTCCCGGCCTCTTCGCGCGCAATCCCGACTTCCGGCTGTGGGCCGACATGATCCCGGACCAGGCGCTCGACACGCGGCGCAAGCTCCTCGACATGGTGGTGGCGGAAAAGATGCCGATCACCGGCTATCATTATCCGTTCCCTGCCCATGGCTATTTCACCAAGCAGGGCGCCGGCTACGAATTCGCGCCGGCGACGTGGAGCCCGACGCTATAGCCGCAAGCGTTTTCCTGGCAACGTGGATGGCGTTTCACCACGCCAGTGCTCTCGTCGCCCTGGAATGAGAAACGTTGCCAGGCACACGATCAGCGGGCGGCATGCGTGCCGCCCGTTTTTCATTCCGCCGCGCGTTCGATGGCGTCGATGTCGGCGTCGCTCAGGCCGAAATGATGGCCGATCTCGTGCACCAGCACATGCGCGACAATGCCGGCCAGCGTCTCGTCATGTTCCGCCCAGTAGTCGAGGATCGGGCGCCGGTAGAGCCAGATCATGTTCGGCATTTGCACCGGATCGCTAATCGAGCGAAACGGTAGCCCAGTGCCCTGGAACAGGCCGAGCAGGTCGAATTCGCTTTCCAGGCCCATGTGATCAAGCACCTCGTCTTCTGGAAAGTCGTCGACCCGGATGACCAGGCCGTCGCATAGAGCGCGGAAATTTTCGGGCAACCGGCGATAGATGTCGCCGGCCAGCGCCTCGAACTCCGCGAGCGAGGGCGCGCGTGCGGCCTGCCAGGCGTTCGGATCGGGCGTGGGTTGCGTCATTGCATGTCGTCTCGCCTGCAATTTTTCCTCGATGGTCACCGGCGCCGCACGAACTCCATCACGTTGTATTTCGATTCATAATAGGGCGCGGGAAACTCCATGCGCAGCCGGTCCTCGCCGACGCGCATGAGCAGCGCCACCTCGTCGAATTGCGGCCCGGCGCCGTAGCGCCGGCGCGCGACATAATCAGTGAACCCGACCCCCGTATAGATAAACGCCGTGGCGTCGAATCGTTTGAGCTCGCCCGCCGTGCGCTGCGACCCGGTGAGTTTTTCCAGCGTCCCGTCTTCGCCGCGCCCGCCGATGCGGCAGCGAAAGAAGCCATAGGGCGTCAGCGGCAACAGGCCGCCGACCTTGATGGTGCGACACCGCCAGTCTCCCGCGATCGCCGCGAGGTCGGGCAGCGGCCGCGCCGGCGCGTCAAGCAGCGTGCGCAGCACCGCCACCTCGCGCGGCCTGCCGCCCTGGCTCGCCTGCGCCAAGGCGTCGCGCAAATGCTGCGCGCGCTGCGCGATCTTGGCGGCATCGGTCGCCGTCAATGCGAATTTGCCGGCGTCCTGCGCCAACGATGCTCCTTGCGATCCGCATGCAATGCCGGCCAGCAGAACAATCGCGAGCCTTGTCATGGCAATATCTCCCGGTACGCGGCCACGGCGCGGACCTGCCGCAGTCGCGGGGACATTGCACCGGTTGACGCATCCGGCGCAATCGTAGAGCGTGATGGCGATCGGGATCGTCGGCGGCGGCGCCGGCGCGGGAGACGAAAATGCGTAACCTTGTGTTGTGTCACGGCGTTGGCAGGCGCGGCTTCGCGGCCTGCCTCGTCATTGCGGCCACGATCGTGGCAATTCCGGCGGACGCGGCGCGAGCCGCGATGATGGACGCCGCGGCGCTACCGGCGACATCCGTGCCGTTGGACGCGGCGGCCGCGACGGACCTGTCGGCGCAGCGCCGCCAGCGGCGCGCGCGGCGGCGCATCGAAATATACCCGCAACGCGATTACGTGCGCCGCTGCGTGGACTGGTATGCCGTGGAGCGGCGCGCCAGCGGCCCGACCGTCGTGCCGCACATGCGCTGCTGGTGGGCGCGGCGCTAGTGTGGTGGATTTGAAGTTCCTACCATCGTTGCCGCGATCTCGTATAGGAACTTCAAATCCAAAACCACACTAGAATCATAAGTTTGCTAGTGTCCCTTCGATTCCGAAGTTCGTATCGAAGCGCGCCGCAGGGTGTTGCGAACTTCGGAATCGGGACACCAGCGGCGGACAAGCGGCCGCCGAACCGGCATGATCTTTTCGCAAAAGCGGTTCCCACTTTTCGCGATCATGATTTTCGCCTGAGCATGATCTTTTCGCAAAAGCGGTTCCCACTTTTCGCGATCATGATTTTCGCCTGAGCATGATCTTTTCGCAAAAGCGGTTCCCACTTTTCGGGATCATGATTTTCGCCTGAGCATGATCTTTTCCGAAAAGCGGTTCCCACTTTTCGGGATCATGATTTTCGCCTGAGCATGATCTTTTCCGAAAAGCGGTTCCCACTTTTCGGGATCATGCTTTAGCGCTTGAGAAACGGATTCTGCCAGCCGCCGGTGCGCTCGGCGGCGCGCGGTGAATAGGTGGCTTCGAGATAGTCGAGGATGACCTTGCGGTCCTTGGTGTCGAGCTGTGGCATATTGTGGCGTTGCATCATCAACTCGATCGACTCGTCCCATTGCCGCCGCGTCATGCCCTGCGCGGCGACAAGCTGGAAATTGTGGCAGGCCGTGCAGGTGTAAAAAGTTTCGTCCCGGCCGTCGCCGGCGGGGAACTCCTCCGGGCTCTCGGCGCGCGGCGCAAATGCCGCGCCGGTGGATTGCGCGCGCGGCGCCGACGCCGACAGCGCCAACACGGCAAGGGCCGTGAAAAAGACGGCGGCAGTCGCAGCGCGGCTCATGCAATGTCCATCGATTTGCGGCAAAGGGCGCCTCTCCCCGCAAAGCGGGGAGAGGCTTGCGCCGTCAACCAACCAGCACCGCGATGCGGTGCATGGCGTTGCCGCCATAACCCTGCGGATTCCAGATCCCGGACTGGTGCGGCTGCATCGCGCCCTTGGAATCCGTTGCCCGGGCCCAGACCTCGTAATAGCCGTCCGAGGGCAGCGTCACGCTGGCGGTGAAGCGCTGCCAGTCATACTTGTTCGCCGGCTTTTCCAGCTTGGCGGCCTTCCACGTCGCGCCGAAATCGATCGACACATCGACCTTCTTGACCGTCAGGTCGCCCGCCCATGACGCGCCGCGCAGCTTGAGCTCCTTGGTGCCGGCGGCGATCTTGGCGCCATTGGCCGGGCTGGTGATGATCGAGCGCACCGGCATCGACATGAGCACGCGGAAGTTCTTCGGATCGGCCTTGTCGCCGGGAACCATCGGCTTGATCGGGACGCGATAGGAGAACCCGGTCATGCCCGGACCGTCATGTTCCTTGTCGCGCAGTGCGATGCGGGTGAGCCATTTCTGCGACGCCGATCCGGTCCAGCCCGGGTAAAGCAGCCGCACCGGGCCGCCATGGATATTGGGCAGCGGTTCGCCGTTCATCGCCCATACGATCATGCTGTTTTCGTCCATCGCCTTGGCGATGGGAACGCCGCGCGAGAGCGTCGGCCGCTTGGCATCGCCCGACAGATGCACGTCGGCGCCGTAATGCGCGGTATAGATTGCCGACGGCTTGACCCCGGCCATTTTCAGCACGTCGGCCAGGCGCACCCCGGTCCATTGTGCGCAGCCGGCGCCGCCGTTCGTCCACTGGTTGCCACGTGCGGCGGGCGTGAAGAACGCGCGTCCATTTCCTCCGCATTCGAGCACGAAGCGCCGCGTCTGCGCCTTGAATTTCGCCTTGATCTCGCCAAGCGTGATCTCGACCGTCTTGTTGACCTCGCCGTCGATGCCGATCTTCCACTTGTCCGGGTCGGCGGCGGGATCGGGAATCTGTCCGTTGTTGCGGATGTAGAACTTGCCGATCGGCGTGATGGCGTCGTCGAGCAGCTCGGCCGGCGTCTCGGCGACCAGCGGACGGTCGCCGAGCAGGACGAGCTTGGGGTCCTTGCCGGGGAAATTGAGGTGTTGCGGACCCTTGGGCGCGGCCGGCGCCGCTGCCGCCGGGGCGGCTGGTGCCGCCGGGGCGCCCGCGGCGGGCTGGCCCTGCGCCAGCGCGGCGGGGATGAGGCCGCCGGGCATGAAGGCCGCGAAGGGTATCGCGCCACCGACCGCCGCGCTCATCGTCGCCAGCGCGCCGCCGCCGAGAAATCCGCGCCGGCTCGGGCCGACCTCGCGGCCGAACGCAACCGCGTCCGCGCGCTCGGCATCGTCCTGGTAGAGTTCCTCGATCGAGCGTTCGATTTTTCCTGACATGCTTTCCTCCCCGCACCGCCATGGCATCGGCCACGGTCGTTGAAATCCGTCATATTCAATTCCGATAATGTATACTTCCACATGACGCGCCACGCCGGCAACGGTTTTCCGCCAGGCGCCATACATAAGCCGGCGTTTTGATCGATCGTGTCGGGCCTGCCCCATGCTGGCCCCCCATGCCGGCCATTGTGGCGAAGCGGCAAAGCCCGCTACAATGACGGCCGAATCCGCTCACGAACCCGCGCAACGAGGATACCGATGAAAATAAGCACAAAGGCAGCGGTGCTCGCCATTTCCGGGCTCGCCGTCGTCGTGACCGCGCTGCCGGCCGACGCCTCGCCGAAAAAGCGCCGCCTCGCCGTGGAGCAGCCGACGCGCACGATCTACTATACGCCCGCCGGCAGGCGCGTCGTCGTCACCGGCCGCAGCTATCTTGACGCTGGCACCGACGTGCTGCCGGGCGAGCGCAAATACAGCGACTACGCGCTGCCGCCCTATTACACGACCTATAGCCGCAACGACCCGAAAATCAGCTGGAACCGCATGCCGTTCCCGGATTGCTTCGACCTCGGCATTTTCTGCCGCTGATTTAATCGCCGCCTGGTGTCGCACGCGCGCGCGGACGCGACGTTAACGCGCGTTATTGTCGCAGCGCCGTCCAGTGGCCGGCGCAGCCGTCTGGCTATTTGAACGTGCCGCCGCCCGAGCCGCCGGAGTGCCGACCGCTGCCGAGCACGGTGAGCCCGCTGGCGTTTACCGCCATGCGCACATAAACCCATCGCGCCGCGCCGGTTACTTATGCCGCGCCCGCTTCAGCGCGCGAGCCGCGCCAACTCGGAAATAATCGCGTCGCCCATCTCGCGCGTGCCGCCGTTGGTGGTGCCCGGCGCGCCCTTGCCGGCGATGTCGGGCGCGGAGCCGTGCACCGGCTCGTAGAGCGCCTTGCGCTTGCGCGTGCGCGCGTCGACCTCCCCGAGCGAGGCCGATGGCAGCATCCCGAGCGAGCCAGTCAGCATGGCGGCCACGTCGGAGAGCATGTCGCCGAACAGATTGTCGGTGACGATGACGTCGAATTGCCGCGGCCAGCGCACGAGCTGCATGCCGCCGGCGTCGGCCAGCATGTGCTCAAGCTCGACATCCTTGTACTCGCGGCGGTGCAGATTGGTGACGACCTCGTTCCACAGCACGCCGGTCTTCATCACGTTGCGCTTTTCCATCGACGTCACCTTGTTGCGCCGCGTGCGCGCAAGCTCGAAGGCGACGCGCGAAATGCGCTCGATCTCGTAGGTGTCGTAGACCTGGGTGTCGACGGCGCGCTTCTGCCCGTTGCCGAGATCGGTGATGGTCTTGGGCTCGCCGAAATAAACCCCGCCGGTCAATTCGCGCAAAATCATGATATCGAGCCCGTCGACCACTTCGGGCTTGAGGCTCGAGGATCCGGCCAGCGCTGGATAGCAGATCGCCGGGCGCAAATTGGCGAACAGCGCCAGATCCTTGCGCAGACGCAGCAGCCCCGCCTCCGGGCGCGCCTCATAGGCGACCTTGTCCCATCGCGGGCCGCCGACCGCGCCAAAGATCACCGCGTCGGCGCGCTGCGCCCGCTGCATGGCGTCCTCGGTGATGGCAACGCCATGCGCGTCGTAGCAGCAGCCGCCGACCAGCCCCGAAGTCGCCCATGGCGTTCTTGTTCATCCAGCCGATCAGTTTCTTGACCTCGGCCATGACTTCGGGACCGATGCCGTCGCCGGGGAGCAGCAGGAGATTCATGGTGGTCATGGATTGTCGCCTCGATGCCAAGCGGTTGGAATTTACCGGCCGCGCCGGCTTCGTGCCCACGCCGGCCGCGCGGGCCGCCGACCCGCCGGGCGCGTGCGTTTCATCTCGGCGCCATCGGCAAGCGCCACGGGTTTCGCTGTCCTCGACATTTTACGCGGCAGGCTCCGTGGCGGTGCGCCAATCACGTCACGGAAAATTGTTGCGGTCCTTTACGGCCGACTGCGATTTTCGCGACGCAAGGGTGTTTTCATCGCGGGCAAATGCTCTAAAGCGACGCTGGCGGCTTGGCAAGGCACAAGCCGATGCGCGGCGGCGGCGCCTGCCAGGAAACGGAAACATGAAATGACGGATGCGATCGGCGATACGCGCGAAGGATTGGCCCCCATCCTCGCCGGCAAGGACGCCGGTGCGCCCTCCGTCTTCGTGCCACAAGCGCTCTTGCGCGAGGCAAGGCGGCAGAAGCGGCTCGCCGCGGTCGACGTGCCGGAGCTATGTATCCTCGATCCCGACGGCGATATCGTTCGCCGCCTGGAGCGCACCGGCGAGGCGCGGGTATTCGAGGGCTGGCCCTGCTATCATACGCGCCTGCACGAATTCTCGCTCAACGGCATGCCGGCGGGGATCATCGGCTGCGCGGTCGGCGCGCCGTTCGCGGTGTTGGTCGCGGAGGAACTGTTCGCCTGCGGCTGTCGCGCGCTGATCAGTCTGACCTCGGCCGGGCAGATCGTGCCGGCCGGGCCGCCGCCCTATTTCGTTATCATCGATCGCGCGTTGCGCGACGAAGGCACGAGCTACCACTATGCGCCGGCGGCGCCATACGCGCATGCCGAGCCGGCCCTCGTGCGCCGCGCGCAGGCGGCGCTGGCAAATCATGGCGCGCGCGTATTCACCGGCGCCACCTGGACGACCGACGCGCCGTTTCGCGAAACCGAAGCGGCGATCGCGGCGGCGCGCCGGCGCGGCGTTTTCGCCGTCGAAATGGAGGCGGCGGCGCTTTACGCTTTCGCGCGGGCGCGCGCTGCCCGCGTCCTGTGCCTCGCCCATGTCACCAATACGATGGGTCAGGGCGAAGGCGATTTCGAGAAGGGCGCCGCCGACGGCACCACCGATGCGCTTGCCGTCCTTGGCGCGATCGCCGCCGTCCTGCGCGAGCCTTTTGCCGATCGCCCGGGCCCAGCCTGAGCGCGAGAACGATCGATCCGCCGCCGCGAGCGCCCCTTGCCGCCCGGCGGCGGAGCGGATATTTCGCCTGGCGGGTGACCGGCCGAGGGTTGTCAGCCACGCCACGCCGGGAACCGCCGCGCCATGCGCATCAGCCGCCGCAAATCACTCGCCGCCCTTGCCGCCGTCGCGACTTTTGGTGTCGCCGGCGGCGCCACGCGCAGCGTCCTTGAGCGCTATTACGACGGGCCGGCGTCCGACCATTTCGACGGGGCGCGTTTTTTCGATCCGCATGGCATGCCGCCGAAGAGTCTCGCCGAGGTCGCGCGCTGGCTGGCGGCAGGCGGCAAGGCGCGCTGGCCGAAATGGGCGCCAAGCCCCTATAGCGACAGTCCGCCCGCCCGTGTCGAGGGGCGCGCATGGCGCATATCCTATGTTGGCCACGCGAGCTTTCTCTTGCAAACCGCCGGCCTCAATATCCTCATCGATCCGGTCTGGTCGGAGCGCGCCTCGCCGTTCGGCTTCATCGGGCCGCGGCGGGTCAACGCGCCGGGCATCGCCTTCGACGCGCTGCCGCCGATCGACGTCGTACTCGTCTCGCACAATCACTACGATCATCTCGACGTGCAAACCCTCTCGGCGCTCGCCGCGGCGCATCGCGCGCGCGTGCTCGCACCGCTCGGCAACGACGCGGTGATGGCCGCGCATGATTCGGCCATCCGCGTCGAGGCGCATGATTGGGAGACGCGTGTCGAACTGGCGCGCGACGTCGGCGTGACGCTGGTGGCGTCGCGCCATTGGTCGGGGCGCGGGCCGCTCGACCGCAATAAAGCGCTGTGGGCGGCATTCGTCATCGACACGCCGGCCGGCCGGATTTTCCATGTCGCCGATTCAGGCTATGGCGACGGCTGGCATTTCCGCACCGCGCGCGAGCGCCATGGCCCATTTCGCCTGGCCATCCTTCCGGTCGGCGCCTATGAACCGCGCTGGTTCATGCGCGACCAGCACATGAACCCGCGCGAGGCGCTCAAGGCCTTCGCCGACTGCGGCGGCGAATTCGCGCTCGGCCATCATTACGGCACGTTCCAACTCACCGACGAGGCGATCGAGGCGCCGGTCGAGGCACTGGCCGCCGCGCGTCTGCAAGCGGGCGTTTCCGCCGAGCGATTCGGCCTGCTGCGGCCGGGACAGGTGTGGGACCTATGATGATCCGGGAATGGCCGGCCGCGTCTGCGCCAGCGCCCTATTTCAGCGGCACATAGACCTCGATGACCAGCTTGTCCTCGGGGGTCGTGCGCAAATCCGTCATGTATTGCTCGAAAAACAGGTCCTTGGCCTCGAGCCGTTTCTCGTCGAGGAAATTGGTAATGGCCTCGTAGGTATTGTCCATGGCGTCATAGGAACCACGGTGGACAAACTTGAGCGCCTTGCCTTGCGGCGACGTGGCGACGGCAATATCGCCGCGCGGCAGCTCCTTCGGCGGCTCCGAGATCGGCACCGCGGCCTGAAAATGGAACCCGCTATCATCCGTCGAAAGATAGATCGTCATTGCCGGGCCGTCCGCCTTGAGCCCTTGCCGGTCGATGAAGCCGTAGATCGTCTTGAACGTATCGAGCAGGGTTTCGTAGGCGCTATCCCAGGTGGCGGTGCCCTTGATGCCGACGATGCTACGAGCGGTCAGCATCACCTCAAGGCCAAACGCGTCGGCGGGCGGCGCATCCGGCGCCGTCGGCGCGGCGGGCACGGTGCCAGGCGCCGCCGGGGCAGCGTTCGGTGTCGTGGGCGGCACGGTTTGCGCACGCGGCGCGCCGGCGGCAATAATCGCCAGCGCCGCGCCAATGAGCACGCCCGCGACCCCGTTTCGAAACCAAGGCATCATCGCGCTCCAAGATGCGCCGGGCCGGCTCGGCCGCGCCACCGCATGCGGCCTAATTTACCACGCCAGCGGCGGATTGGGCAGGCGGATTGTGTCGGCCGATCCGGCTCGCGCCGCTTCGCCTGGGCTGGCGCTGGCGCCCCGGTTCGCCATATAAATCTCGATGCAGGTTGGATCATGAGCGCGCTCGCCAATCACCCGTTCGTCAAGATGAACGGTCTCGGCAACGAGATCGTCGTCGTCGACCTGCGTGCGCGGCCCGTTGCCATCTCCGCCGCCGAGGCGCGCGCCATCGCCCAGCCGGACGGGGTGCCATTCGACCAGTTGATGGCGCTTTATCCGCCGCGCACGCCCGGCACCGATGGCTACATTCGCGTCTACAACAGCGATGGCTCGGAGGCCGGTGCCTGCGGCAATGGCATGCGCTGCCTCGCCGACATCGTGTTCGACCAAACCGGCAGGGGCGCGCTGACCTTCGAGACCGCGGCCGGCCTGATCAATTGCTGGAAGGAGGCCGAGCCTTACGTATCGACGGTCGACATGGGCGCGCCGCGTTTCGGCTGGCAGGACATTCCGCTGGCGCAGGAGTTCCGCGACACGCGCGCCATCGAGTTGCAGATCGGCCCGATCGACGCGCCGGTGCTGCATTCGCCATCGGTGGTGAGCATGGGCAATCCGCACGCCATATTCTGGGTCGCGGACGTCGATGCGCATGATCTCGCCAAACTTGGTCCGTTACTGGAATGCCACCCGATCTTTCCCGAGCGCGCCAATATCACGCTATGCGCGGTGCGCGGCCGCGACCACATCGTCATCCGCACCTGGGAGCGCGGCGCCGGGCTCACGCGCGCCTGCGGCTCGGCGGCCTGCGCGGCGGCGGTCGCGGCGGCGCGGCTGCGGCGCACGCAACGCAAGCTCACGGTCACGACGCCCGGCGGCGACCTGCGCATCGACTGGCGCGAGCGCGACGATCATGTCCTCATGACCGGGCCGGTCGCTTATGAATTCGCCGCCCGCTTTGAGCCGGCGCTGTTCGCTTCGGCCGCGACCACCTGACCATGCGCAACAGCGTCGTCACTTTCGGCTGCCGCCTCAATGCCTACGAATCCGAAGCGATCCGGCATCTTGCCGGCGCCGCCGGCCTCGATGAGGCGATCATCGTCAATACCTGCGCGGTCACCGGCACGGCGGTGCGCCAGGCGCGCCAGGCGATACGGCGGCTGCGCCACGAGCATCCGCGCGCGCCGATCGTGGTCACCGGCTGCGCCGCGCAAATCGAGCCCGCCACCTTCGCGCGCATGCCGCAAGTCGATCGCGTCCTCGGCAACGCGGAGAAGCTTGACCTCGCCGCCTGGCGGCGTGCCGGCGCGCGAATTGGACCTCGCGCGGACGGCGCCGCGGCCGCCGACAAGGTGGACGTCGGCGACATCATGCGCGAGCAAAGAGTGAATGCGCCGATGATCGACGGCGTCCTGCGTCGCGCGCGCGCTTTCGTGCAGGTGCAGAACGGTTGCGATCACCGCTGCACGTTCTGCGTCATCCCTTTCGGGCGCGGCAATTCGCGCTCGCTGCCCATGGACGGCGTCATCGCCCAGGTCCGCCGCCTGGTGGAGAGCGGCTACCGCGAAATCGTCCTTACCGGCGTCGACATCACGAGCTACGGCGCGGGCCTGCCGGGCGCGCCACGGCTTGGGACGCTGGTCGGGCGGGTGCTGCGCGCGGCGCCGGAACTGGCGCGACTGCGGCTCTCCTCGATCGATGCGGTGGAGGCCGATCGCGAGCTGGTCGAGGCCTTCGCAAGCGAGCCACGGCTGATGCCGCACCTGCATTTGTCGTTGCAGGCCGGCGACGACATGATCCTCAAGCGCATGCGCCGGCGTCACCGCCGCGCCGACGCGCTCGGCTTCTGCGCGACGCTGCGCCGGTTGCGTCCCGACATCGTCTTCGGCGCCGACATCATCGCGGGCTTTCCGACCGAAACCGCCGACATGTTCGCGCGCTCGCTCGACCTGGTCGATGAATGCGGGCTGACCTATCTGCACGTCTTTCCGTATTCGCCGCGACCGGGCACCCCGGCGTCGCGCATGCCGGCGCTGGCGCCGCCCCTGGTCAAGGAACGCGCGGCGCGTTTGCGCGCCAAGGGCGACAGCCGGTTGCAGCGCCATCTCGATGCGCAGGTCGGCACGACGACAAGCGTGCTCATCGAGGGCCGCGCGCTTGGCCATACCGAGCAGTTCACGCCGATCCGCCTGCCGGCGCCCGCGCCGCCGGGTACCCTCGCCCGTCTTGCCGTCGCCGGCCATGACGGCCGCCGCCTCATCGCCGCCTGACGCAACCGGACGGGATTTGGAGCACGCCATGACACACGTCGATTTTCGCGATCATCTGCTGCGCACCCATGACGAACTCGACGCCCTGTTTCCCCCGCCCGCGGGCAATGCCGTGATCAAGGAGATCGACCGGATCAACGCGCCCTATCGCGCGTTGATCGAGGCGGCGCCATTTTTCGCGCTGGCAACGAGCGGCCCCGGCGGCATGGATTGCACGCCGCGCGGCGACGCGCCGGGCTTTGTGCGCGTGCACGACGACAAGACGCTGCTCGTCCCCGACCGCCGCGGCAACAACCGCGTCGACAGCTTGCGCAACATCATCGACGATCCGCGCGTCGCGCTCCTGTTCCTCATCCCCGGCTGCGGGGAGACGATCCGTATCAACGGCCGCGCCGCGATCTGCGCCGACGCGGCGCTGGCGCGGACCTTCGCCGTCAACGACAAGACGCCGCGCGTCGTGCTCGTCGTGACCATCGATCGCGTCTATTACCAGTGCCCCAAGGCGATCGTGCGATCGCGGCTTTGGGACGTCGCGAGCTGGACCGACCGCGCGACGCTGCCAACGAGCGGGCGCATCATCGCCACCATTACCGACGGCAAGGCCGGGGGCGACGCGCATGACCGCGAATATCCCGCCCGCCTTGCCGCCACGCTCTACTGATTCTCCGGCGCTTGCGGCGCGACCCAGCCGCAGGCCTTGAGCCGCGCGTGCATATGCGCCGGCGGCGGCGCGCTCACCCGCACCGGCGCGCGATTGCGCAGGAGCGGAATTTCGATCTCGCGCGCGTGCAGGTGCAGGCCGGGGCCGGTGAAGCGCGGCGCGGTGCCATAGATGTCGTCGCCAATGACGGCAAAACCCGACGCCGCGCAGTGCACGCGCAATTGGTGCGTGCGCCCGGTCAATGGCTCAAGCGCGAGCCACGCCATCCCCTCGCCGCGGCCGAGCACCGTCCAGCGCGTGAGCGACGCCAGCCCGCACGGGTCGGGCTTCATCCACCAGCCGCGCGTGGCGTCGAGCCGCCCGAGCGCGAGATCGATGGATCCCGAGTCGTCCCGCGGGCCACCCTCGACCAATGCCCAATAGGTCTTGCCGATCTTGCCATGCTTGAACAGGAGCCCGAGATGCGCGAGCGCCTTGCGATGGCGGCCGAGCACGAGGCAGCCCGACGTCTCCTTGTCCAGCCGGTGGGCGAGCGCTGGCGCGCGCGGCAGCCCAAAGCGCAGGGCGTCGAAATAATCCTCCACGCTGGGGCCGCCCTTGGGACCGCGATGCACCGCGAGACCGGCCGGCTTGTCGATCACCAGCATGAGCGCGTCGCGGTAGAGCACGCGCGCCGCGATGTCGGCGGGCGGGTAGTCATGCGCGCGGGTCTCTTTCGGCTGCATGGCAAAACCGCTATCACGGTTTCGCCAAGAAGCGACAGCGCCAACGACAGCATGAACGACAGCGTCAAGGACGGCACGAATAATCCAGGCTGGCTGCGGCGGCTTTCCGGCGGCCTGCGGCGCACGTCGGCGTCGATCTCGAGCGCCATCACCGACCTCGTCGCCAAGCGCAAGCTCGACGCGGCGACGATCGAGGAACTCGAGGACGCGCTCATTCGCGCCGACCTCGGGCTCGCGACCGCGGCCAAGGTGGCGGCCGCCATCGGCGCGGGGCGGCACGATCGCGACGTGAGCGGCGAGGAGGTGCGGGCCGTTCTCGCCGCCGAGGTCGAGAAAATTCTCCTTCCCGTCGCCGCGCCGCTGGTGGTCGACGGAGCAAAGAAGCCCTTCGTCATTCTGGTCGTCGGCGTGAATGGGTCGGGCAAGACAACAACCATCGGCAAGCTGGCGGCGAAATTTGCCGCCGAGGGCCGCAAGGTCGTGCTCGCCGCCGGCGATACGTTCCGCGCCGCGGCCGTCGAGCAGCTCAAGATCTGGGGCGCGCGCGCGGGCGCGCCGGTCATCGCACGCGCACCAGGCGCCGATGCGGCCGGGCTCGCCTTCGACGCCCTCGAACAGGCGCGCGCGCAAGCCGCCGACATTCTGCTCGTCGATACCGCCGGCCGGTTGCAGAACAAGGCGGCACTGATGGAGGAGCTTGCCAAGATGGTGCGCGTGCTGCGCAAGGTCGACGCCGGCGCGCCGCACGCCGTGCTGCTCGTGCTCGACGCCACCGTCGGGCAGAACGCATTGGGCCAGGTCGAGGAATTCTCGCGCATCGCCGGCGTCACCGGCCTGGTCATGACCAAGCTCGACGGCACCGCGCGCGGCGGAATCCTGGTCGCGATCGCGGAAAAATACCGCCTGCCCGTGCATTTCATCGGCGTCGGCGAGGGCATCGACGACCTCGCGACCTTCGCGGCGCGCGATTTCGCCCGCGCCATCGCCGGCATCAAGGATTGAGCGGCGCGCGCTACCGCGCTACACAGGCGCCATGAAAGAGCCGCAGCCCATCAATCCGCTGCTCAAGCTGGCGCTCGATCTCGGCCCGCTTGTGCTGTTTTTCTACGCCAATTCGCGCCCGGCCGTTTTCGCCCCGCTGGTCGAGCCGCTGATGCCGGCTGGCCTTGCCGCCAGCACGCGCGCCGGCATATTCGTCGCGACGGCGGTTTTCATGATCGCCATCCTCGTGGCACTGGCAATCTCCTATGCGCTCACGCGCCGGTTGCCGGTCATGCCGGTGGTATCGGCCGCCATTGTCGTCGTGTTCGGCGGCCTCACCTTGTTCATGCAGGATGAGACGTTCATCAAGCTCAAGCCGACCTTGATCTACCTCATGTTCGCGGTCACGCTCGTCGGCGGCCTGGTGGCGCGCCGGCCGCTGCTGGCGCTCGTTTTTGACTCGATGTTCAATCTCACCCCCGAGGGCTGGCGCAAGCTGACCGTCCGCTGGGCGATGTTCTTCTTCGCTCTCGCCGTCCTCAACGAGATCGTCTGGCGTACGCAATCGACCGATTTCTGGGTGAGCTTCAAGCTGTTCGGCTTCTTGCCGCTCACGCTTGCGTTCGCCATGCTGCAATATCCGCTGATGCAGAAATACGCGGCCGAGCGGCCGGCGCAGGATTAGCGCGCGCGCAACGCCGAGGTTGCTGGCGGGATCGTGGCGATCATCGTCGTGGGCGGGGCCGGCATTGCCGCCAGGCGGCGCGCGCCGCGGCGTCACGGATCGGCGCGAAAGACTTGGCCCCCGCGCCACGGAATATACTACACTCGTGCATCGTTCGCGCGCGCCAATCGCGCGCGCACCGGATCGCTTCGATGCCGCAAATCGAAATCGAGGATATTTCACTCGTCTACGACACGCCCGCCGGGCGCGTGCAGGGCGTCGCGGGCGCGAATTTCAGCATCGAGGCGTCCGAATTCGTGTGCCTGGTGGGACCGAGCGGATGCGGCAAGTCGACGCTGCTCAACATCATCGCCGGATTCCTGGCGCCGAGCGGCGGCGAAATCCGCATCGGCGGCAAGCCGATCAGCGGTCACGGCATGGACCGCGGCGTGGTGTTTCAGGATTTCGCACAGCTGTTTCCCTGGCGCACCGCCCTGGGCAACGTGGCCTTCGGCCTGGAAATGAAGGGCGTCGCCAAGGCGGAGCGCGAGGAGATCGCGCTCGAACAGCTGCGCCTCGTCAAGCTCGAGAAGTTCGCGCACGCTTACCCGCATCACCTCTCCGGCGGCATGCAGCAGCGGGTCGCCATCGCCCGCGCGCTCGCCTATAATCCCGCGGTGCTGCTGATGGATGAGCCCTTCGCCGCGCTCGACGCATTGACGCGCGACGACATGCAAAAGCTGCTGGCGGACGTATGGCGGGAAACGCGCAAGACCGTCGTCTATGTGACCCACAATGTCGCCGAGGCGGTCTATCTCGCCGACCGGGTCATCGTCATGACCCCGCATCCCGGCACGGTCAAGACGCAGGTGCCTATCACGCTGGATCGGCCGCGCGACCCGCTCAGCGTCGCCTTCCTCGAGCATCAGAAACAATTGCTGCGCGATCTCGGCCAGCAGCATATCGCGCACGAAACGGAGCCGCACGACCAGGTTGACCATTCGATCAACGGGAGGAGCAAGCGATGACACTATTTGGGCCCGGCATCACCCGCCGGCAATTTCTCGCCGCGACCGGCGCCAGCGCGCTCGCCGCCGGCCTTGCGCCATGGCATCCGGCATTGGCGCTCGAGCCGATACGCCAGGGCTACCAGACCAATATGTGGGGCATGCCCACCTATTATCTGCTCAAGTCCGGCGCGCTGGAAAAACGCGGCATCACGTTCCAGGAATTCGCCGTCCCGTCGGGCAACCTCACCATGCAGCAGATGGTGGCGCGGCAAGTCGACATGGGGACCTATGCCGGCCCCTCGTTCATCATCGGGCATGACAAGGGCGGCCTCGTCGGCATCGCCGTGATCGAATATGTCGGGCGCACCGCCGCGGTCGTCGCGCGCAAGGATCTCAACATCAGCAAGCTCGAGCAATTGCGCGGCAAGAAGATCGCCAATCAGACCGGATCCTCGATCGGCAATATATTCGTCGATCAGGTCGGTCCCAGCCACGGCCTCAACAAGGGCGACTACCAGGAAGTGCGCATGAACGTCAACGACATGGTCGCCGCGATGGCGGCCAAGACGGTCGATGCCATGGTGAATATCGAGCCCTACAACGCCATCGCCGAGGATGACGGCCTTGGCGTCGCGCTGTTCGACCTCTCAAGCGTCGACAAGGTGCCGGTCTTCATGGCCGCCACGCCCGAATTCGTCGCCAAGCACCCGGACACGATCGTCGCCTACCTCAAGGCCTGGCTCGATGTCGGCAAGGATTTCAAGGACGATCCCAAGAAGGTCACGGCGGCGATTCATTCCTTCTACACGTCAAAGGGCTACAAGATGTCGCCGACGACGCTGCAAAAGGCGCTGTCGAAGATCGACGTCGACCCGGGGTTCCCGCAGGATCTGCAACCCTATATGACGCATCACGCCGACATCCTGCTCAAGACCAACAAGATCAAGGCCATACCCGACTGGAAACAGGCATTGCGGCCGGATTTCATCGCCAAGGCGCGCGCCGGCGCGTGATTGGGCGGGCGCGGCCGCGACGACGGCCGCTGGGCGATCGCACGGTCGAGGGCTAGGGCCCTCTGGCGCCGTTTCAGCGCCAGCCCAAATCGCGGCAATCCGCGCCGCGACCGCGAGCGGCGCGAGAACCGGCGCCAATCATCGCAACGTCGGCGATCGTCGGGTCGATGACGACGGCACCAACGCGCGAAGCCGCGCGATGTGCCGACGGTCTCCGGCGGAAAGAATTTTGCGCCGGCACGTTCCATGCGGACACGCGAGGCGCTATCGTCCGCCGCGCCCAGCCGCATGCACGGAGACTGCGATGTCGAGGAAGCCCGCCAGAAAGTCCGGCAAGAAGCTCGCAAAGTCATCGACCAGGAAAAGCTCCGCATCCGGCAGATCGTTGGCGGCGAAACCGGCCAGCAAGCCGGCGGCGGCCAAACGCGCGCCGGCCATGAAACCCAAGGGCGCGCGGCCGGCGGCGCGGCAGGCGCCGCAGCGCCGCCCGTCGGAACGCTCCGGCGCGCCGCCACGCCTCGGCCCTGCCGGCGAGGTCACGTGGAACTTCAAGCTCCTGGCGCATCACGAACTCGGCGGGTTCGGCGGCATGGGCGAGGGCATGGCGATCCAGATCGCGCGCGACGGCCGCCGCATCATCTGGTTGGCGCATGAAAGCGCGCCGAAGAACTTCACCGCCGTCGATGTCTCCGATCCGCGCCGGCCCAAGATCGTGGTCCAGACCGACCTGCCGGAAAGCTTCATGCGCTCGAACTCGCTGGAATTGACCGGCGACATCATGGCCGTCGCCTACCAGACGCAGAAGGTCGGTCAAAAGCCGGCCGGCTTCGAACTGTTCGATATTTCCACGCCGGAACGGCCGCGCTCCATCGCCTTTGTCGATGCTTCCGGGCCGCACTCGCGCGGCGTTCATCAATTGTGGTTCTGCGACGGCGAGTACGTGCACCTCGCCGCCGGCGCCCCCGACTTCACGCCGACGCATGAACTCGACGACCAGTTCTACCGCATCTTCGAAGTGCGCGATCCGGCGCGACCCGTCGAGGTCGGCCGCTGGTGGTTGCCGGGCACGCGCGAGGGCGACCGCGAAGCGCCGCCGGCGCGCCACGCGCGCCCGCTGCTCGACCGCGGCAACCGCGCCCACAACACCAACGTCTATCCGCAGCGGCCCGACCGATGCTACCTCGGCTACATCGACGCCGGCATGTTCATCATGGACATTTCCGACAAGGCCAACCCCAAGCCGATCTGCCGCTGGGACAACTCGCCTCCCTATACCGGCTTCACCCACACGGTGCTGCCGCTGTTCAACCGCAACCTCCTGGTGGTCACCGACGAATCGACCGTCAATGACGCCGCCGACTGGCCCAAGCTCGTGTGGATTCTCGACGCCCGCGACGAACGCCGCCCGGTGCCGATCTCGACCTGCCCGCTGCCGCCGGTCGATGCCTGGAAGGGTCGCGGCGGGCGCTTCGGCGCCCACAACATCCATGAGAACGTGCCGCTGCCGACGGCGTGGCAATCCGAAGACGTGGTGCTCGGTACGTTCTTCAATGGCGGCCTGCGCGCCTATGACATCACCAATCCCTATCAGCCGCATGAGATCGCGACCTTCGTTCCGCCGGCGCCGGCCATGTCGGCGGTCGGATCGATCCAGCTCAACGACGTGTTCGCCGACGAGCGCGGCATCGTCTATACGGTGGATCGATTCAGCGGCGGGCTCTACATCCTGGAAATGGATTTCTGACCCCGCCGCGCGGTCGGCCGCGTGGGCGATGCGCCAGCGCGACGGCGGCGCGCGCAACGGTGGTGAAGGATGCCGGCGGTGACGGACGCGCCCTACTCCGTGCTCAACCTGTTTCCCTCGGCGAGCGCCGGCCGCTTTGGCCGCCGGCGGCGGCGCGAGCGCGGCGCGCGCATTCCGGTGAGCGTGATCACCGGCTTTCTCGGCGCCGGCAAGACGACGCTGGTGCGGGCATTCCTGAACAGCGAGCAGGGCCGCGGCACGGCGGTTCTGGTCAACGAATTCGGCGAAGCGGGCATCGATGACGCGCTCCTGCGCGACAGCGCGGAGGCGACGGCGCTGCTCGGCAATGGCTGCCTGTGCTGCAATTACCGCTCCGACCTGCAAGCCGCGCTGCATGGCCTGGTCATCGAGCGCGAGCGCGGGAAAATCCCCTATTTCGGCCGCGTCATTATCGAGACGAGCGGGCTCGCCGATCCGGGTCCGATCCTGACGACCTTCGCGACCGACCGCGCGCTTGGCGGCGAATTTCATATTGAAACCGTGATGGCGGTCGTCGCGGCGGTGTCGGCGGACTCAACGCTCGACCGCTTCATCGAGGCGCGGCGGCAAATTCTCCTCGCCGACCGGGTGGTGCTGGCAAAGACCGATATCGCCGATGCCGACCAGATCGCCCGCGCGCAGGCGCGCGTGCGCGCCCTCAATCCGCGCGCCGAGATCCTCACCGCCGTCAACGGCGCGCTCGATCCGCGCGGCTTTTTCGAGCCGAGCGCGCCGGCGCTCGTCCGAACGGCGATTTCCGGCGCCGGCGGCGGATTTTTCGCCGAAGAGGTCGAGATCGAGCACACCGACAATGTGCGCAGCTTCACCCTGGTCGAGCACGCGCCGCTGGCGTTCGAGCCGTTCGCGCGCGCCATGGAGGCGCTGATGGCGCTGCGCGGCGCCGACCTCTTGCGCGTCAAGGGCTGGCTCAACGTCGCCGGGTGCGCTGGCCCGGTCATCGTGCATTTCGTGCAGCATCTCGCGCATCCGCCGATCGAGCTTGACCGCTGGCCGGGGACGGACCGCGCCAGCCGCGTCGTTTTCATCATGCGCGGCATCGGCGAGCGGCAGGTCAGGGACCTCCTGGCCGCGACCAGGGCGCTGCACGAATAACGCGCGCCGCGTGGTCACAGCGGCTTGCGGAAACGCGCGTAGAGGTCCTGCACCGCGGCGAGCGACTTGTTGGTCATCGGCAGATCGACGGGCTCGCCATGCTAGGCGGAGAGGTCGGCGCCGAGATAGCATTCCATGACGCGGCGCGCGCTCTGCGGGGCCACCATCGGCGGCCGGTCGAGAATGACCGATTCGAGGAAATGCAGCGTTTCCGGCCCCATCTGGCCGGCGAACACGTGATCGACCTGCTCGCCGGGCATTGTCGACATGGGAAAGCTGATGCCGTCCTTCGCGGTGGTGAGCCAATTGTCGCGGCTGCTATCGTCGAGGAACAGCGAGCCTTCGGTGCCGGTGATCTCGATCCAGGTCGTGCAGTAATTGGGATAGCTCGGCGGCAGGTTCCAGCCGCCGCCGATGGCGACGAGAACGCCGTTATCCATGGTCACCGTGCTCCACATCACGTCGTAGGAGCCGTTGACCGGTTGCATGAAACCGTAGGCGCCCTGCGCATAAACGCGCGCCGGCCTGGCCGGCTCGAGCAGCCAGAACACCAGGTCGAGGTCATGCGTGGATTCCATCGCCGCCGGCGACAGGCGCACGCGGCTCGCGATCTTCTTGCCCAGCGCGCGCGAGAGATGGCGGCTGACCATGACCGACACCGGCTTACCGAGCGTGCCGTCGGCGAGCTTCTTCTTGGCATAGGCGAATTTTGTGTTGAAACGCTGAGAGTAGCCGATGGTGAATTTGAGACCGCCACGCTCCGCGATGGCGATGAGTTCGTCGGCCTCGAACAGCTCCATCGCGATCGGCTTTTCAAGAAGCACGTGCTTGCCGGCGCGCAGGCAGTCGCGCGCGATCGGGAAATGCGTATGCTCGGGCGTCGTGCAGACATAGACGACCTTGACCGCGTCGTTGCCGATGATGTCCCGATAATCGAGCGTCGCCGTCGCCGGGTTGGTCAGCGCCTTGACCTCGGCCAGGCGGTCGGGCCTGATGTCGCAGATATGCAGCTTGGCGCACAGCGCCGAGCGCGAAAGGGTCTCGGCGCGGATGCCGCCGCACCATCCGGTTCCGATGACCGCGGCTTCGAGTGGTCCCAAGCAAGTCTCCCGTCGTGGTTCGGCCGACGCCTCGGCGTTGCGTTGACATTCCATTGCGAGCCTAGCGCATGATCCCGAAAAGTGGGAACCGCTTTTCGGATAAGATCATGCGCAAGCAAAAGTCATG